>JAFPFL010000033.1 GCA_017425545.1 Oscillospiraceae bacterium | reverse complement strand
CGTTTTCCGCGTCCGCAGCCTGATTGCCTACGCGATCCACAAGTTCTTCCAGGAGCGCGATTTCGTATATGTGCACACGCCCCTGATTACAGGCTCCGACTGCGAAGGCGCAGGCGAAATGTTCCAGGTAACGACGCTGGATCTGAATAATCCGCCGAGAACCGACGACGGCAAGGTGGATTACTCCAAGGACTTCTTCGGCAAGCAGACCAACCTGACCGTTTCCGGCCAGCTCAACGGCGAGACCTTTGCCATGGCCTTCCGCAACATCTACACCTTCGGTCCGACCTTCCGCGCCGAAAACTCCAACACGACCCGCCACGCTGCTGAATTCTGGATGATCGAGCCGGAGATTGCCTTCGCCGATCTGCAGGACGACATGCAGCTGGCCGAGGACATGCTGAAATATATCATCTCATATGTGCTGGAGAACGCCCCGGAGGAGATGGCCTTCTTCAACAGCTTCGTGGACAAGGGCCTGCTCGAACGTCTGAACCACGTGCTCAACTCCGACTTTGGCCGGGTGACCTATACCGAAGCGATCAAGCTGCTGGAGCCGCACAACGACAAATTCGAGTACCCGGTCAGCTGGGGATGCGATCTGCAGACCGAGCACGAGCGCTATCTGACCGAGCAGATCTTCAAGCGTCCGGTCTTCGTCACCGACTATCCGAAAGAGATCAAGAGCTTCTATATGAAGCTGAACCCGGACGGCAAGACGGTCGCCGCAATGGACTGCCTGGTTCCCGGCATCGGCGAGATCATCGGCGGCAGCCAGCGTGAGGACGACTTCGACAAGCTCAACGCGCGCATCGAGGAGTTGGGCATGAAGAAGGAGCTCTACGATTTTTATCTGGACCTGCGCAAGTACGGCTCTGCCCGCCACGCCGGCTTCGGACTGGGCTTCGAACGCTGCGTGATGTATCTGACCGGTATTGGCAACATCCGCGACGTCCTCCCCTTCCCGCGGACCGTCGGAACCTGCGAGCTTTAATATCACGATCAACCCGGGGCTGGCCGCTGCCAGCCCCATTTTTTTGTAGAGAAGGCCATGACAAGACTGCTATTGGTGGAGGACGACGTGCAGATCGTGCAGAGTCTGAAGCCCTTTCTGCACGACGAGGGGTTCGATGTGACCGCAGTCATCGGCAGGCGCGCAGCTCTGACCGTGCTGGAGAAGGGAGCGCTTCGACCCTGCCTGCCCGGTATCTCCCTGCCTGAAGGAAGCGGGCTGGACGTCTGCCGCGCAATCCGGGATTTCCCGGTCGTCTTCCTGACGGCCTCGGTCGATGAAAACAGCGTTGTGACCGGTCCCGACCTCGGCGCAGACGACTACATCGTCAAGCTTTTCCGGCCGCGGGACCTGGTCTCGCGGCTTCGCAGCGTTCTGCGCCGGAGCGGCGGAAGCCCTCGGTCATCAGAAACACATAGATCGGAAACGCCAAACGGCCGATGATCCGAAGAACCACCGGCCGTTAAAGAAATATCCGATATGATCGATCAGCATGAACATACTGGCCAGGAGATTCAGGGCCAGGGCGGTCACCCCATTTCCCTTCTTCCCTCCAGCGCGCGGAGCAGGGTCACCTCGTCCGCATATTCAAGCTGGCTGCCCACGGGGATGCCGTAGGCAAGGCGGGTGACCTTGACCTCCAGCGGACGCAGCAGCCGCGAGAGGTACATCGCAGTCGCCTCGCCCTCGGTATCGGGGTTTGTTGCCATGATGACCTCGCGAACCGAGCCGTCAGCAACCCGCTTCAGCAGCTCGCGAATCCGGATATCGTCCGGACCGACGTGGTTTAGGGGGGAGATTACGCCGTGCAGGACGTGATAGACGCCGTTGTATTCGCGGGCGCGCTCCATGGCGATGACGTCGCGCGGCTCCGCCACAACGCAGATGACGCTGTGATCGCGGTTCTCATCGGCGCAGATCGCGCAGCAATCCGCGTCCGTCAGATTCTGGCAGATCGGGCAGGTATGGACCGTCCGCTTTGCGTCCAGGATCGCATCGGCAAAGCCCCTGGCCTCCTCTTCCGAGAGGCTAAGCACATGGAAGGCCAGCCGCTGGGCGGTCTTCCCGCCGATGCCGGGAAGCCTGGCGAATTCTTCAGTCAGCCGTTCCAGGGCTGTTGGAAAATACTTTTGCATCAGAACAATCCGCCCAGGCCGCCGAGATTCAGGCTGCCGGTCAGCTTGCTCATGCCGGCGTTTGCGTCCTCTTCGGCCTTGCGCATTGCCTCGTTGACCGCGGCAACGACCAGATCCTGCAGCATTTCAACGTCATCCGGATCCACAGCCTCCGGGTTGATCTCCATGGAGATCAGCGTGTGCTTACCGTTGACGACTGCCTTGACCATGCCGCCGCCAACCGTCGCGTCGTACTGCTTGTTCTCCATTTCTTCCTGCATCTTCAGCATATCCTGCTGCATTTTCTGGGCCTGCTTGATCATGTTCATGTTGACGCCGCCCATCGGTGCGCCTCTGAAACCGCCCTTTGCCATCGTGTATTTCCTCCTTATAGTTCAATCAGTTCTTCCAGATTTCCCAAAACGCTGTCCAGATCGTCCACGGCATAGCCCAGGCTGTCCACAGACAGCTCCACCTCCTGATAGGCTTCCGCCTTGCGGGGCATCGTTTTCAATTGACTCTGCTTTTCTGCAAGCAGAGCTTCCAGCTTTCTCTGCGCCTGTTCCAGCTCGTGGTAGAGATCTCGCAGACGCTCAATTTCCGATTCGTTCATCGCTTGTCCTCCCGAATGTGAAAGATGTCCGGGTATTCCTTTCCCTTCTGGAGAAGCCGGTTCATCGGGTCGGACTTGCCGCCGTCGAGCCCGCTCCTCAGCAGAACGCGCACGGTGATCTGCCGCTGGAGCAGCGCGGAGGCCTTCTGGGTCAGGACTTCCTTTGTGTGCGCGTCGTCGACCTGAGATTTGACGAATGCATCGTCGCAGAGAATGTCCAGGCGATTCCCGGACAGGCGCGGTTCAAGCATTTTCTGATCCATCGAGAGGCTGAAATAGGCGCCGGTCGAGCCGGAAACCTCCGGCTTTACGCGCATCACCAGATCCGTCCAGAAGCCGACCGGGAGCTCGTCGCTTTTCTCCGGTTCAATCGGAGCGGAAGCTTTCTGCTTTTCGGCTTCGGCCTGCTCGGGAAGGTCTGCCTGCGGCGCCGCGGGAGCCGGCTCCTCCGCCGGCGCAGCAGCCCGGACGCGGCCAGAGGCAAGGTCTTCCTCGATTCGGGTCAGTCTCGCATTCAGCGAAACCGGGTCGAGATTCAAACTCGGATCGCACATCTGAACCAGGCAGAGCTCCACGTCGATCCGCCTGTTTGCGCTCTTCTGGAAGCCGGATGCAGTCTCCTGCAGCAGCTTCGTCAGACGCAGGAGCTCCCCTGCCGTAAACTTCGGGAGCAGGCGGCTGGTCTCCTCATCCGTGCAGATGCCGGAGAGCATGGCTTTGCCGCTGTGCGGGGCGATCTTCATAACCAGAAGGTCCCTGCACAAAGACAGGAGCTCGTCCACAAGAGCAGCGAGATCCTTGCCCTCCAGATACTGCTCGGAGAGCAGCGTCAGCGCCTTTTTCGTATCCTTCTGCGCGGCGGCCTCCAGCATCTCGGCCGCCTTCTTTGCCCCGGCAATCCCGAGGCACTGATAGACGCGTTCCGCCGTCAGCATCTCATTCGTAGAGGACGCGCACTGGTCGAGCAGGCTCAGCCCGTCGCGCATTGCGCCATCCGCCAGACGCGCCAGAATATTGGCGGCGTCCTCGTCGATCCGAATGCCCTCTTCATAGGCGACGTACTGGATGCGGGAAGCGATATCCTCCGGTGTGATCCTGCGGAACGAGAACCTCTGGCACCGCGACAGGATCGTCGCGGGGACCTTGTGCAGCTCGGTCGTGGCAAGGATGAACATCAGATGGGCAGGCGGCTCCTCGATGATTTTCAGCAGCGCGTTGAAGGCGGACATGGAGAGCATGTGCACCTCGTCGATGATATAGACGCGGCGCTTAACCGTCGCCGGCGCGTAGATCGCGTCCTCGCGAAGGCTGCGGACGTTGTCGACGCCGTTGTTCGAGGCCGCGTCGATCTCCAACACGTCCGTGCAGCTGCCGTCGTCGATGCTCCTGCAGGAAGCGCAGCAGTTGCAGGGATTCCCGTCCACGGGATGCTCGCAGTTGACCGCCTTCGCCAGGATCTTGGAGCAGGTGGTCTTGCCGGTTCCGCGGGAACCGGTAAACAGGTAGGCATGGCTGAGCTTCCCGCCCATGAGCTGGGATTTCAGCACCGACGTGATGCTCTCCTGCCCGACGACGTCATCGAAGGTCTGCGGTCTGTATTTCCGATAGAGAGCCTGATACACAGCATTCACCGCCATTCTGATGAAACGCATACCGGCTCATGACAAGATCGCACACCTACATTTGAGCTTACGTTATCTCCGTTTCCCGAACAGCCAGCTCAGAAACGGCGACCTTGCGGCACACGGAAAGATCTGCTTAATGCTGCTCGGTTCCCCGCCTGACATGGTTCACAGGGTCCCGTTGCGCAAGACCGATCCCTCAACACCGCTTATTCGGACAGCGACACAACGCAAGCCCGGGTGTAGGAATTCACTCCTGCTGCAGCGGATTGCAGGTTACAGGGCACCGCTATCTCCCCGGCTAGTGCGACCTTGTCACAAGCCGGTACGCATGTGACAAGTCTATATTTGATTGTACACAAAAATCAGGAAATTTTCAAGTGTTAATCCAGCTTGGACTCGATAAAATCGGCCAGCTCACCGATCGTGTTCAGCTTTTCTTCCAGCTCCAGATCGACGCCGAGTTCTTCTTCCAGATCCATGAGCATTTCAACCGTGTCCAGGGAGTCGAGATGAAGGCTCTCAAAGGTCGTATCCCGCGTAATGGAATCGGCGGGAATATCCAATTCCTGGGAGAGATAAGAAATCAGTTTTTCCAGCATGTGCAGCGCCTCCAATATCCGTATATCGATGCGCCCCGCATCAGGGGCAAATCACTATAATGTATCATACGGATTTTTTGCCCGTTGTCAAGAAAAATTTTCAGCCGGCGTCCGAAGCCGCTCAGCTCAAGAAGTCCCTCAGGATCTTCGATCTGGACGGGTGGCGAAGCTTCCGCAGCGCCTTGGCTTCGATCTGGCGGACCCGCTCTCGGGTGACGTCAAATTCCCTGCCGACTTCCTCCAGCGTATGCGCTCTGCCGTCCTCGAGGCCGAAGCGCAGGCGGAGCACCTTGCACTCGCGCGGGCTGAGCGTCTGCATGACCTCGTTGAGCTGCTGGCGAAGCATATTGTAGGAGGCAGATTCCGCAGGCTCCTCGGCGTCGCCGTCCTGGATGAAGTCTCCAAGGTGGCTATCGTCCTCCTCGCCGACCGGCGTTTCCAGAGACACCGGATCCTGCGCGATCTTTACGACCTCCGCGATCTTCTCCTCCGGGATGCCAAGCTGCTGGCTGATCTCGGCAATGGTCGGTTCTCTGCCGAGCTCCTGCACAAGCGAACGAGAGGTGCGGGAAACGCGGTTGATCGTCTCGACCATATGCACGGGGATGCGGATCGTCCGCGCCTGATCCGCCACAGCGCGCGTGATGGACTGGCGGATCCACCAGGTCGCATAGGTGGAGAATTTGTAGCCCTTCGTATGATCGAACTTCTCGACGGCCTTCAGAAGGCCCATGTTGCCCTCCTGGATCAGGTCCAGAAGCTGCATGCCGCGGCCGAGATAATGCTTTGCGACAGAGACGACCAGGCGAAGGTTCGCCTCGATCATTCTCTTTTTCGCCTCTTCGTCGCCGGCGGAGATCCGCTTGGCAACCTCAATCTCTTCCTCCGCGCTTAGAAGATCGATCTTGCCGATCTCCTTGAGGTACATGCGGACCGGATCGGTAAGGCTGGAATCCTCCATTGAGAAATCCGCGGCGTTTTCATCCGCGCCTTGCTCCTCGAGCTCGTTTTCCATGTGGAAGAGCTCGGAATCGGTCGGCAGGATCTCTTCCGCGGCGTTGATGATATCCGCGACGTCGGAGACGTCGATCTCAATGCCCGCCTTCTCCAGCGCGTCATAGATCTGCTCCGTCTGCTTATCGTCCGCGTCAATCGCGTCGAGCGTCAAAAAAAGCTGTCTGGAGGTGACCTTTCCGTTTTTCTTTCCGGTCTCAATCAGCGCGCGAAGCTTCTGCTGGAGCTGTTCATTCTGTTCCTGATTGGTTTTCTTTTCCATCTTACTGTCCCCTATATCCTTTTTTCGACTTTAACTGTTCCTGCAGCGCAAGCAGGTCTGTTTCCGAATTTGTCTGTCCGGCCTTCCGGTGCTCCTCGCGGATGATGTCAATGCAGTCCTGAAATGCAGTCTCTCCGGCAACCCGATCTACGCCCTGACAGATTCCGCTCAGATGTGCCATCTCTTCCTGGGTAAAACCCTCGAGAACGGCGATAGAGACCGTCAGCCCAGCCCGGTGCCGGCTGCACAGGGCGTCAAACGCTCGGCCAAGCAGCGGCGAAGAAAACTCTGCGCCGGTCAGATCTCCGATCCGGTCGAGCAGCGCCGGCTCGATCACGCTCTGAGCCAGGACGCTCTCCTCCGCGCGGGCGGAGCGGATATTGGAATAGCGTATCTCCCGGCTCTTCGGCTGAATGGCCGTTGCAGGAGAGAGATCGCGTTTTTCTTTCTGACGCTTTTCCCGGTATTGCCGCTTTTTATACGCCTTTCCAACCTCAACCAGCATCGCTTCCTTCGAGATCCCGGCGGACTTTGCAGCGCGGTCGGCATAAATCTCCCGTTCCACGGAGTTGGAGAAGGTGGAAATCAGCTCCGCGGCCTTCTGTGAAAACTCCACGCGCTGCTCGTCAACGGTCAGATCGTACTGGCTCTGCAAAGTAAGCAGGCGGTAATCCGCCTGGTTTTCCGAACCCTGGAGCAGAACGGCAAAGGGGTCTGCTCCGAACCTGTGGAGAAATTCGTCGGGGTCCTTTGCGTCGTACAGACGCAGGATCTTGACCTTGACGCCGGCTTTCTCAAACATGGAGATCGCGCGTTGGGTCGCGTTCTGCCCGGCCTGGTCGCTGTCGTAGGTCAGGACGACCTGATCGACGTACTTGCTGATGATATTGACCTGTTCCTCGGTCAGCGCCGTCCCCTGTGAGGCCACGGCGCAGTCGAAGCCGTACTGGTGGCAGGCAATCACGTCAAGCGGCCCTTCGCAGAGGATGATCCTCCCCTGTCTGGACTTCTTGACAAGGTTCATCGCGTAGAGGAATTTACGCTTCCGGAAAATCAGCGTTTCACCGGAATTTATGTACTTCGGCTTGCCGTCGGGATCGAGCGTCCGTCCGGCAAAGCCGACAACGTTTCCGCGGATGTCGATCAGCGGGAAGATCACACGGTTGCGGAATTTATCGTAGAAGCTTGCCCTTCCGTTCTTCTCCTTCGAGACCGCCAGATCGGCAGCCAGAAGCTCGGCGCGTGTGTAGCCCTTCTGCTCCATCGCGTCGGCCAGATTCCGCCAGCCCTCGGGTGCAAAGCCGATGCCGAAGCGGGCGACCGTATTCCAGTCCAGTCCGCGCCGCAGGAGATAAGCTCTGGCCGTCTGGCCTGCGTCGCTTTTGAGCATTTCGTGGAAATAGCGGGCCGCGTCCCGGCAGAGATCCCACAGCCGTTCCTGCTCCCGGTACTGGCTCTGATTTTCCCGGTCGTCCGGAACCTCCAGATTGACGCGCTGCGCCAGAAAGCGGACCGCGTCCGGATAGCTCAGGCTCTCGATCTCCATGATGAAGTTTATGACGCTGCCGCCCTTATGGCAGCCGAAGCAGTAGTACATCTGCTTGTTTGGCGCGACGGAAAACGAAGGCGTTTTCTCTCCGTGGAATGGGCAGAGGCCAAAGTAGTTCGCTCCGCTGCGCTTGAGCTGGACGTACTGGCCGACCACGTCTTCAATTGGGTTGCGGACGATCAACTCGTCCAGAAACGCCTGGGGAAAAGCCACGGGGATCACCTCCGATTACAGTTGACAGGGAACAGCGGACATTTCCCTCCGTCCCCTATTCCCTATTCCCTATGTCCCCCTATTCCTATCTACCGGATCGACCAGGCAGTTGGGATATAGATCTCTTCGAATTTATAGATAGCATACTTGTCTGTCATGCCGGCGACGTAGTCGCAGACGATGCGGGGCATGCCCTCGAAGTCCAGCTGCGTCTGGAAATCCTGCGGGAGCTTCTCCGGATGGGCACTGTAGTAGCGGTAGAGCTCCTGAATGATCAGGCGGGCCTTGGATTCCTCGCCCTTGGCGACCGGATTGCGATAGACGCGCTCAAACATGAAGCTGCGGAGCTTCAGCATGGCATCCGCAACCTCCGGCGTCATGCTGATCTCTGCCTTGCCGGCAGACGTTCTGATCAGGTCTGAGACCATGCTGTTGATGCGCTGGGAATGCTTGCAGCCGAGGACGTCTGAGATCTCCGTGGGGATATCCTCGTTTTTCAGGATGCCGGCGCGCATGGCGTCGTCAATGTCGTGGTTGATGTAGGCAATCCGGTCGGCAATGCGGACGATCTGTCCCTCCAGCGTCTCCGCGACCTCCGGCCCGCTGTGGCAGAGGATGCCGCGGCGTACCTCATAGGTCAGATTCAGGCCATGACCGTCCTTTTCCAGCTTATCCACCACGCGCAGCGACTGCTCGTTGTGATGGAAGTCCACGCCCATGACCTCAGAAAGGGCAGCCTCCCCGGCATGGCCGAAGGGAGTGTGGCCCAGATCATGGCCCATGGCCGCGGCCTCCGCCAGATCCTCGTTGAGGCGCAGCGCGCGGGCGATCGTGCGGGCGATCCGCGCGACCTCCAGCGTATGCGTCATGCGGGTGCGATAGTGGTCGCCCTCCGGCTGCAGAAAAACCTGGGTCTTGTGCATCAGGCGCCGGAAAGAGCGGCTGTGCAGGATGCGGTCGGCGTCGCGCTGATAGCAGGTCCGGTCGTCCGCTTCCGGTTCCGGCCGATTTCTGCCGCGGCTGTCCGCGGACAGGGCCGCATAGGGCGCTAAAAGGCTTTTTTCTGTTTCTTCCAGTCGTTCCCGTACTGTCATCTTTCTCACCCTAAATTACATACGCAAATTAAACGAAGAATCCTCTACTGTGTGACAGGAAATGCACAAAATTCTTCCCCTGCGTCGATCCCCTGAACCGTTCCGGCGGTCAGGTCGGTCACTCTTGCGAGGAAGGCTTCCGCCTGATCCTGCGGGAGCATCACGTGCAGACAGACGTCTGCGCTGAATTCGGTGTCGAGGATGACGCCGGCAAAACGTTCGGTCTCCTGCCGCAGGCGTTCATAGTAGGAATACGGCATGATCAGGTCGTATTTTTTCCAGAGCTGCTTTACGGAGATCCCGGCTGCCTCTACGGCGTCGCGGGCAGCGCGGCCGTAGGCGCGGACGAGGCCGCCCGTGCCTAGCAGGATCCCCCCGAAATAGCGCGTGACCACGCAGCAGATGTTTTCAAGGCACTGGCCACGCAGAACGTCAAGGACGGGCATGCCGGCCGTTCCCTGCGGCTCGCCGTCGTCAGAATAGCGGGTCGGGCCGCCGTGGATGACGTAGGCGAACACATTGTGCGTCGCGTCCCAGTGCTGCTGGCGCATATCCTTGAGGTGCGCAAGGGCTTGCTCCTCGGTCTCACAGACCCAGATCCGTCCGATAAAGCGGGACTTTTTCTCCACGAACTCCGCTTCGGCGTCCCGGGCAGGCACACGGTAGCTCTCCATCATTTCACCTCATAGCTCTGCAGGCTGCCATAGACGGCGTCGTCGCAGTTGACCTCGATCTCGATGCCGTCGGCGGTATAGTCGACACGTAGGACCTCGGCGGCAACGTGCAGGCGGTCGATCTGCCCGCCCTTCGAATACGGAAGCAGGAAGACCGTATGATGCTGCTGCTTGGAGAGCTGCTTTTCAATGGCAGCGCGCAGGTCCTCGATCCCCGCCCCGGTCTTCGCAGAGATGACGACGCTGTTTTCCCCGTGCGGCAGGTCGTCCGGATCCGCAAGATCAGCTTTGTTGTAGACGCGTAGCACGGGCGTTTCCGGTCTTGCGAGATCGCCGATCAGCTTGTCCACAACGGCGATCTCCGCCTCGCGGTCCGGGTCGGATGCGTCGATCACGTGGAGCAGCAGGTCGGCATAGGAAAGCTCCTCCAGCGTCGCCTTGAAAGCCTCGACCAGATGGTGGGGCAGCTTGGCGATGAAGCCGACCGTGTCAGAGAGCAGGATCGTCAGGCGATCGGTCACCTCCCACTGGCGGGTCGTCGTATCCAGGGTGTCAAAGAGCCGGTTGTTGGCTGGAATATCCGCCTGGGTCAGATAATTCATCAGGGTGGATTTCCCGGCGTTGGTATAGCCCACAATGGCAACCACCGGGATCTCGTTCTTGACGCGGCGGCGGCGCTCCACAGCGCGGAGCTTCCGGACCTGCGCAAGTTCCTCCTGCAGGCGGTCGATTCTGGCGCGGATATGACGGCGGTCAGTCTCCAGCTTGGATTCGCCCGGGCCTCTGGTGCCGATGCCGCCGCCGAGGCGGGACATCGACTTGCCCATGCCGGAGAGCCTGGGAAGCAGGTATTGATATTGGGCAAGCTCCACCTGAAGGCGGCCTTCGGCGGTCTGCGCCCGCTGCGCAAAAATGTCCAGGATCAAGGCGCTGCGGTCAAGGACCGTCGCGCCGGTGATCTCCTCCAGAGCCCGGATCTGGCTTGGGGAAAGCGCATTGTCAAATACGACCAGCTGGGCGTCGTTGTTCTGGACCAGGCCACGGATCTCCTCCGCCTTGCCCTGTCCGATAAAGCTGTGCGGGTCCGGCGCGTGACGGCTCTGCAGGACCTTGGCGACGCAAACGCCGCCGGCGGTCTCAAGAAGGGCCTCCAGCTCCTCAATGGTTTTATCCGTCGCCTGTTCCTCCGGCTTGAAGCAGTCCGCCGCAAGCCCGGCCAGAACGGCGCGTTCGATTGCATGTGTCTGTAATTCCATATAGCCTCCTGTCTCTGCGGGAGTCATAGAAAAAACCCGCACCGGATGATCAGGTGCGGGTTTTGACTGTTTTACTTCAGACCATACTTCTTGTTGAAACGGTCAACACGTCCACCGGAGTCAACCAGCTTCTGCTTGCCGGTGTAGAAAGGGTGGCACTTGGAGCAGATTTCAACCTTGATGTCCTTCTTCGTAGAACCGGTCTCAATAACTTCGCCGCATGCGCATCTGATTGTCGTCTGTTCGTACTTGGGATGGATACCTTCCTTCATTTCAGTTCACCTCTTTCTGTTATAGTAAAGTGCAGTCTGCCCTACCTTTTTCAATCAGCCCGCATATAATACCACAGGGAATGCAGAATTGCAAGCACTTTTTGGGAGTTTTTTAAAAATATTTTTATGCAGGCACAAGATGTCGTAGTTTCAATAGAAAATCTGCCGGTCATTAGGAGGAAAAGCGCATGTTCAATCGTTCCTATGACAGAGAAGCCGTCCTCGCCTATGCCAAAACCTGGGCAATGCGCCGGAATCCCCGCTACGCAGACTTCACGCAGATGGGCGGCGACTGCACAAACTTCGTGTCGCAGTGCATCTACGCCGGCGCCGGCGTGATGAATCCGGAGCCGGTTTTCGGCTGGTACTACCGGGGTATGAACGACCGCGCGCCGGCCTGGACCGGCGTCGACGCGCTCTGCCGCTTTCTGACGGGAAATCGCGGGCTTGGGCCGTTTGCCAAGCTCTGTGATCGCGAGGAGCTGCAGGTCGGCGACGTGATCCAGCTTCAGAATCGGGAGGGCAGGTTTTATCACGGCCTCGTCGTCGTTTCCGCAGGGAAAAACCTTCTGGTCGCCGCGCATGACGACAACGCCTGGATGCGGCCGCTGTACAGCTATGACTTCCGGGACATGCGCTGTCTGAAAATTCTCGGCATCCGGGCTGCCTGAACGGGGTCAGACAGACGGGAGAAACCGGTTGCGGCTCCTGGCCTCGGCGCCGCCGGGCGCTACCGGGCTTTCCGAAAACAGGCTGTACAGATCGGCGGCACGGTTTTCGAGGACAGCGGCGTCAGACGGCGGCGCCTGCTCGCCCGAATTCAGCAGCGCAAAACCCTCCCGCATGCTGCGGATCAGGCTTCTGCCGCGGGCGTTGAAGGCGAGGATCCGCACATAGGCCGGCGGCTGTTTCATCATCTCTTCCGTCAGGCCGAGGAAGGCGCAGAACAGCATACGCTGGATTCGGGTTTTCGCATAGCGTTTGGACTTGGTCGCGGTCACGATCTCCTCGACTGAGGCGCAGGCGCGGCAGTTCCGCATCAGCTTGCTCCAGAGGCCCTCGCTGCCGAAGGGCAGAGCCGCAAAGGCTTCGTCCGGCAGGGTACGCAGCCGGCTGAGCATCGCCCGCTCGCCGGCCCTGACGGAATAGCGCGGCGCGGACTGATAGAGCGCGTGCAGGCATTCGGGAACAGCCGGCAGCCAGAGCGCCGGTTTGTCAATGGCCGCTCGGACGGCAGAGGCGGACGGCGCCTCGGGCACGATTTTCGCCGCGTCATAAGCGCCGTTTCGTGCGATCGGAAGGGGCTGCATCGAGACGCCCCGACGAAGCATCGCCTTGCAGTACTCGACCCCGAGGATGTCGTTCGGCTCGGAGATCCCTGCCTCCGCGCCAAGCTCGCGCAGAGCCGCGCCGCGTGCAGAGGCGTAGGAGCCGCCTTCGGCGAGATGGGCGCGGACAAGCCGGTCATAGTCCGGCGAAAGCTCGAGCTCCGAAGCGCGGAGGAGGGCTTCCCCATCGCCGCATTCGGTTCCGAAGCTCAGATAATCGCAGCCGACCCGGCTCAGGATCCGCACGCCGCCGTCCGCAAAGCCCTCGGCAGAGGACAGCGCGCAGCGCAGCGGAAGCTCCAGGACGAGATCCGCGCCGCATCGAACCGCGGCTTCCGCCCGGTCGTGTTTGGAGAAGATCGCGGCGTCGCCGCGCTGCACGAAGTTTCCGCTCATGAGGCAGACGATCGCGGCGTCGGAGCCGACGCGCGCGCGGATCTGCGCAAACTGGCGAAGGTGGCCGTTGTGAAACGGGTTGTATTCACAGATAATCCCGACCTTTATCACGCAGATCTCCTCCTTTTCCATTTTTGCGGAAATTTCTCTTGCAGGGAGCGCAAAAAAGATGTATAATGACCCTGCATGTGTATTGTATCACGATTCCGGCAAAATTCAAAGAATAAATTAGGAGTATGATTATGGAAATTCTGGTCATTAACGCAGGCAGCTCTTCTCTGAAGTATCAGCTCATGGATCCCGAGAGCGGCTATGTTTTCGCAAAAGGCCTTTGCGAGCGCATCGGCATCGACGGTCGTCTGACGCACAAGGTCCCGCAGCGCGATCTCAAGGTCGAGCGTGAGATTCTCATGCCCACCCATTCCGAAGCGATCGCCGCCGTTCTGGAAGTCCTGCAGGACAAGGAAGTCGGCGTCGTCCGCTCCGTCGATGAGATCGACGCGGTCGGCCATCGCGTGGTGCACGGCGGTGTGAAGTTTGCCGAATCCTGCCTGATCGACGAAGCCTGCAAGCAGGCGATCCGCGACTGCATCCCTCTGGGGCCGCTGCACAACCCGGCCAACCTGATGGGCATCGAAGCCTGTGAAAAGATCATGCCGAACAAGCCGCAGGTCGCTGTTTTCGATACCGCTTTCCATATGACGATGCCTGCCAAGGCCTACCGCTACGCGATCCCTGAAGAGTACTACGAGAAGGATCATCTGCGCCGCTACGGTTTCCACGGCACCTCCCACCGCTATATCGCCAACCGCGTCGCCGCTCTGACCGGCAAGAAGGATCTCAGGGTCATCAACTGCCACCTCGGCAACGGCTCCTCCCTCTGCGCCATCAAGGACGGCAAGAGCGTCGACACCTCCATGGGTCTCGCCCCCCTCTGCGGCGTGCCGATGGGCACCCGCGTCGGCGACGTTGATACGACGGTCGCGCAGTTCATCGCCGACAACTATCACAAGACGATCGACGAGGTTCTGACCATCCTCAACAAGAAGTCCGGCGTCTACGCCCTCTCCGGCGGCGTCAGCTCCGACTTCCGCGATCTGGAAGCCGGCGCCAACGAGGGCAACGAAAAGTGCCGTCTTGCGCTTGAGAAGTTCTGCTACGAGGTCAAGAAGTACATCGGCTCCTATGCCGCTGCGCTGGGCGGACTCGACGTTCTGGTCTTCACAGCCGGCATCGGCGAGAACGACGCCGCGACCCGCGCCTCCATCTGCGAGGGCATGGAGTGGCTCGGCATCAAGCTCGACCCGGAGAAGAACAAGCTCCGCGGCAAGGAGCGCGTGATCTCCGCCGACGACTCCAAGGTTCAGGTTTGGGTCATTCCGACCGACGAGGAGCTCATGATCGCGCAGGATACCGCCAGACTCGCCTCCAAGTAATCACCCGCGTCTGCGGATAGAAAAGAACGGAACTGGATTTTTTCCAGTTCCGTTCTTTTTCTCTGCGATAGGCTTTGGGGTTCTCCGGGCAGCGGGTCACGGGGTTGATCCCGCCCCAGGTGTTCCGGCGTTCCCGATCCAGTCTGCGCTTCTCTTTCTTGGAGAGCTTCTCATACGGGATATACTTCTTCATGGGATTGCCTCCTCAGTTCCTTTGCTGCTCAGACGTCCGCCGCAAGAAATTGTTCCAGCGTTTTTGCAAACGCCTCGATGCCGACGCGGTCGTCCTCGGTAAACCGGGCGAGCTCCGGGCTGTCGATGTCCAGCACGCCGGTCACGCGGCCGCCCTCGTGCAGCGGGACGACGATCTCAGACCGAGAGGCGCTGTCACAGGCGATATGTCCGGCAAAGGCATGAACATCCTCAACCAGAAGCGTCCGGTCCTCGGCTGCAGCCGTCCCGCAGACGCCTCTGCCGAGGCGGAGCGCGATGCAGGCGGGTTTGCCCTGGAATGGGCCGAGGATCAGCTGATCCCCCTCGAGGAAATAAAATCCAGCCCAGTTCAGGCGATCGACCTCCGAGAACAGCAGGGCTGAGGCATTCGCGAGCTTCGCGATCCGGTGCGGGTTGTCCTCCGAGAGGGCGGCGAGCTGCTTGCAGAGCATGTCATAGTTTGTCATTGCGCTTCCTCTTTTCTGATCTGATAGCGATTCTCGAGCGTGCGGACCATGGAAACGTATATCTCGCCGCAGCGGCGGGGCTCCTGCGCGAGCAACGCCTGATAGCAGGGATCGAGATACTGTCGCTTCAGGGCGGGATATACCGCGTCGCGGTCGTCGCAGAGTTCGATCGCGGAGACGATGGCCGGGGCGACGTCGTAGTATTCTTCGATCAGCGCCTTGCCCGTCTCCGTCCGGGAAAGCCAGCCGTCACGGAAGGCCCGGAAGGCGGTGAGCTCCGCGCAGTCATCCGCCTTGCCCTCGTATGTGCAGACCGCGGTCGTGATGAAGCAGCGTCCGTGCTTGCGGAAGCCGCTCACGATGGTCTCGTAGTCCGCGTTCTGATAGGGATTATTCGGGTACTTGCGCGCAAACTCCTGTGCGAGCAGATCGGTGAAGGGCTCCGAAACAGAAAGCTTCAGATCCCGGATCGCCGGTACAGCATACCAGGCAAGCGTCAGCTTGCTGTAGAACATCTGCTTCTCCGCCGCGGCGTGGCTGCGGCTGTTCTGACGGTGGAACGCGTCCCAGTCGCGCAGGAACTGCTCAACAAATTCGCGCAGCAGACTGTCCCGCTGATCCGGCAGAGCGGAAACGTAGCGGTTCATTGCGCGGAAGGTCTCCGCGACGCCGTCCTGATAGGTGTGAAAGCTCTCCTCGTATTTCTTGCGGTTGAAATAGCGGTAATACTTCGGGTAATCGCAGATGCAGTCCAACAGATGCGCTCGGACGTAGTCCAGATCCTCCTGCTGCGCTTCCGGCGCGGGGACAGGCTCCGACTCCGGCAGCTCCATCTTCTCTCCGCAGTACACACAGGAAAACACCTTCAATTCCGCGGGAACGGAAATCTCCCGCCCGCAGTGCGTACAGGTCAGTTTTCTGAATTCCTGTTCCATAGGGACGTTCCGCCTTTCTGTCTCTTCGGATTATTCGCCGCAGGCCTTCAGGATTTCATGCAGCAGCGCTTCCCTGCCCGTCCCCTTTTCCGCGGAGAAGGGCACCAGGACCGTTTCCTCCGTGAGCTCGAGCGTCTGGCGGATCAGCGCCAGATTCGGCTCAAGCTCGCTTTTTTTCAGCTTGTCGAGTTTATTTGCCACGACGAGCCACGGCTGCCCGGACGACTGGAAATAGCGCGCCATCGTGACGTCGTTCTCGGTCGGCTTATGCCGCGCGTCGACGATCAGGATGCCGAGGGAAATGCGTTCGGGCTTGGCAAAATACGCCTCCATCAGCTTGCCCCAGCGCTCCTTCTCGCTCTTGGCGACCTGCGCGTAGCCGTAGCCGGGAAGGTCTACGAAATAGGCGCGGTCGTCTATGCGAAAGAAGTTGATATGGACGGTCTTGCCGGGGGTCTCGCCGACGCGGGCAAAGTTTTTGCGCTGCAGCACGCGGTTGATCACAGATGATTTTCCGACGTTGGATTTTCCGGAAAACGCGATCTGCGGAAGGCCGTCCTTCGGCAGCTTGGAAAGATCTGTAATTGAGGTTAGAAATTCCGCTTTTTGCAGGTTCATAGTATCTCCTACTGCCGGATCTCCGGTTTTCTCTTCTTGGGGAGCATCGGCGTCGCCATCGGGATCGCCTGCGGCTCGATCGGCGTCTGAACGAGCTCTTCGCGCTGCGGCATGCAGAGCGCCGTCTCAAGGACCGTGTCCGCGCTGCGGACCGGGATGAAGTGCAGGGCCTTGCGAACCGTCTGGTCGATCTCCTCGAGGTCCTTCTCATTGTCCTGCGGGATGATGACCGTCTTGATACCGTGGCGGAGGGCCGCCATGGTCTTCTCCTTGAGCCCGCCGATCGCAAGCACGCGGCCGCGGATGGAGATCTCGCCGGTCATGGCGATGTCTCTTCGGACCGGTGCGCCGGTCAGAGCCGAAACGATGGCCGTGCAGATGGTCACGCCGGCGCTCGGGCCGTCCTTCGGGATCGCACCCTCCGGGAAGTGGACGTGGATGTCCTTGTTCTTATAGAAATCGGGGTCCACGCCGAGGGTCTTCGCGCGGGAGCGGATATAGCTGATTGCAGCCTTGACGGACTCCTGCATCACCTGGCCGAGGTTGCCGGTCAGCTCCAGCTTGCCGGCGCCGTCGACAACGTTGCATTCGACTTCGAGCATCTCGCCGCCGACAGACGTCCAGGCAAGGCCGTTGACGAGACCGACCTGGTCCTCCTCGGGCAAACGGTCGGGCAGATACTTCCGAACGCCGAGGTATTTTTCAATGTTGGCGGAGGTAACGGTCACGCGGGTCGTCTCGGGATGCTCCAGAAGCTGCATATCCGTGCGGCGGCAGATCTGCGCGATCTGCTGCTCCAGCTTGCGGACGCCGGACTCCCTGGTATAGCAGGAGATGATCTCGCGGAGGGTGCTGTCCGGAATGCGGAGCTGGCTGTTCTTCAGCCCGTGGCGCTCCTTGTGCTTCGGGATCAGGTGCTCCTTCGCGATCATCACCTTTTCCTCGTCCGTGTAGGAGTCGAGATAGATGACCTCCATGCGGTCGAGCAGCGGGCGCGGGATCGTGTCCTCGTTGTTGGCAGTCGTGATGAACATGCAGTGGCTGAGATCGAAGGGGATCTCCAGGAAATTGTCGCGGAAGCTGCTGTTCTGCTCCGGATCAAGCACCTCGAGGAGGGCGGCAGAGGGATCGCCGCGGTAATCCGCGCCGACCTTGTCGATCTCATCGAGCAGGATCAGGGGGTTGTTGCTTTTGACCTGGATCAGGGCGGAAAGGATCCTGCCGGGCATGGCGCCAACGTAGGTCTTCCGGTGGCCGCGGATCTCGGCCTCGTCATGCACGCCGCCGAGCGAGATCCGGGCGAGCTTGCGGTTGAGGCAGCGAGCGATCGACATCGCGATCGAGGTCTTGCCGGTGCCCGGAGGCCCGATCAGGCAGAGGATATGCCCGCGGTTCTCCGGGGCGAGCTGGCGAACCGCCAGGAACTCCAGGATCCTGCGCTTGACGTTCTGCAGGCCGTAGTGGTCGGCGTCGAGCATCTTTCTGGCGAGTTCGACGTTGACGCGCTCCTTTGTGGAGCTGTTCCAGGGCAGCTCGAGGGCGACGTCCAGGTAGTTGCGGATTACGGTGGCCTCCGCAGAGCCGTAGGGCTGCTTGCGAAGGCGGTTGAGCTCCTTTTCGAGCTTTTCCGTGACTTCCTTGGGCAGCTGCAGCGCCTTGATGCGTTCCGCGTACTCGTCCTCGTCGTCCGCGTCCTCGCCCAGCTCCTGCCGGATCGACTTGAGCTGTTCTCGCAGGAAATAATCCCGCTGCTCCTTGTTCATGCTCTCCTGTGCCTTATCCTGCATCTCGTCCTCGAGATTCATGATGTTGAGCTCGCGGTTCATCATCTTGACGCAGGCAGCCAGACGGCGTGCAGGGTGCAGCTCGTTGAGGAGTTTCAGCTTATCTTCAAAGCGGAAGCTGGCAGCCTGCGCGATCATGTCGCTGACGGCGCCGGGCTCGCGGCTCGTGAGCAGCTTGAGCATCTCGTCTCCCAGATTCTTCTGACCGAGCTCCATGAACTCCTCGAACTGCCGGTAGGCCGTCCGGATCATGGCCTCCGTTTTGTCGGAAGCCGGCGAATTCGGGTCCGGGATCGTGCAGACCTTGGCGGTGAGATAGGGTTCGGTTCGGATAACCATTGTGACGCGGGCGCGGACCAGGTTTTCAACCAGCAGGCGGCCGTTTTCGCCGGGCGTGCGGATGATCTGCTTGATCTGGGCAACCGTGCCGATCTGGTTGAGCTGGTCAAAGCTCGGGTCGGCGTCCAGCAGAGAAAGCTGCGGAAGCAGCAGGATCCTCTGGTTGGACTTCATGGCCTTCTCTATGGCGCGGAGGGATTTGTCCCGTCCGACGTCGAAATGCATGGTGATGCCCGGAAACGCTACGAGTCCCCGCAGCGCGATTACAGGCAGCACCTGATACTCCATTACTTCTTCCATATTGCGGTATTCTCCTTCATCGGGGTAAAAAATGGCGCAAAAAGGGATACTCGCTCCCCTTTTGCGCCATTCTATTGGCCTTATCAGGGAGCAGCCAGTTTCTGTCGTTCCCCTCTCGTAATCTCCGGCTCGTGTTTTCCGGTGACCGTGTCTTCCGTGATGCAGACTTTGGAGATCGTCGGATCCGACGGGATCTCATACATGATCTGCGTCAGAACGCCCTCCATCACCGCGCGCAGACCGCGCGCGCCGATCTTTCGCTCCACGGCAAGCTTTGCGACTGCCTGCAGAGCTTCGGGCGTGAATTCCAGGTCGACCTGGTCGTAGGAAAAGATCTTTTTGTACTGTCTGCACAGGGCGTTCTTCGGCTCGGTCAGGATCCTGACCAGGTCGTCGATGCTCAGATCGTGCAGGCTGGTGATCACCGGAAGTCTGCCGACCAGCTCCGGGATGATGCCGAACTTCAGCAGATCGTGCGGCTGCACCTGCTGGAACAGGTCGCCGACCTTGCGGTCCTTCTTGCTGTTGAGCTCGGAGCCGAAGCCGACGGAGCTGCGGTCCACACGGCGCTCGATGATCTTGTCCAGACCGTCAAACGCGCCGCCGCAGATGAACAGGATCTTGGAGGTGTCGATTTGAATGAATTCCTGCTGGGGATGCTTTCTGCCGCCCTGGGGAGGCACGTTCGCGACCGTTCCCTCAACGATCTTCAAAAGCGCCTGCTGGACGCCTTCACCGGATACGTCGCGGGTGATGGACGTGTTCTCGCTCTTGCGGGCGATCTTGTCGATCTCGTCGATATAGATGATGCCGCGCTCTGCCTGCTCGACGTCGTAGTCCGCGGCCTGGATCAGGCGGAGCAGGATGTTTTCCACGTCCTCGCCGACATAGCCGGCCTCCGTCAGCGTCGTGGCGTCGGCAATCGCAAACGGGACGTCCAGGATCTTGGCAAGCGTCTGCGCGAAGAGGGTCTTGCCGGAACCGGTCGGGCCGATCAGCAGGATGTTGCTCTTCTGGATCTCCACGTCGGAGTCTTCTCCGAAGTAGATGCGCTTGTAGTGATTGTACACCGCGACGGAAAGCGCGATCTTCGCGTTCTCCTGGCCGATGATATAGTTGTCCATATACTCCTTCATCTCTTTGGGAGTCGGGAGCTTTTCGGGGTCGTGGTAGGCGGGCGCTGCGGTCTCATACATGTCCTCGCGGATCAGGCTGTTGCAGAGCTCCACGCATTCGTTGCAGATATAGACGTTATTGGGACCGGACATCATTCGTTTCACCTGCTCCTGGCGTTTGCCGCAGAAGGAGCAGCGAATCGCTTTCTCGTTGGGCACGGAGGTCCCTCCTTTCTATGGGTCAGCGCTGATAGATGACTCTGTCGATCAGGCCGTATTCCTTCGCTTCTTCCGCGCTCATGAAGTGGTCGCGCTCGCAGTCGGCGGCGATCTGCTCGACGGTCTTGCCGGTGTTCGCGGCAAGGATTGTGTTGAGCTTTTGCTTCATGCTTTGGATCCGCTGCGCCATGATCTGGATGTCGGTCGCCTGACCCTGGGCGCCGCCTGAGGGCTGGTGGATCATGATCTCCGCGTTCGGCAGCGCCATGCGCTTGCCCTTCGCGCCGGCGGAGAGCAGGAAGGCGCCCATGGACGCGGCCATGCCGATGCAGATCGTGGAAACGTCGCACTTGATGTACTGCATCGTGTCGTAGATTGCGAGACCGGAGGTAATCACGCCGCCGGGGCTGTTGATATAGAACTGGATGTCCTTATCCGGATCCTGGGCTTCCAGATAGAGCATCTGCGCAATGATCAAAGAGGCGGTGGTATCGTTGACCTCCTCGGAGAGGATGATGATCCGGTCGTTCAGAAGGCGGGAAAAAATATCGTAGGAACGCTCGCCTCTGCTGGTCTGTTCTACAACATAAGGTACTAAGCTCATCGTGCTTCTCCTTTCATCCGGCGTACTGCCGGCACGGGATGGTTGAGCCGGAGAAACTCTCCGGCTCAAAACCCATTCTAACCCGCTCGCAGGAAAATTATTCCTTGGTGGGTTCTTCTTTCGATTCCTCGCCTGCGGTGGCAACGGCGGCGCCGACAACGATGTCGCGGGCCTTGCGGACCAGCAGGTCGCTCTTGACTTCTTCCACCGGAACGGCGGCGCGGATCTTTTCCACGTCCATGCCGTAGCTGGCGGCGATCTGCTTGAACTCTTCCTCGATCTCCTCGTCGGAAACCGCAAGCTGCTCAGCCTCGGCGATCGCGTTCAGCGTCAGGCGCATCCGGACGCTCTGCTCAGCAGAGGGGCGAATGCTCTTTTCGAAGGCGGAAAGGTCGCCGCCCATCATCTTGCCGTACTGTTCCAGGCTCATGCCCTGAGAGCGGAGCTGGTAATCAAAGCGCTCCATCTCGGCCTTGACTTCCTCGTCGATCATGGAAGCAGGGACCTGGATCTCGGCATTCTCGGCGGCCTTCTCGAGGACAGCGTTCTCGAACGCGCGGTCGATGCCCTCAGCCTTCTGCTTGAGGATTGTGGCGCGAATGTCGTTGCGGAGTTCATCGAGGGTGTCAAATTCGGAGACGTCCTTGGCAAGCTCGTCGTCCTTGGCGGGGACCTGGGTCTCCTTGATCTCGTGGACCTTGACCTTGAAGGTCACAGGCTTGCCGGCCAGTTCCTTGGCATGGTACTCTTCCGGGAAGGTCAGATTGACGTCCTTCTCGTCGCCGGCGGACAGGCCGATCAGCTGCTCTTCAAAGCCGGGGATGAAGGTGTGGCTGCCGAGCCGGAGCTCATAGGCCTCGCCCTTGCCGCCCTCGAACGGGACGCCTTCCTTGAAGCCTTCGTAGTCGATTACAGCGGTGTCGCCTTCCTGTGCGGGGCGCTCAACGGTGATGATTCTGGCAACTTCGTTCGCCTTGCGGTCGAGTTCCTTCTCGACCTCTTCATCGGAGACGGACGCTTCAATCTTCGGCGCCTCGATGCCCTTGTAGGAGCCGAGCTTGACTTCCGGATAGAGGTCGGTCTCGATCGTCACGTCGACGGAGCCGTCTTCATTATACTTGACGTCCGTGACGGAGGGCTGGCCGACAGTCTTGTAGCCTTCGTCGAGCACGGTCTTCTGGAAGACGTCCGGGAAGATCTCTTCGATCGCGTCGGTATGGAAGATCTCTGCGCCGTAGAGGTTCTCAATCATCTTGCGGGGGGCCTTGCCTTTTCGGAAGCCTGGAACGGAGAAGTATTTGCGGTTCTTGGCATAAGCCTTCTGCTGGCCTTCCTCGAACTTCTCAGCGTCGATATTCACGTCGAGCTTCAGATGATTGTTTTCCTTGGCGGTATTCTTGACATTCATGGTTGTTTCCTCCTGTATGCAGACGGCCAAACGCCGTATGTTTCACGCTTTTTCTGATACGTGAACTAATCCCGTATATTCTAACAGAAACGCAGGAAATTGCAAGTATTATTTTAATGAATTTTCGGATAATTCCTCTGTTTTTACCACAGCCGGCACAAAGTTCAGATAATCTGCGGATACCAGATGAAAAGAAATCCCCTCGAACAGCCCGGTCACGGCAAGGCAGTGGCTCTCGGCGTGCAGATGGCCGTAATAGCATTCCCGGACGCCGTAGCGGTGGAGCAGATCCAGAATCGGGCGGCAGAGGTAGCCGCGGTAGACCGGCGGATAGTGCAGAAAGCAGATCTTCTCCGCGTCTCCGGCCTGCTTCAGCGAGGTCTCCAGCCGGATCAGCTCGCGGTTGAACACCTTCTCGTCGTGTTCGCCGTGGCGGTCCTCCTCGTAGAACCAGCCGCGCGTGCCGCACAGCGCCGTATCCCCGTAGTAATAGCAGTTGTTGTGAAGCACCCAGAGGTCTTCAAATCCATTCTCGCGGCAGAAAGCATAGAATTTGGAGGCCGTCGTCCACCAGTAGTCGTGGTTTCCCTTGAGGATGATCTTTCTGCCGGGGATCGCGGAGATGAACGCGAAATCCTCCCGCGCTTTCGCGAGGTCCATGGACCAGCTCAGATCGCCGAGCAGCACCGTCGTGTCGGCCGGTGTGATCCGGGAGAGGCCGACGCGCAGCTTTTCTACGTAATTCTCCCAGCGGCTGCCGAAGACATCCATCGGCTTATTTGCTTCAAAAGACAGATGCAGATCCCCGAGGGCGTACAGTGCCATGCTTCCTCCCTGTCAGCGGTTGAGGTTGATCTCCGTCAGATCCTGCGTCAGCTTGTCCATCTTCAGGAATTCGCCGACGTTCTTGTTCTGCAGATGCTGCAGGAAGAACCGGGCGGCGTTGTTGTTCATGATGTTCAGGACCATCTGCTCGTCGAGCCCGCCTTCGACCAGACTGCGGCCGAAGTCGTTGTAGCTGTCGATGCCGGTGAATCCCTGCGGCAGCGCGTCGCAGCCGTCCAGATCGCCGCCGAGCGCCAGGTGGTGCTTCCCGCCCAGCTCCAGGAAATGGTCGATATGGCGGCGCACGTCGTCGAACGTCGCGCCGGGGTCGTCGCGCAGGAAGGGCGCGTAGAGGTTGAGTCCGACCAGGCCGTTGAAGTTGCAGATCGCCTTGAACTGCTTGTCGGTCAGGTTGCGGCTGTTGCCGCAGACCGCGCGGCTGTTGGAGTGGCTCGCGACGATCGGCGCGATCGAGATATCGCACAGATCCCAGAAAGCCTGCTCGGAGAGGTGGGAGACGTCGATGAGGATGCCGAGCTCCTGCGCCCTGCGCACGAAGGCCTTGCCCTCGGGCGTCAGGCCGCCGCCGGTCTTATGGGAACCGGCCAGGATGTTGGCGTGGTTCCAGGTCAGCGTCGTCATCACAATCCCGAGCTCCTTGAGCTCCTCGAGTCTGCCGGGATCGCAGCCGATCACCTCCGGCCCCTCGAGCGACAGGAAGACCGCGTGCTTTTTCTCCTGCGTGGCCTTGAGCAGGTCCTCCATCGTCCGGCATAGCTTGTGGGTGTCGGAATGCAGGGCAAGCTCGGAATAGAAATTTGAGATGCTGCGAATGAACTTGTCCTCCGCCTCCGGGATCGTAAGCGCATCGCCATGGTCGTCATAGACGCAGCAGAAGCTGTAGACCTGCGTGTGGCTCAGAAGCTTCGCCTCGCGGGCAAGGTCGATCTGCAGGTCGTTTTCCGCGAGCGGCTTGTGCTGGGCGCACAGCTCCACCGCGGTATCACAGTGTAAGTCAAAAACAGGAAATTGTGTTCTCATTGAAATGCATCCTCGATCAGATTGATTTTTGGTTTGCGGGTCTCCATGCCCTCCGGAGCATAGATCTCCACAACGTCAAAGCGCGGCTGCAGGGCCGTCTCATTCAGGCTCAGCCAGAGCGAGGCCGTCGTCCGAATCCGATTCTGCTTCGCGACATCGACGTAGTCCGCGGCGCGGGCAAACTGCTCGGATTTCCGAAGCTTGACCTCGACAAATACGATGAATCTGCGGTTTCGGACGATCACGTCAATCTCGCCGTACCGGCAGCTGTAGTTCAAGGCGACGAGCTCGTAGTGTTTTTTTCGGTAGTATTCCGCGGCAAGGGCCTCGCCCCAGCGCCCGGTCAGTCTATGGTTGTACATAGCGTTTCAAAAAGCTGCGGCGGTGGATCGGGCAGAGTCCGTACCGGTCGAGCGCCGCGTAATGGGCTTTCGTTCCATATCCCTTATGGATCGCGAAGCCGTATTCCGGATAGACCGCGTCGAGCTCCGTCATCAACCGGTCCCGGCTCACCTTGGCCAGGATGGAGGCTGCCGCGACGGTGGCGCAGCGCGCGTCACCCTTGACGACGGTCTGCGTCGGTATGCCGAGCTTCGGATCGCGGTTGCCGTCGACCAGGCAGAAATCCGGACGGACGGACAGGCCGCCGAGGGCGCCGCGCATCGCCTCAAAGGTCGCCTGGAGGATGTTGATCTCGTCGATCCGTTTTTCATCCACCATGCAGACTGCCCAGGCAAGGGCACGCTCCGTGATCTCCGCATAGAGCGCCTCGCGCTTTTTCGCGCTGAGCTGCTTGGAATCGTTCAGGCCGGGGATCTCCAGGTCCCGCGGCAGAATGCAGGCGGCGGCGCAGACGGGCCCGGCCAACGGTCCCCTGCCCGCCTCGTCGATCCCGCAGAGCGTTTGAAAGCCGCTGTCATAGAGGCTGTCTTCGATTTCCCAGAGATTCATACAGGTTCCTCCGGCGGAAGCTCCAGCGTGAAGCGCCCGATGCGGCAGGCGCGGTACTCGTCGAGCAGGACGCGGGCGGCCCGCTCAATATCGACAACCCCGCCGGAGAGCAGATAGCCGCGGCTCTTGCCCAGCTTTTCCAGCAGCTGGGCGCCGGTCTCCTCCGTCTCCGCTTCGATCTTATACCTTGCGCGGATCGCGTCCGGGTAGCTGCGCCAGAGCACCTCGATCAGGTGGGCGGACAGGCCGTAGACGTCGAGGATGTCGTCCTTCACCGCGCCGGTAAAGGCCAGTCTGGCGCCGACCTCAGGATCCTCAAACTTGGGCCATAGGATGCCCGGCGTGTCCAGAAGCAGGAGCCCCTGGTCGACGGTGATCCACTGCATGCCGCGGGTGACGCCCGGTCGGTTCTCCGCCTTCGCGCCCTTCCGTCCGGAGACCTGGTTGATAAAAGTCGATTTTCCGACGTTCGGGATGCCAACGACCATCGCCTTGAGCGGTCTGCCGGCCATGCCCCGCTCCGCGTTTCTGCGGACCTTCTCGGCCAGAAGCCTGCGGAGCGCCGGGCCGAAGTCGGAGATACCCCGCCTCGTCTTGCAGTCGGTCTGGATCACAGCCATGCCCCGCGCCTGGAACCACGAAGCCCACTGCTTCGTCCGCGCGGGATCCGCCATGTCGATCCGGTTCAGGATCACCATGCGGGGCTTTGCGCCGCAGATCGCGTCGATCTCCGGATTTCTCGAGGAGATCGGGATCCGCGCGTCTATGATCTCACAGACGGCGTCGACCAGACGCAGATCGGCTTCCATTCTGCGTCTGGTCTTGGTCATGTGGCCGGGATACCACTGGATGCGGATCGAATCAGCTTCCATAGACGCTCCCGATCCGGCTCCAGTTCCGCGAGCCGTCTCCATAATTCGTGTCCCGCCCCGGGAATGCGATCCAAAGCGCCTTGCCGACGATGAAGCGCTCGTCGACGAAGCCGATCTCGTCAAGATAGCGGCTGTCCTTGGACCAGTTGCGGTTATCGCCCATCAGAAAATAGCATCCCTCCGGGACCGTCGTCTCATAGCCGGGCTGCGCGATCTCCTTCGCCAGCATCGGCTCTTTGATATAGGACTCGTCCACCAGCTCGCCGTCGACCCGGACCAGGACGGTTTCCCGCCCTTCCGCGTCCGTCGGACCCGCCTCAAAGGCGAGCTTCTGGCCGCCCGTGGCGATCACGCGCTTGACGATCGGTTTCCCGTTTTCGAACTTCGGGATGCAGGCGACGACAATGTCGCCGTTTTTGTAGCTTGAGCAGAGGAAGTTGCTCATCAGCACGAGATAGTCCCCGCCCTTGTTGGTGTCGTTGCTGCCGCCGACCAGCGTGGGGTACATGGAACTGCCGGAAACGCCGACCAGACGCGCAAGGAAGACGAACAGGATCGTGATCACGGCCAGGATGCTGGCAACGTCGTGAATCAAAACGCAGAGTCCGCCCGAGAAGCCCTTCGGCGAGAAAGCGGAGCTCTTTTTCTTTTTATTCAGTTGTTCCATCTCTTCTGACATGGCTTACTCCAATCCCGGGGCGCCGGAAGGAGCCCCAAATCTTGCATTTTCTATTATATACGAAGATGCGTCAAATGCCAAGACCCTATTTTACTTTTTTTGTATTCTTGCACAAATCCCACACGCTAATTTTGCGTAATCTGCCAAAGGCCGCCGACGGCTTTCCTCTTGATTTTCCGCGCCGTTTTGGGTAAAATATACGCAGAAATGAAATGGAGGATTTCCTGAATGAGCGAAGCTTTCGGCGATGATTTCATCACCATCACCGACGAGGACGGAAAAGAGTACGAATTAGAGGTTCTCGCATCGGTTGAATACAACGGCGCTACGTATCTCGGCGTCTGCCCTGCCGATCAGGACGAGACTGACGAGATCGAAGTCAGCATTCTCAAGGTCACCGAAGAGGACGGCGAAGAAATTCTGGTTGCCGTGACAGATGAAGACGAGCTTCAGGCCGTCTATGATCTGCTGCTGCAGGAAGAAGACGAAGAAGACGAGGATCCCGAAGCCTGATTTCCGCGTCGGCTGTCCGCAGCAATTTCCGCATGCGCAAAAATGCCCTGCTTGGTTCGTGATGATCCCTTTTAGACCCACATCTTTTTTTCGGGACGCCTGTTTCTTTCTGAACGGATTGTAGACCTCCCGCCGCTCCTGCAGCGTCGGACGTTGGGAACAGAGAAATTCAGGAGGGGCGACCCACCTGCCCGTATCGTGCAGGTTATAAATGGGGTCACACGGCCATAGCGGGGTTTTTTTATGCGGTTTTTGACCGGCTCAGACTCTTTGAGATTTTTTTGATCTTTGTGTACTTTATACTTGCAACCCTGTGCAAAACGCGCTATAATATGGGTTAACTGGTCACAGGAAACTGTACCGTATCTGCAAGAATTGAGAGGATGAATGAACATGAGCGCATCTGCATCGAAAAAGAAGCGCAAGGAGATGGCTGCTGAGGGCTCTTCCTTTAAGCAGCAGGTTCTTCAGGAAAAAGCAGAAAACAAAAAGAAAAATACCCGCAAGATTCTGATTGCAGTTCTGTCGATCCTTGTGGTCGTCGGAATTGTTCTCGGCGTGATTGCCATTGTCAACGCGCCATACCGTCAGACCGTGGCCAAAATCGGCGGCGAAAAGATCAGCGCGCCGCTCTACAGCTGCTTCTACGGCTACACGCTGAACACCATGAACAACCAGTACGCAGCATATGGCATGAATCTGATCCAGCCGAACATCCCGCTCTCCAAGCAAAAGGGATTGGCAGAGGGACAGACCATGGAAGACTCCATGATCCAAATGACGAACCAGTCGATGGAATCCGCCTACAACCTCTACCTGAAGGCGAAGAGCGACTCCGGCTTCTCCCTGAGCCAGGAGGGCAAGAGCTCCATTGACAATGCCATCAAGAATCTTGAGAAGTCTGCCAAGAATGGGAAATACTCCAGCGTGGAAAAGTACCTGCGCGCAAACGTCGGCGCAAAGGTCACAGAGGACGACTACAAGCAGTTCCTGACTGTTATGACCTACTCCAGCGAGTACAACGCCTATCTGCAGAACACCTACCAGCCCGCCGATGACGAACTCGCCGCGAAGTATACCGCGAGCCCGGACGATTACGACACTGTCGCCTTCACCTCCTCCAGAACCACCGCCGAGTCCACCAAGGACAGCGAAGGCAAGGCCATCTACACCGACGAGGCGAAGCTGAAGGCCAAGGCCGAGGCGGAAGCCAAGAAGGACAAGATGCCCGACGACGCGGAAGAAACCTACGCGCAGAAGTCCGCGGCAAAGTCTACCAGCAGCGTCATGGCGGAGTGGCTCTTCGACGCCTCCCGCAAGCAGGGCGACACCGAAATGTTCACGCTGAACGACGCCGGCACCAGCTTCATTACCGTCCGTTTTGAGCACAGAGACACCAACGACTATTACCGTCCCAACGTCTACGTGTTCACGATAGACAAGGACAAAGAGGAAGAGAAGACCGACGATGCCGAGGAGCAGAAGGAAGACGGCTCTAAGGAAGAAACTGCGGATACGTCCAAGAAGACGGAAACCGCAGAAGAGAAGCTCGCCCGGTTCATGGACGGTGTCAAGGACGGCATGTCCGACGAGGAATATGAGACCTATGTCACCGGCTTTGGCTACACCGCAGACAAGACCGAGGTCAGCAAGGGCGTCCAGATCGACGGCCTGGAGGAATGGCTGTACGACGACGCCCGCAAGGCCGGAGACACGAAGTCCTTCGAAGCCGAGGATACCTACTACGTGGTCCGCTACATCGACAAGGCTGAGCACACCTACCGTCAGGAGCTTGTCCGGACTGTGATGTACAACGAGATGTACAACGCGCTGATCGCGGCCAATAAGCTCGTGGTCGACACCGACGCCCTGCGCTACGCCAACACCGACCGTACCCTCTACAGCATCGCTTCCTGAGCGAACTTCTGATAACCGTCAATGCCGCGGAGAGATCCGCGGCATTGTTTATTTCGAAGAATCTTTCAGCTTATTTCAGAAACGTGTAAGATTCATCATGCGGATCCGGTGTATTGGGGTGAAAGGCCTTTTCGCAGAACGAAAGGAGTGTGACGATATGGACGACGAAAGGATCATAGCGCTGTATCTGGCGCGGTCCGAGCAGGCCATAACCGAGACTTCCAAAAAGTACGGAAGATACTGCCACTGCATTGCTTACAACATTCTGCAAAACGACGAGGATGCAGAGGAATGCGTCAACGACGCCTGCCTGAGGACGTGGAACACGATCCCGCCCGACCGCCCGAACCGGCTGCAGACCTTCCTCGGAAAGATCACCCGCAATCTCGCCCTGAACGCCTGGGAAAAACGCTCCGCCGAAAAGCGCGGGGCAGGTCAGACCTCCCTCGTGCTCGACGAGCTTGCAGAGTGTGTACCCACTGAGGAAACCGCCGACAGCATCGCGGAAGACCTGGTCATCCGGGACGTCCTCAACCGCTTTCTCGCTCAGCTCCCGGCAGAAACCCGGAAGATCTTCGTACGCCGCTACTGGTACATGAGCCCAATTCGGGAGATCGCCGAGGAATACGGTCTCTCCGAAAGCAAGGTGGCCGTCACACTCTCCCGCACAAGAGCAAAGCTGAAAACCAGATTGGAGAAAGAAGGTATCGCATTATGAAAAACACGCATCTGATGAACGAAATCGGAGAAATTGACGAGAAATACGTGGCTGAGGCAGCTCCCGGCGCAAAGGAAGGCCGGAAGGCGCCGACCTGGACAAAGTGGGCCGCAATGGCTGCCTGCCTCTGCCTCGCGGCAGTCGGCGTGTTCGCTCTCCTGCAGCACGGCAGGCAGGATCCCAATGCCTCCGCTGTCGCGGGCGGCGACGCCGATGCGAACTCCTACATGATCGCCGTCTATCCCGAGGGGGAAAAGCTTGAGAACATCGCTTCCGCCACGACAGCCGAGTTCAGCGCAGAGCAGGCGGCTGCTCACCCGCTGGGCGCGCATCTGCCCGCGCAGCTTCCGGAGGGCTTCTTCTTCAGCCGCGCCATCGCCTATGAGACCGTCATGAAGGACGGGGCCAGGTACAGCAAGCTGCTTGTGGAATACAGCAACACGGCCGCTCCGGCCACGCAGGTTTCTGAAGACGGCAGCGCCGTCGCGCCGGAATCCGAGGCGGCGGAAGCCTACTTCACAGTCTGCGTCTGGAGCTTCGACCCTGCCGAGGCCGACGGCAGGATCACCGCGGCGGAAGCAGTCACAGCGGAAGCGCTGGAAGTCTGCGGCGGCGCCTATCTCCGCGACGGCGACGCCTGCGTCGGCGTCTTCACCGAGATCGCAGATCCTGCAGCCGTCCTCGCGGTCATCCAGCAGAATTACCGTTAACAATAAAAGCCTCAACAGATCCAAACCGGGTCTGGCAAAAAAGGCATTACCGACTGTAACAAGTCAGTAATGCCTAAACTTTTTTATATAATTGTACCTGCAAACCGGAATAAACCTTGGATATGGGCTGCCGATTATTTGTTGCCGATATGTTGCAAGGAATATATAAAAAATCGGCGGAGAATCCTCTCCGCTATTGCTTCTCTTTAT
>JAFPFL010000032.1 GCA_017425545.1 Oscillospiraceae bacterium | reverse complement strand
CGGATGCGGAGCGTACAGCCCTCACCCTCCCGCAGGGTGCCGAAGGGGGCCTTGTCTTGCAGGTCGCGGGAATTGAACAGAATACGCATGAACGGAACTCCTTACGAGAGAGTAGGCGGGGGAAACCCATGAAATGCAATTCGCGGTGCGGATCGCGTGAAATTCCACTGCGCGGAATGAATTCCGGTGTGATGCTCGCGCATCGCATTTGAAAAGCCGCGCGGGCGGAGGTATGGGAAGCAGGCAGGCGTCGGTCGCTGCCGCAGGGGCGCATCTTTCGCCCCCCTATTGCCTGCGTCATCCCGGTGCCCAGTGCCAGCTCACAGCTTCCAGATATTGTCCACGTACTCCTGGACCGAGCGGTCGGCGGAGAAGACGCCGGACTTCGCGGTGTTGACCAGCATCATGCGGTTGAAGCGGTCGCGGTCGCGGTAGACCTTCGCCACGTCGCGCTGGGCGCGGCTGTAGTCCTGGAAGTCGGCCATGATCATATAGGCGTCGGCGACGCCGAAGCGGTTCGTCGTCAGACTCGCGGCGATGTCGTCGAAGCGCTGTCCGAGGACGCCGGAGGTCAGCATGTTCAGGACCTTCTGCAACTCCGGGGTGATGAAGAGGGTCGGGTCGTAGCCTTTCTGCCAGAGGGCCTCGACCTCGTCGGCCTTCATGCCGAAGAGGAACATGTTCTCGTCGCCGACCTGCTCGTGGATCTCCACGTTTGCACCGTCGAGGGTGCCGATCGTCACCGCGCCGTTGATCATGAACTTCATGTTGCCGGTGCCAGAGGCCTCCTTGCCCGCGATCGAGATCTGCTCGGAGATCTCCGCAGCCGGCATGATGATCTCAGCCAGGGAGACGCGGTAGTCCTCGATGAAGACGACCTTGAGCTTATCGCGGACGTCGGGGTCGCTGTTGACGAAGTTCGACACGGCCACGATCAGGGAGATGATCTGCTTGGCGCGGATATAGCCCGCGCTGGCCTTCGCGCCGAAGATGAAGGTGCGCGGCTGCCAGTCGGCGGTCGGGTCGGCCTTGATCTGGTTGTAGAGATAGAGGATGTGCAGGACGTTCAGCATCTGGCGCTTGTACTCGTGCAGACGCTTGACCTGGACGTCGAAGAGCGAGCGCGGATCGACCTTGACGCCGTTGGCGCCGGCAATGTAGCGGGCCAGACGGATCTTGTTTTCGAGCTTGATCTCAGCGAGCTCGTCGAGAACGGACTTGCTGTCCTTGTACTTGAGCAGGTTTTCCAGCTCGTTGGCGTCGTGCAGGAAGCCGTCGCCGATCAGCTCCTGCAGGAGTCTCGTCAGCTTCGGGTTCGCCTGGCCGAGCCAGCGGCGGTAGGAGATGCCGTTGGTCACGTTCAGGAAGCGGTCGGGCGTGTACTGGTAGTAGTCGCGGAAAATCGTCTGCTCCAGAATATCGGTGTGCAGGCGGCTGACGCCGTTGATCTTGTGGCAGCAGGCCAGGCAGAGGTTCGCCATGCGGACCTCGCCGTTGGCAATGACGGCCATCCAGTTGAGCTTGCCGTCGTCGTTGCCGTAGAAGCGGCGCAGGTCGATCAGCAGGCGGCGGTTGATCTCCTCGGTGATCGCATAGACGCGGGGCAGCTGCTCCTTGAACAGGTCCACGCTCCAGCGCTCGAGCGCCTCGCTCATGACCGTGTGGTTCGTGTAGGAGAGGGTGCGGCGGCAGATGTCCCAGGCCTCGTCCCAGCCGAGATCGCGCTCGTCCATCAGAAGGCGCATCAGCTCCGGCACACAGAGGGCCGGGTGGGTGTCGTTGATGTGGATGGCGACCTTATCCGGCAGGTTGCGGACCGTGCCGTACTTCTTGACGTGGGAGCGGAGGATCGACTGCAGGGAGGCCGAGCAGAGCAGATACTGCTGCTTCAGGCGCAGACGCTTGCCCTGGATGTGGTCGTCGGCCGGGTAGAGAACCTTGGAGATCGTCTCGGCCATCGTGTTCTGCTCCAGCGCGCGGACGTAGTCGCCGCGGGAGAAGGCCGCCATGTCGAAACTCTGGGGCAGCTTGGCGGACCAGAGCACCAGCTTGTTGACCGCGTCGGTGTGGTAGCCGGAGATATAGAGGTTGTAGGGCACTGCCATGACCGTGGAGTAGCCGTGCTGGGCGATCTTGAACTTGCCGTTGTCGTACCACTCGTTGACCTCGCCGCCAAAGCGGACCTCGACCGCGTCGTCCTCCTTCGGGACGAGCCAGACGTCGCCCATCTGCAGCCAGTTGTCCGGCAGCTCCATCTGCCAGCCGTCGACGATCTGCTGCTTGAAGATGCCGAACTCATAGCGGATCGAGAAGCCGGTGGCCGGGTAGCCGAGACCGGTCAGGGAGTCGAGATAGCAGGAGGCCAGCCGTCCGAGACCGCCGTTGCCGAGGCCGGCGTCGGGGTCGAGGGCGTAGAGCTTCTCGATGTCGATGTCCAGGGACTTGAGGGCTTCGGTGAAGACCTCTTCCATGCCGAGATTGTAGAGATTGTTGCGCAGGCTCGTGCCGACCAGGAATTCCATCGACATGTAGTAGACCTGCTTGCGGCCTTCCTCCTGGTATCCGCGCTTGAAGGCGCGGCGGCGGTCATACATGCCGTTTCGCACGACGGTGCAAAGAGCCTTGTAGGCCTGCTTGTCGGTGGCTTCGTTCATGTTGCAGCCGAAGAGCCGCATACACGCCTGGTTCAGAAGCTTGATCGCGTCGGATTGATTCATAGTTCCTCCATTTGAAAAGGTCGGCTTCCGCGCGGCGGAAGGCGGACCCGGAATTTGTGCATGGGTGGAATTTCTCCATCATAGAATGGTATTATAGCACAATCGCCCTGCAGATTCAATAGAAAAGTTTGCGCCGGGATGCCGGCAAAGGGCGTGCTGCAGCATGCAGCACGCCCTGATGATCTGTGCGTCAATTTGACAAAATGACGCGCTCTGAAATTCTTCAGTTTTCAGTCTTCTTTTTTATGTATTCACTGATCACACAGGGGCTGCTTTTCAGCAGCCCCTGTGTGACAGGAAAAATCAGTAGACCCACGCGTTGGGCAGGTAGCGGCCGTTGGGCGTGCGCGGGTTGGAGCAGCGGATGATGGGCTTGCCGCGATACCAGACCATTGCGGTGGTGCCGCCGTCGGTGCTCATGGCGGTGACGCCGCCGTACTGCTGCATGAGCGGCCCGAGCAGGGTCACGCTGCAGCCGGGGGAGTCGGCGTAGCGGCCTTCCACAGCGCACATCAGGATCTCGCCGCGGCTGTTCTGGCCGATGCCGGCGCGGGGCTGGTTGTCGGTCCAGGTGGAGGGCGAGCCCTGCGTGGCGCCGCCGATCAGCAGAGCCGGCTGGAACTCCATCGCGTCTGTCGTGCTGGCGTTGAGGGCGGTGCCGGCGCGGGTGATGATGAAGCGGTTGCTCGACAGCAGCTCCATGCGGAACCAGTCGCTGGTCAGGCTGCTGCCGTATGTCCTTCCGCCGCAGACGCACATGCCGTAGACGGAGCCGCCGTTGCCGCGGCCGTTCGGATCGTCAAAGCCGGAGCCGGTCATGGCCAGCACGCCGCCGTTGCGGCTGCAGATCGAGCCGATCTGCTCGCCGTAGCTGCCAATGCCGGCAGCGGCGCACAGGCGCAGCCGCGAGGGGTTCTGCGCAATGACCAGGACGGCGCGGGAGCGGTTGAGGTAGGCGCGGACGATCAGAATGCCGTTGGCCGCGTCGATGGCAAGGACCTGATGGCCCTGTTTGGTATGGATGTCCAGACCGTCCTGCCCGAGCCCGGATTCGTCGACCAGTATGCCCTTATAGCCCTTCGAGAGGATCCTGGGGTGCTCGGCAAGCCATGCTTCGGTCTCGTCGCGGTCAAGCTCCCAGAAGGAGTCGTAGAAGGCGTTGCGCTCTTCCTCGGAGCTCTCGGGGGCCGGATTGCTCCCGGCATCGCCGGAGGCAGCGGGCGTTTTGCCGGGTTCCTGCGTGTCCGTCTCCGGAGCGCCGGTCTCCGTCGGATCCGTTTCCGGCACATCGGTTTCCGGCGCGTCGGTCTCCGCGGGATCGGTCACGGGTGCTTCCGTCACGGAGTCGGTCTCGGCAGGGGCTTCGGTCCTGACGATGGTCGGGCTCGGGACCTCCGACGGCCCGGATTCCGTGGTCTGTTGGTGGGCGCACCCGATCAGCATGCCGGCGATCAGAATACAGGTGAGCAGAATGGCGATCTGTTTGCGAACCATGACAACACCCTCTCGTGTGTGGAATAGATTATTTATCATTATAACACATGGCCGCCCGGATTGCAACCGATACCGCGGCTTTCCGGCGGACTTCCT
>JAFPFL010000031.1 GCA_017425545.1 Oscillospiraceae bacterium | reverse complement strand
TCGCCGCCGCTGGTGATCTCCTCGCCGGTGGCGAAGTCAAACATCTGGAAAAACACGGTGTCGCCCTTCTCGCCGTTGTAGAAGGTCAACGCGTCGATCGTCCGCGTCCGGACTACCCAGACCGGCTTGAGGATCCACCGGTCTCCGTCCTGCCAGTGCAGATACTCGAGCTGCATGGATTCGATCACGCGTTCGTGGGGCGAAAGGGTGTCCATTGCCCCGGCCTCTACCACCGCCAGGATCGCTTCGGGGTCGGCGCGGGTGGCTTCCGTCGCCAGCCGGGCTCCAAAGTTATAGGGGAAGTCCATGATAAAATCCACGATGCCGTCGGCGGTGATGGTCATACGGATCTCGGTATAATCGTATTGGAGCGTTGTGTTCACAAAGTGCACCCGGGTGGTGCGGACGCCGTCCTTCTCGAAGATCATGGTAAATGTGTAGGCGTCGACTTCCTCGCCAAAGGTCACGCCGGAGAAATCCTCCGATGTCCCGCCCTCTTTGTCGTTGATCCGGGAGCCGAGGCTCTGCACGTAGGCCGTCATCCCTTCATGGTCCAGGCAGAGCTCCCGGGCAAAGACCACGTCGTGGATGCCCAGCAGGGCCAGGGCGTCGATCGCCTTCTGCTCCGCTTGGGCAAGGGTCATAAAGGGAAGATCCTTCTCGGGAAACCGTGAAAGGAATGATGAATCGTCATCATCCCGGTATTGGAGCGTTTGCAGATAGTGGGGATACACGGACGCTTCCGTTCGATGATAGCTCATTGTGTTATAGGGGCGGATGTTTTCGCGGCTGCGACGCGACCAGTGGATTTCTCCGAGCTTCGTGTTGGCGTTGTAACGGTACACGCCGTCGAAGGTGCTTTCCCCCGTGACCTCGGTGACGGAATCCCCCTGAGCCTCGAGGAATCGGTTGATGGAGTCCTGGTCGATGGGCGGCATCTCAGCAAGATAGGTGCCTGGATCGTCGTCGCTGCCGGGGATCGTCAGGTCCAGATCGACCCGCAGATTCTCCTCCAGCGTTTTCTCCACGTGGATCGTCTTCGTCTGGCTCGGCACCGGGCCGGAGCCATCAGAGGCGGTGGCGGAGCCGCCGGAAGCAGGCGCGGTCTCATTCTGGAACGGCTGTCCGTCGGTGGTCGGGTGATCCCAGGAGCAGCCGGTGAGCAGAAGCAGAGCGAGAATGATTGCAAAGAGTTTTTTCATGTTGGATCCCTCCTGATTTGATCTGCCTTCACCATACGCCGTGGAATCGGAAACAGCAAGGCCTCCCGCGCCAAATGACGTTTATCGCGTCGATTCGGTCCGCTCCGCCTGCACGGGGAACTGGATCACGTGGTGGAAGCGCCGCTCCTGCGGGTCATAATAGGTTTCGGAGACCCCGTGGAACCGACGCACGACGCGGGCGATCCCGCGCAGGCCGAGGCCGTGGCCGCCGCCCTTGCGGCTGCGGTAGGAGCCGCCCGCCAGGCGCTCGGGCGGGCGGTCGCAGGAGTTGACCGCGGTGACGACGACGCTCTGGGCAGTCGTGTCACGGATCGCGCGGAGCCAGACCTGCTTTTCCACGGAGGTCTCCGCCGCCTCCAGAGCGTTGTCCAGCAGGTTCCCGTAGAGGGTCGTGACGCTGGCGGGATCCAGAAAGGCGGTCACGCCGCCCCGCACGTCGCAGCTAAAGCCGATTCCCCGCTCCCTGCAGGCCGACGCCGCGCGCTGGAGGATCACGTTCAGGATCGGATCGTCGCAGAAGCGCACGGCGCGGACGGTCTGCAGGTCGGGCAGAATGGAGTTGACATAATCTTCTATCTCATAGGCTCCGCGCTCTGCAGCCAGGGCGCGGACTGTGTTCAGATGCTTGCGCATATCGTGGACCAGGATGCGCTGGCGCTCCGCCTCCTGCTGCAGGGTGCGGTAGTATTCCAGATCGGCGCGCTCCTTCTGCAGAGACAGGGCGAGCTCCGTGTTGGACGCGGCGCCCTGGCGCAGATGGCTGTAGAGCAGCAGAAACAGGAGGTTGAAGGCGACCAGGAAAATGGCAGCCGTCGCCAGCAGCAGCCGCACAGGGCCGGTCAGAGTCCCACGCAGGGCAAACAGGGCAAGCAGACCCGCGCAGAGCAGGGAGAGCAGGGGCGCGGCGCAGAGCAGCGGCAGGCTGTCGCCCTTTGTCTCCCCGGTTCGCCTTGCCAGCGCCCAGCCGGAGATCAGCAGCACCGCGATCAGGATGGACAGTCTTGCCAGCTCCGGCACCCAGACCATGGTCACCGCGTCCCGGCTGTAGAGGGGGTATTCCCGCTGGAAGTACTCCACGCCAAGCAGGGTCAGGACGGCGGCGGCCGCGTAGGCAAAGGTCAGAAATCCGGCGTGGAAGGCGGCACCATGCCGGTCGCAGACGAAGCCCAGCCGCAGCAGCAGATAGTTTCCGGCCACGAAGGCCGGCACTGAGAGCAGGAGACTTCCGGGCAGGCGCAGAACGAACCAGGCCGCGCAGACCGCCGCAAAGAGGATCAGCCGCTGCCGGAGCGGTCGGCGCGACGGAAGCAGAGCCCAGTCGTAGACCCAGAGGATGACGGCGCACAGAACCGTCCCCAAAAACAGAAACAGTGTTCTCATTCAGCCCACGCTTTCCGCCCAGCGCAGATAGACCGCCTTGCACTCGGCGTATTTTCGCCGCGCCAGAAAGGCCGTCTTCTCCTGATTGCCGTTTTTCAGCAGGATGCTGTCCCGAGTGATGGAATTGACAAAGGCCAGATTGATGATGAAGGCCCGGTGAGGGCTGTAGAAACAGGGCAGATCCAGGGTCCGCCGCCAGTGCTCGATTGGCTCGGCGGAGATCAGAGTCTCGGCGGTCGTGGTGATCAGGACCTTGCGGCGGACCGTCTCCACGCAGACGATCTCCTCCGCCCGCCGGACCACGACGCCCTCGGCGGTCCGGATGGGAAACGGCCTGCTCTCCGTGACGTATAGGCGAACCGCCTCACGGAGATTCCGGAACAGCCGCTCGCGGTCCAGGGGCTTGCTGAGATAGCGGAAGACCTGAAAGCGCATGGCCTCGTCCAGATAGTCGGGGTAGGCCGTCACGATGAAAATCTTCACGCTGGGATTGGCCTGCTTGAGCCTGGCCCCCACGGTGATGCCGTCCGTTCCGGGCATCTCCACGTCCAGAAAGGCCAGGTCCGCCCGCAGGTCCGGCGCCGCCAGCAGGGCGTCTCCGCCCGGATAGCAGACCAGATCCGGCGTCTCGTCCCGCTCCGCAAAGAACGCCCTGACGGCGCTTTGCAGCTCCGCCACCGCAGCCGGATCATCGTCGCATATCAAAATTCGCATTCTTTCGCCTCCCATCTCTGCGCAAAGCGCAGTCTGCCGCAGAATACAATAATTATAGCATATCGCGCAGACGTTGTCACGAGCTTGCCAGCGGTTTTCGCGTGAAATGACGGTTTTTCCGCGCGAATGGTCGCAGTGGCCGCAAAAAAGGACGCCGCCTCAATTCAGCGTTCCTTGCTGATTTGAAACAGCGTCTTACGGGTCCGGGTGTTCAGAGCGTTCCTTTTTCGTGCGCGTGGCGGCGGATGGCCGCGAAGGTCTCGTCGCTCAGATCGTGCTCCACCTTGCAGGCGTCCTCCCGCGCGGTCGCGGGGTTGACCCCCAGTCGGATAAAAAGCTCAGACAGGAGCTGATGGCGCTCGTAAATGCGCTCGGCAATCTCACTGCCGGCAGGCGTGAGCAGGATAAAGTTGTTCTCGTCGAAGGTGATGTAGCCATTTTCACGCAGCTGCTTCGTGGCATAGCTGACGCTCGGCTTCGTGACGCCAAGCTGCCTGGCCACGTCGATCGAACGGATATAGCCGTGCTGCTGCCGGAGCATCAGCATCGCCTCCAGATAATCCTCGGCCGATTCGCGGATCGTCATAGCCGATTCACCTGCCTTCCCTTATATTGATTTCAGATTACCATAGCTGCGGAAAAATTGCAAGAAAAAGTATCGCTTTTCTCTTGACAAGGCGAGGCAGTTATGCTATACTCTCTTTAGTTAGAGAATGCTAACTATTTCTTTTTTCGCAGTAGTTCGTCTTTGCTAATTATTGTTCGTAATTTCAAATTATCAGGAGAAGGGAGAGATCCATGATGCCGCTGATTTTGGCTGCCCCCGGTGAGGAAAACATCATCCGCAAGGTCGGAGGAAGCCCGGAAATGAGACGGCACCTGGCGGGCCTGGGCTTTGTCGCGGGCGGGGCCGTCACGGTGGTTTCGACAATCGCAGGAAATCTGATCGTAAACGTTAAGGACACCCGCGTGGCAATCAGCCGGGAAATGGCTGGAAGAATCATGATCTGAGGCAACGCCGCGGATTGTGGGGGTTGCCCGAAATACCGGTCGAAGAACCGGAAGAGAGGAGCATGGATATGAAAACTCTGAGAGACGTCAAGATCGGCGATACGGTCAGGATCGTCAAGCTCCATGGAGAAGGCGCAGTCAGGCGCCGCATCATGGACATGGGTCTGACCCGCGGAACCGAGGTCTATGTGCGCAAGGTGGCGCCGTTGGGCGATCCCGTGGAGCTCAACGTGCGCGGCTACGAGCTGAGCCTGCGCAAGGCCGACGCGGAAATGGTCGAAGTGGAGTAAGGAGTAAGACATGGACAGACAGATTCGAATTGCCCTCGCGGGCAACCCGAACAGCGGAAAGACAACGCTGTTCAACGCCATGACCGGCACCCAGCAGTACGTGGGCAACTGGCCAGGCGTTACGGTCGAGAAAAAGGAAGGCAAGGTCCGCGGGCAGAAGGACGTCACGGTGACCGACCTGCCCGGCATCTATTCCCTCTCCCCCTATACTCTGGAAGAGGTCGTTGCCCGGAATTATCTGATCGAGGAGCGGCCCGACGTCGTTCTGAACATCGTGGACGCCTCGAACCTCGAGCGCAACCTGTATCTGACCACCCAGATCGTCGAGCTCGGCATCCCTGTGGTCGTCGCCCTGAACATGATGGACCTGGTCGGCAAGAACGGCGACAAGATCAACACCGCGGAACTGAGCCGCGAGCTCGGGTGCAAGGTCGTGGAGATCTCCGCGCTCAAGAACAAGGGCGTTGACGAAGTGGTCAAATCCTGCGTGGAAGCCGCCTCCGGCGAGCCGACGATCCCGCAGCACAGCTTCTCCGTCGCCGTCGAGCACGCGCTGGCCAACATCGAAGAAACCGCGCTCAACGACACCCCCGAGAACCAGAAGCGCTGGTACGCGATCAAGCTCTTCGAGCGCGACGACAAGGTGGCCGAAAAGATCCGCCTGGCGCCGACGGTCAGGCAGCACATCGAACAGGACATCGCCGCCGCCGAGAAGGAGCTCGACGACGACGCCGAGTCCGTCATCACCAACGAACGCTATGTGTACATCGCCGGCATGCTCAAGGGCTGCTACAGGAGGAAGAACCTGTGCAAGATGACCACCTCCGACAAGATCGACCGCATCTTGACCAACCGCTGGGCGGCCCTGCCGATCTTTGCGGTCGTCATGTATCTTGTCTACTGGATCGCGATGGGACCCTTCGGCTCCTTCCTGACCGACTGGACCAACGACGTCCTCGGCGGCGAGTGGATGGTGGAAGGCTCCCGCAGCCTGCTGGAAGGCTGGGGCGCTGCGCCCTGGCTGGTCGGCCTGATCTCTGACGGCATCGTCGGCGGCGTCGGCGCCGTGCTCGGCTTCGTGCCCCAGATGCTCGTCCTTTTCCTGATGCTCTGCATCCTGGAGGACTGCGGCTACATGGCGCGGATCGCCTTCATCATGGACCGCATTTTCCGCCGCTTCGGCCTGTCCGGCAAGAGCTTCATCCCGATGCTGGTCGGCACCGGCTGCGGCGTTCCCGGCGTCATGGCCTCGCGTACCATTGAAAATGAGCGCGACCGCCGCATGACCATCATGACCACCTGCTTCATCCCCTGCGGCGCCAAGATGCCCATCATCGGCCTGATCGCCGGCGCGCTTGATGAAGGACCAGCCGCGCTCCCATGTGCCGCGCAGAACATTCTTGACGGAGGGGACGTGGTAGGCCGGCAGCTCCATGACGAAGGGGGCCGGGTCGCCGGCGAACATTTTGGTCTTCTTCAGC
>JAFPFL010000030.1 GCA_017425545.1 Oscillospiraceae bacterium | reverse complement strand
GGCAAGCCCGTGGCGGAAGAATTCCGCGGCGACCGGCTGACGCTCACGGCGCTCCGCAGCCTGCCCAACTCCGCCAGAAACCGCCGCTATGACCCCGAGGGCGCCCCGATCCGCGACCTGGTCCTGCTGCGCGACGGCGTGACCGAGCACTACGCCGGCGGGCGGATGTTCGCAAGCTACATGGGGCTCGACGACTGCTTCATCCCCTCCAACCTGGCCGTCAGCGGCGGCACCCGCACCGAGGCGGAGCTTCGGCAGGGCGCTTACTTGGAGGCCGTGGAGTTCTCCGACTTCCAGGTGGACGCCATGACCGGCGACATCTTCGGTGAGATCCGCCTGGGCTACTGGCACGACGGCGAGAACTGCACCGTCGTATCCGGCGGCTCGGTCTCCGGCTCCATGCGCGACTTCGTGCAGGCGCTCTACGCCTCCGCCGAGACTGTGCAGTACAACAACTGGCGCATCCCCGCCCTGACCCGTCTGGGCGGCGTCACGGTGACCGGCATTACCGCAGAATAAACGATATTTGTGATATCATCAGAAAGGAATATCAACATGCTTGAACACATCTCCACCCCCAACGCCCCCGCAGCGATCGGCCCCTATTCCCAGGCGGTCAAGGCCGGCAATTTCCTCTACCTCTCCGGCATGATGCCCATTCACCCCGAGGACGGCACGCTCGAGGTCTCTGAGATCAAAGCGCAGACTGCGCAGATCCTCAAGAACATCGACGCACTTCTGAAGGCCGCCGGCTACGGCGAGGAAGACGTCGTCAAAACCACCTGCTTCCTGTCTGACATTGCCAATTTCGGCGCGTTCAACGAGGTCTATGCGACCTACTTCGTCCACAAGCCCGCCCGCTCCTGCTTCGCGGTCAAGGACCTGCCAAAGGGCGCCCTCGTCGAAGTCGAAGTCATCGCCAGCAGATAATCGAAAGAAAAAAAGCGGAGGACCGGTCGGTCCTCCGCTTTTCTGCGCGCCGGCTGTCCCGGCGGCTTGCAGTTCAGTTCCTGCGGATCACGCGCACGTGGCCGCTCTGGCAGGCGTCGTCCAGCATCTGCAGGAAGCGGTCTGCGTAATCGCCGAGGCGCCCGCGCAGCAGATCCTCGTGCTTGACGGTGATGATCCGATCCTTGCCGGGATCGGTGATGACGTCATAAACCGCGTCCAGATTCTTTCCGCAGTCCTCCGGCAGACTCAGCTTCTGCCGCAGCAAGACGATGAGGCTCTCCTTGTCTGTCACCCGTTTGCCGTTGATCGTTGCCCGCATGTTCAGTCCTCCCATCCGTCATAGAGCTGGGTAAAGCTCTCGTAGTGGTCGTCGGTATAGTAGATCAGTCCGTCGTTGGAGAAGATGATCCGCTTCGCGCCACGGGATTTTTTGTTCATCGTGTCGATGTCGCATTCGGTCCACTCCCGGCCCCTGGCGCTGGGCAGCAGGCCTTCATAGTTGCCGAAGTGGCTGCCGCCGATGCATTTGCCCGGCGCATAGGGCCGCAGATCGCCGCCCGGCCAGCCCAGAGCCTCGGCCTGCTTCTTCGTGATGTAGTTGGAGGGCAGGTGGCGGTAGAGATGGATGTAGAGGGCCACCTCGTCCTTGGAGTCATAGACCCCGTCCTCGCTCACGCCGGGATCCGGCTCCGTCGGCGCCTCGGTCTGTGGCGCATCCGTCTCGGGCGCGTCGGTTTCAGGGGCGTCCGTTTCGGTCGCGTCGGTTGTCGGAACGTCGGTCTGTTCTTTCCCACCGTCCGTCTCGGTCACGTCAACGATCGTGACGTCGTAGACCGGCTGGGTCTCATTCTTCGCAGTATTCTTTGCGGCGCAGCCGCCGACGCCCAGCAGAAGCAGTAGCGCCAGCAGCAGACTGACTGTCTTTTTCACGGCTGTAACTCCTTGTCGGTTCTTTGCAATCATTATAGCAGGGGAGAAGCCAAAATGCAATGGGAAGATTCTTTCCGAAAGCGGAGAAATTCCTGTTTCCATGCCGGATTTCTTGTGCTATAATAGAGGAAGAAAGAAAACGGGAGGGAGCGCCATGCAGTACCGCTTCGAAGAAATCTATGCCGATTCGCCCGCGGATCGCGCCCGCTATGACGCCCTGGCGGAGCAGCTCTGCGCGCTTGGGCACCGCCGCGAGGACGTCCGCTTTTTCACCGCCCCGGGCCGCACCGAGCTCGGCGGTAACCACACCGACCATCAGAACGGGAAGGTGCTTGCGGCCTCGGTGGACGTGGACACGGTTGCGGCTGCTGCTGAAAACGGCAGCGACGAGATCCGCCTCTTCTCCGCCGGCTTCCCGCCCTGCGCCTGCTCGGTTCGCCCGGAGCAGAACGCCGGCTTCCCGGCGCAGACCACGAACGCCCTGCTCGCCGGCATGATCGCCCTCTTCGCCCCCGGCCGGACGCTGCGCGGCCTGGATATCTGCGCCTCGTCCACGGTCCTGCCCGGCAGCGGTCTGTCCTCCTCGGCGTCTGTGGAGGTCCTGCTCGCAGAGATTTTCAACGTCTTTTTCTCGGCGAGGCTCTCCGCGCTTGAGCTCGCGAAGCTCGGCCGCCGCGCGGAGAACGAGTTCTTTGGCAAGCCCTGCGGCCTGCTGGATCAGGCTGCCTGCGCCTTCGGCGGCGTCACCTATATGGATTTCCGCGACCCCGCTCAGCCGCGTGTCGAAAAGCTCAGCCTCGAACCGGAACGCTATGGCTACGCGCTGTTTCTGATCTCCTGCGGTGCGGACCACGCCGATCTGACCGCCGAGTACGCGGCGATCCCGGGCGAGCTCCGCGCTGTCAGCGCCTGCTTCGGCGCCAAAACCCTCTCCGAGGTCGGCGAGGCGGACTTCTATGCCGCCCTGCCGCGCCTGCGGAGCCGCTGCCCGGACCGCGCCATCCTCCGCGCCATGCATATCTACGAGGAAAACCGCCGCGTCGACGGCATGCGCGCGGCCCTGCTCGCCGGCGATTTTGACCGGTATCTGGACCTCGTGCGCGCGTCCGGAAGCTCCTCGTGGCGCCTGCTGCAGAACATCTCGCCCGCCGGCAGCCCTTCCCAGCCGATGGCGCTGACGCTTGCGGTGATCGAAAAGCTCCTTGACGGCCGCGGAGCCTGCCGCGTCCACGGCGGCGGCTTCGCCGGGACCGTCCAGGCCTACGTCCCGCTGGGGCAGACGGCGTCTTTCCCGGCGGAGCTGAGCGCTCTGCTTCCGACCGCCTCGGCCCAGCGCAGGGCCGTCCGCCCGGTCGGAACGGGCGAGGTCCTGCTGCCGGAAAAAGTGCGCTGACGCGGGTTTGACAGTCCTCGACAAGCTTCGACAATAATGTGTATAAACTTGCGGAAATTGTCGAAAAAAGGGGATAAAAATGCTGTAAAAGGCGAACATTTCTCCTTGAATTATCAGAATTATTGTGATAGTCTAAGGTTACTGAGACAGAAAAAATGTAAAATATTACGAAGTGTTTCAAGGAGAGGAAACGAATGGAAAAACATACAAAGGTGTTGGTTGCGGACGGAAACGAGGCGTTCTGTGAAAGCCTGACTGCGCTGCTGCGGGAGCACGGCTACGAGGTGATCGGGACCGCCTGCGAGGGAGACCGCGCCGTTGAACTGCTGCATCAGACGATGCCGGACGTTCTGATTCTCGACCTGCTGCTGCCGCGGCGCGATGGGATCAGCGTGCTCAAGGAGCTCCCGGCGGAAAACCGCCCGAAGATTCTGCTGCTTTCCGCGTTTGCCACCGATTACATTGCGACCGTGACCGCCTCCTACGGCGTGGACTACCTGCTGCTCAAGCCCTGCTCGCGGCAGACCGTGCTCGAGCGGATGGAGGAGATCCTGTCCGTGAACGGACGCGATCCGAATACCGTGGTCGACCTGGATATTGAGACGCTTGTGACCAACGTGATCCACGAGATCGGCGTTCCGGCGCATATCAAGGGCTATCAGTACCTGCGCGAGGCGATCATCATCGCGGTCGGGGACATGGACGTCATCAACGCGATCACAAAGGTGCTCTATCCGCAGGTCGCAAAGACCTTCAGCACTACGCCCTCGCGGGTCGAGCGGGCGATCCGCCATGCCATCGAGGTCGCCTGGGACCGCGGCGACCTGGACACCCTCCAGCGGTTCTTCGGCTATACGGTGTCGAACACGAAGGGCAAGCCCACGAACAGCGAGTTCATCGCCCTGATCGCCGACCGCCTCCAGCTCCAGCTCCGCAGCCGCGAGCTCAAAGCGGCACGGTAGTGCAAAGAAAAAGAAGCAGCCTGTTCAAAACGATGTGGTTTGAACAGGCTGCTTTTCTGTGCCCAAATCAGGCCGTCTGCGTATAGAAGATCTGCAAAACGGCGTCAAAGATGTCCGTGTCGTCGGCGTAGAACACGGCGTTCTTTCCGAGCAGGTCGTAGACGCCGCTCAGGCCGCGGAAGGTGAACTCCGATCCGCTGTCAAGGTAGCAGGACCCGAGGAAGGTGACGTCCGGGATCTCCAGGTCTGTCACCATGTAGGGCGCCAGAGCGGAGAACAGGTCCACGGAGAAGGTGACGCTGCCGTTGGAGGCGCTCACGACCTGCCTGGAGAAGGCCTTGACGTACTGGACCTGCCGGTCCATTCTCGCCGCGTTGGCGTCGACGTCCGTGAGCGAGCGGGTGCGGATGTAGCGGTCCAGGAGGCTGCCCTGCAGATGGAGAACATCGTCCTTGTGGTACCTCTTTCCGTTCGGGCCGGTGAAGTCAAACAGCGACTTGAGCGTGACGCCGCCGACCGCGTTGTTGGCGGCCTGAATGCCGTCCATGTCCAGCGCAATATAGCGGCTGATCGGCAGCCCGTACAGGAGCCTGGAGACGGCTGTGCGCGTATTTTCACAGCTGAACTCTCCGCCGTCGCCGTGACCGAAGGCGCGCGCGATCTGCTCGTAGCGGGTCTCGATGAAGGTGCCGTTGATCGAGTAGACGTCCACCTGCGTGTAGGTCTCGCGGGAGATGTTCAAAATCGTGCTCTTGCCGGTCGTGGTGTCGATGCCGATCAGCAGCAGGACGTCTGCCTGACCGCGCTGCTCGGTATCGCTGAGCTCGCCGTCGTTGAGCGTCCGGTCGATGCCCATGAACAGGACCGTGACAAGGTTTTCGTTGAGCGTGTAGGTGTGCCCCTGATAGATCAGGGTCTTGCCGTTGTCCAGGCGGATGACGTAATCCTCGTCGCCGGTGGGGACGGTGTCCTCGTTTTCAATGACCTGGATGGCCTTCTCGCCGTCCTGGGAGTTCAGCCGGTCGCCGAAGTCGACCCCGCGCACGTTTCCGTAGATCAGGATGTTGTCGCCGCCAACGTAGTAATCGTACAGAGACAGACCCTTGACGCCGGTCGCTGCGATCCGCGCCAGCACCAGGATGACGAGCAGGACGGCAGGGACCCAGCGGCGCGCCTTTTTCGGCGTCGGCGCAGCTTGAAATCTGCCCGTATAGTCTTTACTTTGTCGGCTCATCGCTGATCAATACCCCCTGCACCAGATAGCGGTATTTGGACATGTTCCTGCCGAGGCAGGTGCTGAGAATGACGATGTGGTCTTCGGTCGTGACGGTGACGTCCTCGCGCACTCTTCGGATCATCGTTCTGGGATTGAGAATGTAGTTCTGGATCCAGTTGTCGAAGACGGCCTCGTCGGTGAAGTCGAAGCTGTTCAGAATGTGGCGGTTGTCGAACTGGATCGCGGCTGCGATTCGGTAGGTCAGGATGTGGCCCGGCGTGTAGATGTAGAAGAATTCATGCTCGTTGAAGAAGTCTTCGTCCTGGAAGTTGATCAGCTTGGAGAACATCTCGGTGCTGTCGTCGTACATGTTGTGGCCGTAGATCACGGTCACCGGATCCGTGAAATCCTTGCCGTTCCACTTTTCCGTGTAGAGCTCGCCGGTGTATTCGTATTTGCGCTCGATGTTGTGGTGGAGATAGAAGTCGTCATTCGTACCCGGACTGGTCTGCAGGATGGGCCGGCTGATGTCCCAGTCCTCCCGGCCCATCGGTACGCTGAGCCAGGCATAGGCGTCGGGGTTGATGCTCTGCAGCTCGTCAAACCGGATCGGGTTGTCCGGCAGTTCCTCTCCCGTCTCCGCCGGCACAACGCCGGAGGGGTCGGAGCCGTCCGGATCAGAGGGATCCGGCGACTCGGAGACGGAGATATCCGGGGGAAGGGGGGAGTGCATGGTCTCGCTGCCCTTTGAAAGCGTATCTGCCTTCTTGAGCAGCACGAGCAGGATGACGGCTGCGATCATAAGCGTAAGAGAGATGATCAGGATCAGCAGCAGGCCGGTTTTCCTGCGGCTTTTCTGGCGTTCGTCTGACATTGCACGAACCTCTCCTTTCGGGAAAAAATAGATGTCTGCGCGCCGCTTACTTGCGGGTCCAGGTGGAGGGCGACATCGAGATCAGCATCGGGTAGATCTCCAGTCTGCCAAAGAGCATGGCAAACGAGAGGACGACCTTGAAGAACGGCTGATAGGCGGCGAAGTTTCTGGTCGGGCCAACAAGATCCAGGCCGGGGCCGATGTTGTTGAAGCAGGACGCGACTGCGGTGAAGTTGGACAGGAAGTTGAAGCCGGGCTGGAAAGAAACGATAAAGAGGATGATCACGAACAGCCCGATGTATAGCGAGAGATAGGTGCTCACGCTGTTGAGCGTCGCGTCGTCCACAGCCTTGCCCTCGAAGCGCACGACCGAGACCGTGCGCGGGTGCAGCAGACGCCGGAGCTCGCGGCGGATGGACTTGAACAGCATGACCAGGCGCGAGACCTTGAAGCCGCCGGCGGTGGAGCCGGCGCAGCCGCCCATGAACATCAGAAGCAGCAGCACGGTCTTGCTGAGCACCGGCCACTGGTCAAAGTCCGCGGTCGCAAAACCCGTGGTACTCACAACGGTGTTGACCTGGAAGAAGGCGGTCCGCGTGGTCTCCGCAAGATTGCGGTAGAGCGGGTAGATGTTCCAGGCGATCAGGCCGGTGGCGGCCAGAACGACCGTAATGTAGGTCCAGAGCTCCTCGCTGCGGAAGACAGAGCGGAACCGCCGCAGCAGAAGCAGGTAGTAGAGGTTGAAGTTGACGCCGAAGAGCATCATGAAGGCCGCAATGACCCACTGCAGATAGGGGCTGTAGGACGCAATGGAGTCGGACTTAATGCCGAAGCCGCCGGTGCCGGCCGTGCCGAGGGCGTGGATCGCGCTGTCGAACAGGGGCATCCCGCCGCAGAGCAGGAGCACGAATTCCATCAGCGTCAGCAGGAAGTAGAGGTAGTAGAGGATCTTGGCCGTGTCGCGGAGCTTCGGGACCAGCTTGCCCATCGTCGGGCCGGGCATCTCCGCGCGGAGCACGTGGATCGTGCGTCCGGGCAGGTTCGGCATCACGGCGACCATCAGCACCAGCACGCCCATGCCGCCCATCCAGTGCGTAAAGCTGCGCCAGAACAGGATCGAGTGGCTCATGGACTCCACGTTGCTGACGATGGAGGCGCCGGTCGTTGTAAAGCCGGAGACGGTCTCGAAGAAGGCGTCGATGTAGTTGGGGATCTCGCGGCTGATCACGAAGGGAAGCGCGCCGATGGCGGACAGGAGGACCCAGGCGAGGGCTGTGATCAGGAAGCCCTCCTTGGCAAAGATGACCGGGCTGTGCTTGCGGAAGATCTGGCTCAGAAGGCCGCCGAACGCGGCGCAGATGCCGATCGTGATCAAAAACGGAACCATTCCTGCGTCCCGGTAGATCAGAGAGACGATCAGCGGCACGAGCAGCAGGGCGCCTTCGAGCAGAACGATGCGTCCGGTCAGAAAATAGACCATTTTCCGATTCATGACAGACCTCCCGTTATCTGAGAATATCGGTCAGTTCGTTGAGCCGGTGTTCGCTGGAGATGACGACCACGTGGTCGCCGGGCAGGATCGCGTCGTCGCCGCCGGGGATGATCGGCACGCGGCTTCGCACGATCCCGGCAATCAGGGTGTTCTTGCGGATCGGCAGCTCCTTGAGCGGCTTGCCGGTCAGGAAGGAGGCCTCTGTCACAACGAATTCCACGGCCTCGGCCTTGCCGTCCATGAGCTGGTAGAGGGTCTCGATCTTGGCCGAGTCCATCGAGCTCTGCAGGGCGCGGGCATAGCGCAGCACGACGTTCACCGTGATGCTCTTCGGCGAGACGATGCTCTCCAGCCCGAGCTGGGCCGCCATCGCGGCCATCTCGTCGCGGTTGACCTTTGCGATGACGCGCTGCACGTGCTGCGCCGCAGCGTAGCAGGAGACCAGGATGTTCTCCTCGTCCATGCCGGTCAGGGCGAGGAAGGCGTCCTGCTCGAGCAGGCCTTCCTCCAGCAGCAGCTCCTGATGGGTGCCGTCGCCGCAGATCACGGACGCGCCGTGCACGTGTTCGCTGAAGGTGCGGCAGGCGTTCCGGTCCACGTCAATGACCTTGACGGCGCTGCCAGAGCCGAGCAGCATCTTGGACAGGTAGAAGGCGATCCGGCTGCCGCCGAGGATCATGACGCCCTTGGCGTGTTTCTTGGACAGACCAAGCGACTTGAGCAGCTTCTGCATCTCGGAGGGCTTGGCGGTCAGACCGATGCGGTCGCCGCCCTCCAGCACGAAGCCGCCGTCGGGAATAAAGACCTTCTCGCCGCGCTGGACCACGCAGATCAGGAACTTTGCGCTGTTCTTTTCACGCAGCGTCCAGAGCGGGGTGCCGCAGAAGGGGGAGTCCTCCTTGAGCAGGAGCTCGATCATTTCAAAGTTCCGGCGGGAGAAGCTCTCCACCTTGGCCGCTGCCGGCAGCTTGAGCATGTGGTAGAGCTCGCCTGCGGTCAGAAGCT
>JAFPFL010000029.1 GCA_017425545.1 Oscillospiraceae bacterium | reverse complement strand
TGCCGGGATGGTCCGGGTCTTTAAACACACGGGGTTCACCGTACCTCGGTGGTGATGCGGCGGACGAGGGTCTGCAGGAAGGTGAAGTTCAGCTCGGCGGGCTCGGCGGTGACAGCGTCGACCGTATTGACCGCACGGATGATGACCGGCCAGTCCCAGGTGCGCTTGCCGTCGGTGATGCCGGTGGACTTGATGTCGGGAACAACGGTGAAGTACTGCCAGACCTTCTCATCCAGGCCGTGCTTGGCAAACTCCTCACGCAGGATGGCGTCGGACTCGCGGACAGCCTCCAGGCGCTCGCGGGTGATGGCGCCGACGCAGCGGACACCCAGGCCGGGGCCGGGGAAAGGCTGGCGATAGACCATGTTATCGGGCAGGCCGAGGCGCTTGCCGACGACGCGGACTTCATCCTTATACAGCAGCTTGATCGGCTCGACCAGCTGGAAGTTCAGATCCTCGGGCAGGCCGCCGACGTTGTGGTGGGCCTTGACGCCCCGCTCGGACTCGAGAATGTCGGGGTAGATCGTTCCCTGCGCCAGGAAGGCGATGCCGTCGAGCTTGCGGGCCTCTTCTTCGAAGACGCGGATGAACTCGGCGCCGATGATGTGGCGCTTCTGTTCGGGCTCGGCGACGCCGGCCAGCTTGTCGAGGAAGCGGTCGGTCGCGTCGATATAGACCAGGTTGGCCTTCATCTGGTTGCGGAAGACCTCAATCACCTGCTCGGGCTCGCCCTTGCGGAGCAGGCCGTGGTTGACGTGGACACAGGTGAGCTGCTTGCCGACGGCACGGATCAGCAGGGCCGCCACGACGGAGGAGTCCACGCCGCCGGAGAGGGCGAGCAGGACCTTCTTGTCGCCGATCTGCTCGCGCAGCTCGCGAAGCTGCGTCTCGATAAAGGCGTCAGCGAGTTCCGGGGTGGTAATGCGTTTCATGGATTCGGGACGTTTGTTTTCATTCATCTGTTATTTCCTCCAGTCAGTTTCTTCAGATAAACCGGAACGGAACCCGGAGTCCGGGTTCCGTTTATGATTTCAGAGATAGCACTCCTCTTTGAGGACACCGATATAGGGAAGATTGCGATAGTAATCCGCATAGTCCAGGCCGTAGCCGACAACGAATTCGTCGGGGATCAGGAAGCCGCAGTAGTCGACGTTCTCCCGGTTGGGCTCGCCGGTCTGCTTGTCGAGGAAGGTGACAGTCGTGATCGAGAGGGGCTCGCGCACGGCGAAAAGCTTCTTGAGGTAGGACAGGGTCAATCCGGTGTCGATGATGTCTTCCACGATGACGACGTGGCGGCCGGTCATGTCGATGGAGGAGTCCTTCATCAGACGGACGGTGCCGGAGGACTTGGTGCCGTCAAAGTAGCTGGACGCGGAGATGAAATCCATGTCCATCATGCAGTCCATTTTCCGGCAGAGGTCGGTGAAGAAGAAGGCGGCGCCCCGCAGAACACAGAGCATCAGGGGCTTCTGCCCCGCAAAGCGCGCGGAGAGCTCCTTGCCGATCTCGGCGACGCGGGCGGCGATCTCCTCCTCGGTGAACAGAATGCGCTGGATATCTTGCTCGGGAGAACGAATCAGCATTGTAGTTTCCTTTCTATCTCTGGGACGGTTGGTTGACTTCCCAGGCTGCGGCGCAGGCGCGGCAATCGGGGCCGCGGCGCGGCGATTATTCGTTCGTATAGTTGTCGAAGTAGCCCTGGATGTAGACGATCGGGGTGCCCTTGTCGCCGGAGCCGGAGGTCAGGTCGCAGAGCGAGCCGATCAGGTCGGTGAGCTGGCGGGGCGTGGTGCCCTCGGAGACCATGTTGCCGACCAGGCTCTCGCCGGTCTTGGCGCGGATGCGCTCGGAAATCGCTTCCTTGAGCGCATCGCCGGAGAGGTTGCCGAAATCGTTGTCGGCCAGGTACTTCAGCTTGAGCTCGTTCGGGGTGCCGTCGAGGCCCTTCGTATGGCCGGGGCTGACGACGGGGTCGGCCAGCTCCCAAATCTTGCCGACGGGATCCTTGAAGGCGCCGTCGCCGTAGACCATCGCCTCGATGTGCTTGCCGCTGGCCTTGCTGAGCAGCTCGGAAATGCGCTCGGCAACCGCGGTGCAGTCGCGCGGGAAGAGCTTGATCGTCTCCTCGGTCGCCTTGTTGGAGCCGAGCAGACCGTAGGTCTCATTGTAGCCGCAGCCGTTGATCGACACGGTCAGGATGTCATCGAGGCCGAGAACCGTCTTCGCGCCGGCAGCCTTGAGCAGGCGCTTGGAGCGCGCGCGGGTGTGGATGTCGGCGGTGATCACGGTGTCGGTGTAGTCGAGCAGGGACTGGATGTGGTTGCCCAGGAGGATCTCCGCCTTCGCGCCGGCGTTCTCGATCAGCTCGGTGTAGAAGTCGATGTAGTCCACGCCGGTGAAGGGGTGGGGAATGTGGCCGAAGAGCTTGCGGAACTGCGGGACCGTCAGCAGGTCGGTGTATGGGTTCACGCCGGCCTCGTCGAGGCGGTCGAGGTCCACCAGATGGTTGCCGACCTCGTCGGAGGGATAGGAAAGCAGGAGCACAACCTTCTCGCAGGCCATCGAAATGCCCTTGAGGAGCAGCGAGAAGCGGTTGCGGCTCAGGATCGGAAATGCGACGCCGATTGTGCCGCCGCCGGTTTTTGCCTTTACGTCAGCAGCGATGTCCTGGATCGCGGCGTAATTGCCCTGGCTGCGGGCAACCACAGATTCCGTGACAGCGACCACGTCGCGGTCTCTCGGGGTGATGCCGGCTTCCTCCCACGCGGCCTGTACGGACGCAGCGGTGATTGCCGCAATGTCGTCACCCTGGCGGATGATGGGGGCACGAACGCCCCGGACGACTGTACCGATGGTTCTCATGGTTTGCGCTCCTTTTCATATGTTCGATTTCGCTCCGAACGCACGCCGGCGCCGGTCGATTTCTATGACAGGGTTATTATATCGTGTGATTTTGCAAATTGCAACATTCACAAATAATCTAAACAATTTTTGTGAACTATGACAAAAACGTAGGGCCTCGCTCCGCAGAATCAGGAAAGTTTGGTGATTCGCGGATAGAAGAAGCGCAGCTTGCGGTCGGAGAGCCGGATTTCGACGTCTTTGCCGCGGATCGCCTCGCCGTCCAGATTGACGACCTCTTCCCCATCGCAGTGGATCACAACGCGGTTGTCTGTAAAGTGCCGGAAGAGGTTCGGGTAGTCCGCCCAGCGGCCTTCCTTGTACTTGCCGACAAGGCCTGCGACCTGGAGCCGCGATACGCGGTTGACCAGAAGGACCTCGAGCTTGCCGTCGTCGAGCTTTGCCTCCGGGACGGGCTGAAAGCCGCCGCCGTAGAAGCGCCCGTTGCAGACGCAGATCATCGAGAAGCGGCTGTCGATCCGCTCGCCGCCGACCTCGACGACGTAGTGGCGGTGGACGCCCTTGATCAGATTTGCAAGAATGGAGAGTGTGTAAGCGCCGTTGCCGCTGACGAGCGGCAGACGCTTATACCGCGCAATCTCAGTGCCGATTCGCGCGTCGAAGCCCATCGAGCAGATGCTGAGGCTGTAGGCGTCGCCGACCTGGATCAGGTCGAGGAGCGTTTCCTCTGCGTCAAGCAGGTTTTCCAGCTTGCGGAAGGCATCGGGATCATCAAAATTCTTGATGAAGTCGTTGCCGGAACCGCATGGATAGTTTGTGACGGCAACATGTTCGGCGCCGGCCGCGCCGCGGACGGCCTCGTTGAGCGTACCGTCGCCGCCGCAGGCATAGACGCGGGTCTCCTCTCCGCTCCGGGCGGCCTCCTCCGTAAAGGCGGCGCAGTCGCCGGGCTTCCGCGAAATGCGGATCTGATAATCCAGTCCTCTACCGCGGCAGAGAGAATTGACCGCAAAGGAAAGCTCCGCAGTGCGGTCAGATTTGCCCGCAGCCGGGTTCATCACAAACAGATGCCTCACGCGCGTCCGCCTCCTCTCAGATACTGGAAGAGATTGCACTGGATCATGCCGTTGTAGAGCTTGCGCTTTTTATCTGCACGCGCGCCGAAGTAATGCTCAAACTCCGGCTCGGAGGAGATGATGAACTTGCTCCAGCCCTCGGCCTCGCGGATGTGTCTGCCGAAGGCCTGATAGAGGCGCTGGGCGCTGCGCTGCTCCAGCATCCGCTCGCCGTAGGGCGGGTTGCAGACGATGACGCCGCGTTCAGCCGGGAGGCTGCGCCTGGTCGCGTCCGCATCCTCGAAGCGGATCAGATCGCCGACGCCGGCTTTCTTCGCATTCGAGATCGCGATGCTCAGGCTGTCGGGATCGTTGTCGGAGCCGAGGATCTGATAGCTGCCGCGGAACTCGGCATCCTTCGCCGCCTGGCGCGCCTGCGTCCAGGCGGTCTCCGGAACGGCTTCCCACTTCTGCGCGGAGAAGGTTCGCTGCAGACCGGGCGCACGGTTCAGCGCAATCCAGGCGGCCTCGATGACGATGGTGCCGCTGCCGCAGAAGGGGTCCCAGAAGAAATCCCTGCCCCGGTAGCGCGCGAGGTTGACCATGGCGGCCGCCAGCGTTTCGCGCAGGGGCGCGGCGTTGCCGACGGCGCGGTAGCCGCGCTTGTGCAGGCCGGCGCCGGAGGTGTCGAGAAAGATCTCCGCCTGGTCCTTCATGATGGAGAACTGGAGCTGATACAGCTCCCCGCTCTCGGGCAGCCAGGAGAGGCCATAATGCTTGCCGAGGCGCTCGACCGCCGCCTTCTTCACGATGGCCTGGCAGTCCGGCACGGAATGCAGCTGGGAGTTCAGGCAGTGTCCCTTGACCGGGAAGCGGCCCGTTTTCGGAATGAGCTCCTCAAGCGGAAGCGCCTTCACGCCCTGGAACAGCTCCTCGAAGCTGCGTGCCGGAAACGTTCCGAGCCGCAGAAGGATCCGCTCGCCCATCCGCATCCGCAGATTGGCTGCGGCCATGGCGTCCCAGCCGCCGGTAAAATACACTTTCCCGTTCTCCGTCTGCACGTTCGCAAGGTCCAGCCGGCGAAGCTCGTCGCCAACCAGTCCCTCCAGGCCGAACAGGCAGGGGACGCAGAAGGTCATCGCATCCATGCGGCCGCCTCCTTCATCTGAAATAACAGTTTTATTATAACGGATGAAGGGCCAAATAGCAAGGCAAAATTGCGCTGTTTCGACGGTTTTTGCGGGCCGCGGCGACTGCCTCCGATCGTCTGCCGGAGGCAGGAAATGGAATTGACAAAGGCCCGAAAATCGGGTATGATAAAGGAGGAAAGGAGGAATCTCAGATGTCCTACTTGATTTGGCTCATTCTCGCGATTGTTTTCCTGGCGATCGAGTTCGGCACTGTCACGCTCATCAGCCTGTGGTTCGTGGGCGGAAGCGTTGCCGCGATGATCGTCGCGCTCTGCGGCGGACCGCTCTGGCTGCAGATTCTGGTCTTCGCCATAGTGTCGCTGATCCTGCTGCTGCTTGTACGTCCGTTCCTGCGGAAGTACATCAACCCCAAAAAGGTTCGTACCAACGTCGACGCGATAATCGGAAAGCAGGCTCTCGTCTGCGAGGCCATCGACAATCTGAGCGCCCACGGCGCCGTCAGGATCAACGGCGTCGTCTGGACCGCGCGGACCGCCGACGGCAAGCCTGTCCCGATCGACAGCATCGTGACCGTCCAGGCCGTGGATGGCGTGAAGCTGATCGTTTCCCCCGCCGCGCCAGAAAACCATTCCACTGTGTAATCCGTATAATTGGAGGTATTTGTTATGAGTGAGTACACCGGCTATATCATTGCGGGCGTCGCGATTCTTCTCGCGATTCTCATCGTATTCAAGCACATCCACGTAGTCAAGCAGTCCTACGCCTATGTAATCGAGCGGCTCGGCGCATACCGCACGGTCTGGGGCGTCGGCATCCATGCCCTGGTCCCCTTCCTGGACCGAATCGCCAAGCGCGTTTCGCTCAAGGAACAGGTTCTGGACTATCCCCCGCAGCCCGTTATCACCAAGGATAACGTCACGATGCAGATCGACACGGTCGTCTATTTCTCGATCACCGACCCGAAGCTCTACACCTACGGCGTCGAGCAGCCGATGGTCGCCATGGAAACCCTGACCGCGACCACGCTGCGTAACATCATCGGCGATCTCGAGCTCGACCAGACCCTGACCTCCCGCGACGTCATCAATACCAAGATGCGAGCGATCCTCGACGAGGCGACCGACCCCTGGGGCATCAAGGTCACCCGCGTGGAGCTCAAGAACATCCTGCCTCCGTCTGACATCCAGAACTCCATGGAAAAGCAGATGAAGGCAGAACGCGACCGCCGTCAGGCGATCCTGCAGGCCGAGGGCCAGAAGCACTCCGCGATTCTGGTCGCCGAGGGTGAAAAGGAATCCGCGATCCTGAAGGCAACCGCCGAGAAGGAAGCCGCCATCCTGCGCGCCGAGGCCGAAAAGCAGGCCGCTATCCTCAAGGCAGAGGGCGAAGCCCAGGCCATCATGGCCGTGCAGAAGGCGACTGCCGACTCCCTGAAGCTCCTGAACGAGGCGCATCCGAACGATCAGGTCATCAAGCTCAAGGCCATCGAAGCCATGCAGATCGTGGCCGACGGCAAGGCGACCAAGCTGATTATCCCCAGCGAAATGCAGGGACTGGCCGGCCTGGCAAGCGGACTCAAGGAAGTCGTAAAGGAATAAGCACAGACGAAACCCGGCATAGCCACGCCGCGTTCTGCTGCCTGTTCTGCCATCTGCGTGCGATTCCTGCCGACGCCAGGCGGCTCCTGATTCCCGGCGGCCTTTGCGGTTCTACCCCGGCGTCAGGCCTCATACAATCCGGTAGGATTACAAAAATGAGGTGGACCGATGGAAGAACAGCAAACGACGAACAATCACATCCTGCTCTGCGGAGAGATGGACTCGATGCCGGCATTCTCGCACGAAAACCACGGCAGAAGATTCTGCAGATTCATGCTGACGGTCCGGCGCCTGTCCGGGACGGCGGACCGCATCCCGGTGCTGGCGGACTGGGACCAGCTCGAGGAGGCAGACGTCTGCCCCGGCGAACGGATCGCCGTGGAGGGGCAGATCCGCTCCTACAACCAGAAAAGCGAGGATGGACGGCATCTGATCGTCTCCGTCTACGCTTCCGTCCTCGAGAGCAGCGCAGAGGCGCACGACAACCAGGTATCGCTGACCGGGCGCCTGTGCAGGGATCCGATCTTCCGCTGCACCCCGCTCGGGCGGGAGATCTGCGACGCGATGCTCGCCGTCAGCCGCCCCTACCGCCGCAGCGACTACATCCCCTGCATCTTCTGGGGCAGGACGGCTCGGGAGATCGCCCGGCTTTCCGCCGGCGCGGAGGTCGCGCTGACCGGGCGGCTGCAGAGCCGGGACTACAACAAGCGTCTGGAGGACGGAAGCCTCCTGCAGCGCACGGCCTACGAGGTTTCGGCGATCAGCGCCGAGCCCCTCGTCTATGATTGAAGCTGACTGAAACAGAACAGCCCGACTGTATCCGTTTGCGATACAGCCGGGCTCGTTTTTTGCATGGAGCTCTTTATCAGATCCGGTATTGGCTCGTAAAGAGCTCGTAGTAGAAGCCGCGCCTGGCCAACAGGTCACGGTGCTTGCCCTGCTCGACGATCTGACCGTCGCGGATCACGAGGATCGTGTCGGCGTTGACGATCGTGGACAGGCGGTGGGCGATCACGAAGCTGGTCCGGCCGCCCATGAGGCGGTCCATGGCCTTCTGCAGGAGCAGCTCAGTGCGGGTGTCGACGTTCGAGGTTGCCTCGTCGAGGATCAGCAGGCTCCGGTCGGCCAGCAGGGCTCTGGCAATGGTCAGAAGCTGCTTCTGACCGGAGGAGATGTTCGTGCTGTCCTCGCTGATGACCGTGTCGTAGCCATCCGGCAGCGCGCGGATGAAGCGGTCGCAGTAGGCGCTCTCGCAGGCCTCGACGATCTGCTCGCGCGTGGCGTCCGGGCAGCCGTAGGCGACGTTCTCAGCAACCGTGCCCTTGAACAGCCAGGTCTCCTGCAGGACCATTGCAAAGAGCTTGCGCGCCTCCGACCGGGACATCTCGGCGGTATTCCTGCCGTCAATGCGGATCTCGCCGGACTGAATGTCGTAGAAGCGCATCAGCAGGTTGACGATCGTGGTCTTGCCCGCGCCGGTGGGACCGACGATGGCGATCTTCTGGCCGGGCTGTACGTCCATCGTGAGATTGCGGATCAGCGGCTTTTCGGGGTCGTAGGAGAAACAGACCTTGTCAAACTCCACGTGACCCTTGACAGGCTTCGGAGCCTCCCCTGCCGCGTCCGGCTCCTCGGGCAGATCGAGCAGATCGAACACACGCTTCGAGGCGGCCTTGACCTGCTGGGATTCGCCGAGGCCGAAGGCAATCCGCTCGAGCGGGGTGGACATCTGACGGGCGAAGAGGATGACCGTGACCACGGTGCCGATGGGCACGCCGTGCTTCGTGATCAGCCATCCGCCGACCAGGGCGATGACAATGTAGGCCAGAGCGTCGACGAAGACGATGGCCGGCTGGACGATGGCGCTGAGGAAGTTTGCAGCGATGCCGTTCTGCTGGTGTGTGCGGTTGAGCTTTGCGTACTTCTCCTTCATCGCGTTCTCGCGGTTGAAGGCCTTGGTCACGGGATAGTTCGTGAAGCTCTCCTCAGCCAGGGCGAAGAGCTCCCCGCCGAGGTTGAAGTGCTTGTGCCAGTATTTTTCACTCAGCGACGCCAGCTTGCCGGACAGGAAGACCGACAGCGGCGAGAGGACGACCACGACGAGGGCCAGGTGCCAGTCCTCAAAGAAGAGGAAGACGGCGATGACGAGCATCTGCAGGAAGCCGGTCATCAGGACCTCGATCAGATTGTAGACGATGCTGCTCATGCTGCCGACGTCATCCATCATGCGGTCGATGACGTCGCCGAAGGGCGTCTTGTCCATGTAGGACACCGGCAGCTTTCCGAGCTTCTCGGACAGCCGCACGCGCAGGCCGGCGGTGTAGAAACGGGTCACAACGGTATTCAGCAGGTAGGAATTGCCGTAGGTCACGACCGCGTTGAGCGCATAGAGGGCAAGCAGGACGCCAAGGCCGGGCAGCAGATGGGCGACGATCTGGTCGGAGCCGGACTTCGTATCGGCGTAGAGCCGGTCGATCAGATCGCCCAGAATCTGCGGCGCGGCGACCGCGCAGCCGATCAGGACCGCGCAGAGCATGGCCGAGAGAGTCAGCCAGCCGCGGATCGGCTTCATGGAGCGAATCAGGCGGCGGGTGTTGCGGTCAAAGAGCCGTTTCTTCTCTTTGGTTTGCGTTTGCTTCTTTTTTACACTCATTCTGCGCCGCCTCCCGTCTGGGAGTGGAAGATCTCCCGGTAGATACCGCAGTCGCGGAGCAGATCCTCATGCCTGCCCAGACCGACGACGGCGCCGTCGGAGAGGACAACGATCAGATCGGAGTGCATGGCGGAAACGACGCGCTGGGTGACGACGATCTGCGTTCTGCCCTGCGTGCGCCGGTTGATCGAGCCGCGGACCTTTGCCTCCGTCAGGAAGTCCAGCGCGGAGAAGCTGTCGTCAAAGATGTAGATGGGCGCGTCCCGGAGAGCGGCACGGGCGATGGCAAGCCGCTGCTTCTGGCCGCCGGAGATGTTGGTGCCCGCCTGGGTCAGCTTGAAGTCCAGCCCGGCCTTCTGTTCCCGCACGAAGTCGGCCAGCTGGGCCAGCTCCAGCGCGTCCCAGAGCTCCTCGTCGGTCGCGTCGGGCTTGCCCATGCGGAGGTTGTCGGCGATCGTGCCGGAGAAGATCATCGCCTTCTGCAGCGAGCAGGAGATGTTCGCGCGGATATCCTGGGGAGAGCATTCCGCGCTGTCGACGCCGTCAAAGAGGATCTGGCCGCCGGTCGGCTTGCGGAAGCCCATCAGCAGGCTGACCAGTGTGCTCTTGCCTGAGCCGGTTCCGCCGATGACGGAGACCTTCTGGCCGGGCAGGATCGTCAGATTCAGATCCCGGAGCGCATTCTCACGCGCTCCGGGATAGGCGAAGGACAGATTCCGCAGCTCGATGCCGCCGGAGAAGGTCCGGCCGTTGGAGGTCTGCTCGTCGTCCGTCGCTTTGGAGTCGGTGACCTCGCAGATTCGCCTGGCCGCGACCTTGACGTGGGGCAGCATGATGATTGCGAAGGAGACCGAGAGGATGCTTGAGAGGATAATGCCGATGTACTGGATCACCGCGAAGATATCGCCGGCGGTCAGGCCGGAGCCGCGCTCGATCCGCACGCCGCCGAGGAAGACGACAAGCAGGGCGGCAAGATTCAGAACGAAGCAGGCCAGCGGGTCGACGATCGACATGTGGATATTAGCGCGGATGATGTTGTCGGACATCACGCGGGTGGCGTCGCTGATGCGCTCGTGGGACTTGGTCTCGCGGTCGAAGGCGCGGATCACGCGGATGCCGCGCAGGCGCTCGCGCACCAGGTCGTTCTGCCGGTCGCAGTATTTGTCGGAGACCTCCCAGAGGCCGGTCATGCGCTTGCTCATCAAAAGCACCGCCGCGATCACGACCGGCACCGCCAGAAGGATGACCAGAGAGAGCATCACGTCCTTGCGCATGCAGAGCAGCACCCCGCCCAGGAACATCAGCGGGATGATGATCAGATTGCCGCAGATCATGGAGACGACCCAGTTCAGGTTGCCGACGTCATGGGTGATACGGGTGACGAGGTTGGACGTGCCGAGGCGGCCGACCTCCTCCAGCGTCATCGTATGGACCTTGTCGAAGATCATCTGGCGCAGATCGCAGGTGTAATCCGCGAGGACATGGTAGACGATCCAGTAGCCGCCGACGACAGACCCGAAGCTGACGGTGGAGATTGCGAGCATCCAGAGCGTGGTTTTTACGATGTAGGGGAAGGTATTCCCTTCCGCCGCGCCGTAGAAACCGCGGTCGAGGATGTCGGACATCATCGTGGGCAGCAGCAGGTTGCAGACCGCCGAGACGGCCATCAGCAGTGTCGCCAGAGCGATTTTGCCCTTATGGGGCAAGAGATAGGATAAAAGCTTTCGCAGAAGAATTCCCTCCTTTCCGGGGGTTTATGGTTCATAGTTTATAGCGCATGGCTTACGTCTTAAAATGTTTTTTGCAAATGTTGACGGCAGGCTGAAAATAGCTGTATCTATCTTCCTCGACTGTCTTTTCGGTTTCATCGGTGGTCTCGTCGGAGGCTTC
>JAFPFL010000028.1 GCA_017425545.1 Oscillospiraceae bacterium | reverse complement strand
TCGCCGGACCAGCGCTGCACCTCGTCGATGGGAACCCAACGGACGCCGGAGTTTTCATCCTGCTTGGCGTGGACTGCGGCGCGGTCGTCCGCCTGCCAGAGATAGCAGAAATCCAGGTGGAGATGGGACGGAACGTAGACGCCGCGCTTGATATGGTGATGGACCGCCAGGCATTGGATGGAGAAGACGCCGTCATAGAGGGGCGTCAGCTCCGTCAGCCCGGTCTCCTCCTTCGCCTCGCGCAGGGCGACCGCGCGGAGATCGGATTCCCCGTCGGCGTGACCGCCGGTCCAGGCCCAGGCGTTGTAGATGTTGTGGTGGACCATCAGGATGCGGTCGCGGGCCGGATTCGTGATCCAGTTGGAGGCGGTTATATGGCAGATCGTGTTCTCCCGGTTCAGGATATCCGGAAAGATCTCGATCGCCCGCAGGATCAGCGCCTTGTCGCGGATCTCCTGTTCGTTGTAAGGGGCATAGGCCAGTAAGGCGGCGCGGATGTCCATGCGATCATTTCCTCTTTTCGTGGGGTTGAGCCTGCGTCATGCGTTTTCTCCCCGGAGCTGGATGATCTGGTCGCGCAGAACGGCGGCGAACTCGTATTCCATCATCTGGGCGGCCTTCTTCATCTGCTTCTCGAGGCGTGCGATCTCGCGGTCGCGCTCGTCCTTCGTCATCTTGACGCCGCCCTTGCCGCGGACGTCCGCATCCTGCGTTGTGATCTCGATCAGATCGCGCACGTCCTTCTTGATCGTCTTCGGCACGATGCCGTGCGCCTTGTTGTAGGCGTTCTGAATGCCGCGGCGGCGGTTCGTCTCGCGGATCGCGTACTCCATCGCCGGCGTCATCTTGTCGGCGTACATGATGACCTTGCCCTCGGCGTTGCGGGCGGCGCGGCCGATGGTCTGGATCAGGCTGGTCGGGGAGCGGAGGAAGCCCTCCTTGTCGGCGTCGAGGATCGCCACGAGCGAAACCTCCGGCAGGTCGAGACCCTCGCGCAGCAGGTTGATGCCGACGAGGACGTCGAACTTCGCCATGCGCAGGTCGCGGATGATCTCCATCCGCTCTAAGGCGCCGATGTCCGAGTGCATGTAGCGCACTCGCACGCCGTTTTTCTGCAGGAAGGCGGTCAGATCCTCGGCCATCCGTTTGGTCAGGGTCGTGACGAGCACGCGCTCCTGTTTCGCCGTGACCCGGGCGATCTCCTCCATCAGATCGTCCACCTGTGATTCGATCGGCCGCACCTCGACCTCCGGGTCGAGCAGGCCGGTCGGACGGATGACCTGCTCCACGATCTGCCCGGCCCGTTCGGTCTCGAAGGGCGCCGGCGTCGCGGAGACGTAGATCACCTGGTTGATCTTGCTCTGGAACTCGTCGAACTTGAGCGGCCGGTTGTCAAAGGCCGAGGGCAGGCGGAAGCCGTACTCCACGAGCGTCTGCTTGCGGGAGCGGTCGCCGTTGTACATGGCCCGGACCTGGGGCAGGGTGACGTGGCTCTCGTCGACGAACATCAGGAAATCCTTCGGGAAATAGTCCATCAGCGTCATCGGCGGCGTGCCCGGGGCGCGGCCGGAGATCACGCGGGAATAGTTCTCAATACCGGTGCAGAAGCCGATCTCCTGCATCATTTCCATGTCGTACTCGGTGCGCTGGCGGATGCGCTGAGCCTCGAGCAGCTTGCCCGTGTCCTGGAACAGCTTCTCGCGCTGCTCCATCTCAATGCGGATGTCATTCAGGGCGCGTTTCATCTTCTCGGGCGTCGTCACATAGTGGGAGGCCGGGTAGATGGCCACGTGGGAGATCACGCGCTCCGGAATGCCCGTGACCGCGTTGATCTCAGAGATCCGATCCACCTCGTCGCCGAAAAATTCGACCCGGATCGCCCGCCCGGACCAGTAGGCCGGATAGACCTCCACCGTGTCGCCGCGGACGCGGAAGTGGTTGCGTGAGAAGTCGACGTCGTTGCGCTCGTATCGGATCTCGATCAGCTTCTTCATCAGCGCCTCCTGCGGGTATTCCATGCCGGTCCGCAGGGAGATGACCATGCTCTTGTAGTCGATCGGGTCGCCGAGGCCGTAGATGCAGCTCACCGAGGCCACCACGATCACGTCCCGGCGCTCAAAGAGGGAGGAGGTCGCCGAGTGGCGCAGGCGCTCGATCTCGTCGTTGATGGCCGAGTCCTTCTCAATGTAAGTGTCGGTGTGCGGAATATAGGCCTCCGGCTGATAGTAGTCGTAGTAGGAGATGAAGTACTCCACCGCGTTCTCCGGGAAGAACTCCCGGAACTCCGAGCAGAGCTGAGCGGCGAGGGTCTTGTTGTGGGCCAGAACCAGCGTCGGCCGGTTGATCCGGGCGATCACGTTCGCCATTGTAAAGGTCTTGCCGGAGCCCGTGACGCCGAGCAGGACCTGCTCGTCGAGCCCGTTTTCCACGCCGGCAGTCAGGGCGTCAATCGCCTCCGGCTGGTCGCCGGTCGGCGAGAACGGCGCGTGCAGCCTGAAGTCCATCCGCGCGCCTCCTTTCGGTCTGTTTTCTCCCATTATACCCCCGTGCGCGTCCGGTGGCAAGATATTTTTCCGAAACGATTTCCCCGCGCATTTCCCGACAGTGTTTTCTCCTGCCATAAGCTACAATCAGATCAAAACGTCAGCGACGGGAAGGAACGGAAGAAGATGTTACTGAAGGAAAAAGTATCGGAACGGCTGTGCCTGCGCCAGTCCGTTCCGCCGGCTGTGTGGAAGCCGGCCCTGTGGTTCTGCGGCTGTTTTCTGCTCTGCGCGGCGAGAGCTTTGGAGCGTCCGCTGCCGCTGGCGGCCTGCGCGGTCCTGCTCTCCGGCGCGCTGCCGGCGAATTTTGCAGCGGCATTCGGCGCCCTGTGCGGCTACTGCCTGCTCTGGGGTCTGGATGCGGCGCTTGAGCCCGCGGCACTGAGCCTGAGCTTTCTGGCGGCGGCCGTCATCTTCCGCAGCACGCCGATCCGCCTGCCGATTTTGAGCGCGTCCCTGGTCTTCGCGGTCGGCGCGATCTTCCTGCTCGACAGCGGCGTGCGCCTGGACGCAGTGCTGCATCTGCTGCTCTCGACGGCTCTTGCCTTCGCCCTGCCGCTGGCAAGGAAAACGCTCCGCGCGGAGCGGCGCCGCCAGCTTGCAGGCCTGCTGCTCCTGGGCTGCTTCGGCGTTCTGCTCCCGCCCTTCGGCGCAAGTCTCGCCGCCGGGGCGGTCATCGCACTGCTCTCGGCGGGCGGAAGTCTGACCGCCGCCGTCCTTCTCGGCGCGGCTCTGGACCTCGGCGGCGTGCTGGAAGTTTCCATGACAGGCGTTCTGACCCTCGGCGCACTGGTCGGCAGCCTCTTGGCGCAATCGCGCGGTCCGCGGCGCAGCGCCGTGTTCTTTGCCTCAGCCCTCTGCTGGCAGTTCGTCAGCGGGACCGTGACGCCCCTGCTCTGCGTCACAGCGGCACTCGGCGCGGCGGCAGGCGCCGCGTTTCCGCTCCCCCTGCTGCAGACAGCGGAGCAAGCGCCCAGCCTGCAGGAGCTGCCCCGACAGGAGAAGGGGATCGAGCGGGCGCTGGAGCAGATGCACGGCCTGCTCGCGCGGGAGGATCCGGGCGTGACGCCCGCCGGTCTCTCGGAGGTCTACGACTACGCGGCGGACAAGGTCTGCAAATGCTGCGTCAACCGCAGCCTGTGCTGGGAGCAGCAGGCGGAGGACACCTACCGCGACCTCTGCCTCGCCGGGGAGGGGCTTCTTCTGCGCGGCAGCGCGGTGCGCGAGGACTTTCCGGACCGCTTTTTGAGCCGCTGCCGCCACACCGAGGGCTTTCTGACCGCGGTCAATCAGATCCTCGATTCCCAACGCGCAAGGGCGCGGGACGAGCGCCGCTTCGAGGAGGGCAGGCGGATCGCCGCGGACCAGTATCTGCTGCTGGCGCGGCTGCTTCACCGGGCGGCCGAGCCGCAGTCTGCAGCGCCGGTCCGCTTCACCCCGGAGCTGGCCGTCGGGACGGCCTGCAAGGCCGGGAACCGGGTCTCGGGCGACCGCGGCGCCACCTGCCGCGACCGCTTCGGCAACTTCTACGTCCTGCTCTGCGACGGCATGGGCACTGGCCCGGAGGCCCGCGCGGAGTCCGACCGCGCCGCGAAGCTGCTCTCGGCCCTGCTTGCGGGCGGCGTCGCCGGAGACAGCGCCATGCAGCTGCTCAACGGCTTCTATGTTCTGCGGAAGACGACGGCTTTTTCGACGGTGGATCTGCTCCAGCTCAACCTGTTCACCGGCGCGGGGGCAATCTATAAGTGGGGCGCCGCGCCGTCCTATCTGCGCGTCGGCGATCGGGTCGAAAAAATCGGGACAGCTTCGCCGCCGCCGGGCTGCGGTGTGGGACCTGACCACTGCCCGGAACGGTATGAGCTGTCCCTCAAAGCGGGGGAGACCCTTGTGATGGTCAGCGACGGCGCCTTCGGAGAGGAGACGGAGCAGCGGCTGACGGGCTTTTCCCAGGGAACGGTGCGCGACCTCGCGAGCTGCCTGATCGCGCTCGGCGAGGCGGATGCGGCCGATGATCGGACAGCCGTCGTCCTGCGTCTGCGTTCCGTTGCCTGAATCATAACACAAGTTGTTTACATAATCTGTCGAACGCCGACGAAAAACCCGGAAAATTTCGGAGAATTCCGATTTTTCCGGGGTTTTTCGAATGATTTTAAGAATGGCGTCGGAAAGCGCCCGTAGGGCGGGCTTTGTGCAGGTGGTCTGTCGTCGGCGGGCGCACACCTGCGCGCCACTGCGGCTCGCATCCCTGTCTCCTGTTTCCGATTGCCCGGTGCCTGGCACGCCGGTGCCTGATCCTAATCGTTCAGCGGGTTGAACCCGAGGCCGTAGGCCTCGTCCACGGTGCTGATCATGATCATCGCGTGCGGGTCGATGGACTTGACGATGGCGCGGACCGGGAACATCTCGGTCTTGGAGCACAGGCACATGATAACCAGCTTGTCCTCGCCCGTGTAGGCGCCGACGCCCTTGAGCAGGGTTGCGCCGCGCTCGGTCTGCTTGAGGATCTGATCGGAAATCTCCTTCGCTTTGTTGGAGATGATCGTGAGCTGACGCTGCGAGCTGGTGCCGTACATCAGCTTGTCGATGATCGTCGTGGAGAGCATGGTCATGATAATGCCGTAGAGCACCGCTTCGATCTGCTTGAACACGACGCCGCCGAGGATGATGACGGAGCCGTCAATTGCCAGCGAGATCGAGCCGATGGACATATGGGGCAGCTTCTTGCGGATCGCCATGATGATGAAGTCCGTGCCGCCCGTGGAGGAACCGCGCATGTAGACCAGAGCCAGACCGGCACCGGAGAGCACGCCCGCGAAGATCGCGCAGAGCAGGCGGTTTTCCGAGTAGGTCGGGAACAGCGGCATGACCAGGTCGAGGATGATCGTCGAGATGATCATCGTCCGTGCGGACTTGATGAAGAACTTCCGGCCGAGCATCTTATAGCAGATGATCGCCACCGGGATGTTGATGACGAGCTGGCACAGGCCGATCGGCACCCACTTGAAGAAGTGGTGGATGATCAGCGCAACGCCCGCGATGCAGCCGGGGGCGAAGTCCGCTTCCGAGGCAAAGGTGTAGATGCCGATGCCGTAGAGAATGCCGCCGATGATGTCGTAGATCGTGTCGATCCCGACTTCCTTCCAGTTGATCGTCTTGAGCAGTGACCGTTTTGTGTTTTTCAATGTCGTTCCTCCTCTATATCTGTTCTCCGATCATGGATTTCGTTGCGTAGGCGTTGAGGGTCATATCCGCCGTGTGCCCGGCGAGGAATTCGTAATAGCCCTGACTGCCGATCATGGCGCCGTTGTCGCCGCAGAAGCGCAGCGCGGGCAGACACAGGCGCACGCCGTGCTTCTTTGCCATGGCCTCCATATCCGCGCGGATGCGCGAGTTGGCGGCCACGCCGCCGGCAGTTGCCAGCGTGCGGCGGCCGGTCTGACGCAGAGCGAGCTCCGTGCGGCCGGTCAGCGCGTTGCTGACGCACTGCGCCACGCCGGCGCAGAGGTCTTCGACCTCGATCTGCTCGCCCTTCTGGCTCGCGTTGTGGATCAGATTGATCGCCGCGGTCTTGAGCCCGGAGAAGGACAGATCCAGCGGATTGCCGTCCACGCGGACCCGGGGCAGGGGATAGCGGTTCGGATCGCCGGTCCTGCCCCGCGCGTCGAGGGCCGCGCCGCCCGGGTAGGGCATCCCGAGCACGCGGGCGATCTTGTCGAAGCACTCGCCGGCCGCGTCGTCGCGCGTGCCGCCGAGGATCTCCATCTCCGTGTAGTCCTTCACGTCCACGAGCATCGTGTGTCCGCCCGAGACGACCAGGCAGAGAAACGGCGGCTCAAGCTCCGGGTGGGTCAGATAGTTCGCGGCGATGTGGCCGCGGATGTGATGGACCGGGATCAGCGGCACGCCAAGAGCCAGGGCGGCCGCCTTGGCGAAGTTGACGCCGACCAGGACCGCGCCGATCAGACCCGGCGCATAGGTCACGGCGATCGCGTCGACGTCCGCGCGCGTGATCCCGGCGTCTGAGAGCGCCTGATCCGCGAGCGGGTAGATGGCCTCAATGTGCTTGCGCGAGGCGATCTCCGGCACGACGCCGCCGTAGATTCTGTGAATGTCCACCTGCGAGGAAATGCAGTCCGAAAGCAGCACTCTGCCGTCGCGCACGACCGCAGCTGCGGTCTCGTCGCAGGAGGATTCAAAGGCCAAGATGTTCATGTGTTCACCAGCTGCTTTTGCAGGATCCGCGCGTCCTCGCGCGGTTTTTCGTAGTAGCCCTTCCGCAGCCCGACCTCCGCATAGCCCAGCTTTCCGTAGAGGGCCAGGGCGGGCAGGTTGGAGGCGCGGACCTCAAGGGTGATCTGCCGGCTCCCGCGCGCGTACAGGCGCTGCTCCAGTTCCCGGAGCAGGGCTTCGGCGACGCCGCGGCGGCGGCAGTCGGGACGGACCGCGACGTTGAGAATGTCGGTGTCCTCGAAGCAGGTCTGAGAGCCGACGTAGCCGAGCACGTCCGCGCCCTCGGCCGCGACCAGCCACAGGCTGAGCGGGTTCGAGAGCTCCGCGCGGATCGAGGGCTCGTCCCAGGGCAGGGAGAAGATCTCGCCCTCCAGCGCGGCAATCTGCGCCGTGTGGACGGCGGCCATCTCAAGGATCTGCATCACATCTTCTCCGGCGCGGAGAAGCCGAGCAGGTCGATGCAGGCCTCCAGAACGCGCTTCGTCAGACCGATCAGCGCGATATAGCCCTTCTGCTTTTCGGGATCTTCCTCGGTCAGGATGCGCGTCTCGTGGTAGAACTTGTTCGCGCAGCCCGCCAGCTCATAGACGTAGGCGCAGATCAGATTCGGTGCGTCGTCGCGGTAGGCCGCCTCGAGGACCTCGGCCAGGCGCGTCAGCGCCAGCATCAGGTCCTTGGCCTCGCCGGTCAGCGGAGATTGCACCGGGATGTCCTCCCACGCGCCGTAGCGCGCGAGGATCGACTTGATCCGGACGATCGTGTAGAGGATATAGGGGCCGGTGTTGCCCTCGAAGGCCGCAAAGCGGTCGATGTCGAAGATATAATCCTTGGTCGGGGCGTTCATCAGATCGCCGTATTTCAGCGCGGCCAGGGCGATCTTTGCCGTCGTGTCTTCAATCTCGTCGCCGGTGACCAGCTTGTTTTCCTCGACCTTGGCACGGACGAAGTCGGTGATCTCGTTGATCAGGGTCTCCAGCCGCATGACGCCGCCGGCGCGGGTCTTGAAGGGCTTGCCGTCCTTGCCGTTCATGGTGCCGTAGCCGATGTGCCGAAGCTCCGTCGCGGGCTTCACGAGACCCGCCTTGCGGGCGGCGCGGAAGACCTGCTCGAAGTGGAGGCTCTGGCGCTTGTCCACCACGTAGAGGATGCGCCTGGGATCCCAGGTCTGCATCCGCTGCCGGATCGTTGCCAGGTCGGTGGTCGCGTAGAGGGTCGCGCCGTCGGATTTCATGATGATGCAGGGAGGAACCTCCTTCGTGTCGGTCGGCTCCTGCACCTCGATGACCTGGGCGCCCTCGCTCTGCACCAGGATGCCCCGGGCCTTCATGTCGTCCAGCATTGGCGGAATATAGCTCTGGGCGTCGCTCTCGCCGAGCCAGACCTCGAAATGGACGCCGAGACGGTCGTAATTCTTCCGCAGGTCGGCCTTGGAGACGGCCATGATGTGCTTCCAGATGGCCAGGTAGCCGGGACGGCCCTGCTGGAGCTCATAGGTAGCGTCGTGGGCCTTGCGGGCGAAGTCCTCGTCGGTCTTGGAGCGAGCGGAGGCGGCGGGGTAGATCCGCTCGAGATCGGAGATCGTAAAGGGCGCCTCTTCCGGGTAGGGGCCGGTAAAGGCCGGGTCAAAATAGCAGAGCTCCGGCTGCTGATCCTGCAGGGCGGCGATCACGAGGCCCATCTGCAATCCCCAGTCGCCCAGATGGGTGTCGCCGATGGTTTCGTTGCCGAAGAAGTGCTGGATGCGCTTGATGCTCTCGCCGATAATGGCAGAGCGCAGGTGACCGATGTGCAGGGGCTTGGCCACGTTGGCGCCGCCGTAGTCCACGACGACCGTTCCGGCCGCGGGATCCTTCGCCACACCGAAGCGCTCCGCCGTCCTCATCTGCTCCAGATAGGCCGCGAGCCATTCCGGATTCAGCCGCAGGTTCAGAAAGCCGGGCTTGACCGCCTGGACCTCCGAGAAGGCTTCGTCGCCGGCCACAGCGGCCGCGACTTCCTCGGCAATCTGGATCGGCGCCTTGTGATAGGTCTTGGCGGCGGGCATTGCGCCGTTGCACTGGTATTCACACAGGTCGGGGCGGTTGGAGACGGTGACCTTGCCGAAGCCGGCGTCGTAGCCCGCTCCAGCAAAGCCGTCTGCGACCCGCTGAGAGATGAGATCGAGAATTTTATCCATTGCATTCACCTGTTTGCAAAATATTACAAGATATTATAGCAGAAAATCCCTGCGTTGTAAAGGAATATTTCGCAGACGGGTGCATCTTCGCTCAGAGGAGCCGCGCGCAGAGGGCGGCGGAGAGAAAGCCGGCGAGATCTGCGATCACAGCCGCCGGGATCGCGTACCGGGTCTTCCGCACCCCGGCCGCCGGAAAGTAGACCGAGATCGTGTAGAAGGTCGTCTCGGAGCTGCCGAGCAGGATCGCCGCAGTCCGCCCGATCAGGCTGTCCGGCCCGTGATAAGCCATGATTTCCGCGCCGACGGCGAGGGCTGCGCTGCCCGAAAAGGGGCGGATCAGTGTCAGCGGGAGGAGCTCCGCGGGCAGACCGACGGCCCGCGAGACCGGCGCGAGCAGCCGGGTCAGGGCGTCCATCGCTCCGGACCGGCGCATCAGCTCCACGGCGGTGAGCAGCATGACCAGCGAGGGCAGAATGACGACCAGGAGCTTCAGCCCCTCCGCGCCGCCTTCCAGCAGCGTGCCGTAGACGTCCGTTTTCTTCCGCAGGGCGGCCACCGAGACGGCCAGCAGCAGCCCCGGCGCCAGATAATCCGTCACCGCCACAGCCGCCCCAGTCCCTTCGCGGCGAGGATCCCCGTGCTGACCGAGAGCAGCGAGCTGAGCCAGACGGCGGGCAGAATGTCAAAGGGCGCGGCGGCCCCTAGTCCCGCGCGCACGGAGGCGACCGTCGTAGGCAGAAGCTGGATCGAGGCGGTGTTCATCACGATCAGCAGGCACATCTCGTCGCTGGCTTCGTCTCCGCCGGAGAGCAGCTTCATCCGCCGGACCGCGGCGACCCCGAGCGGGGTGGCGGCGCTGCCGAGACCGAGCAGATTTGCCGTGACGTTCCCGCAGAGGGCGTCCATCGTCTCCGCGTCCCGCCGCGCGGTCGGATAGAGCCGGCCAAGCAGGGGAGAGAGCAGCCGCGTCAATACCCGCTGCAGTCCGCTTTTTTTCAGCAGAGCCGCAAAGCCGCTCCACAGGCAGAGACTTCCGGCCAGCGAGATGCCGAGCGTAATCGCCTTCCCGGCGCCTTCCATGGCAGCCCCGCCCAGAGCCGCGCCACGGCCTGTGAGCAGGCCGAAGACCAGGCTCAGAGCGAGCATGGCGACCCACACCAGAGACATTGTCACAAAAGATCCGTCCTTTCCGTGATTTTTCGCCTTGTCCTTTTGGGTTTTTCTGATATAATGTAGGTATGCAAAAAGGGGGGGTGAGCGCGTGTCGCGACTCTTTGATTCGGTGCGGTATCTCAAGGGCGTGGGCGAGGCGCGGGCAAAGCTGTTCGCGTCCATGGGCATCTCGACGCTCTACGACCTGATCTCCTATTTCCCGCGCGCCTATGAGGACCGCACGCGCATCGTGCCGATCTCCGAGCTGCAGGTGGACGAGCCCGCCTGCTTCCGCGCCTACGTGACCTCTACGCCGCGGGTCAACCACATCCGCAAGGGGCTCGACCTGACGAAGCTGACCGTCTCGGACGATACCGGCCGCCTGAGCCTCACGTTTTTTAACCAGACCTACGTCGCCGAAAACCTGCGCTACGGCGAGGAATACTATTTCTACGGTACGCTGGCCGGGGATTACCTCGGCTACGGCATGACGAACCCGGTCTTTGAACCGGTGGACGCCCCGGGCGTGCGCACCCGGCGGATCATGCCGATTTACCCGCTCACGGCCGGCGTCAACAACGGCCTGATCTCCCGCACGGTGCAGCAGGCGCTGGGCGTCTGCCTCGCCGAGATCCCGGAGCTGCTTCCGGAGCCGCTGCGGGCGAAGTACGACCTCTGCGACGCCGCCGCGGCCTACCGCCAGATCCACGCGCCGGACAGCTTCGCGGCCCTTGACCGGGCCAGGAGCCGCCTGGTCTTTGAGGAATTTTTCATCTTCTCGGTCGGCCTTTCGATGCTGCGCAGCCGCCGCAGCGAAAAGCACCGCCCGCCGCTCCGCGACCTCGACCCTGCAGGGTTTGAAAAGGTCCTGCCCTTCTCCCTGACCGGCGCCCAGCGCCGCGTGATCTCCGAGATCGCCTCTGACCTCTCCTCCGGCCGGGTCATGAACCGGATGGTCCAGGGCGACGTCGGCAGCGGCAAGACGGCCGTCGCCGCCTGCGCCGCCTGGTTTGCGGTGAAAAACGGCCTGCAGGCCGCGCTGATGGCGCCGACGGAGATACTGGCCGAGCAGCACGCGCGCTCCCTGGAGCCGATGATGACGCCCCTCGGCGTGCGCATCACCCTGCTGACCGGCTCGATGACGGCGGCGCAGAAGAAGAATGCCCGCCAGGCGATCGCGTCCCATCAGGTGGACCTGATCGTCGGCACCCACGCCCTGATCTCCGAGGCGACGGACTTCCAGAATCTCGGCCTTGTCATTGCCGATGAGCAGCACCGCTTCGGCGTCGCCCAGCGCGCCGCCCTCGCCGAGAAGGGCGAGGATCCCCATATCCTCGTCATGTCCGCCACGCCGATCCCGCGCACGCTCGCAATGATCCTATACGGCGATCTCGACATTTCCGTGATTGACGAGCTTCCGCCCGGCCGGCAGACCGTGGAGACCTTCCTGGTCGGAGAGTCGATGCGCGGACGGATCAACAACTTCATCCGCAAGCAGGCGGAGCAAGGCCATCAGACCTTCATCGTCTGCCCGGCGATCGAGGAAGGGGAGACCGAGACCCTGCGCTCGGCCGAGGTTTGGGCCGAGACCCTGCAGAAGGCGGTCTTCCCGGATCTGCGCGTCGCCCTGGTCCACGGCCGGATGAAGAGCGCGCAGAAGGACGAGGTTATGCGCGCCTTTGCCGCAGGCTCTTACGACATCCTCGTCGCAACCACGGTCATCGAGGTCGGCGTCGACGTGCCGAACGCGACCCTGATGGTCGTGGAAAACGCCGACCGCTTCGGCCTGAGCCAGCTCCACCAGCTGCGCGGCAGAGTCGGCCGCGGCACGGCGCAGTCCTACTGCGTCCTGTTCACCGACAACCACAACCCCGATACTCTGCGCCGTCTGAAGGCGCTGTGCATGAACAACGACGGCTTTGCGATCTCCCGCGAGGACCTTTCGATCCGCGGCCCGGGCGATCTCTTTGGCACCCGCCAGTCGGGTCTTCCGGCCTTCAAGGTCGGGAATCTGGTCAACGATCTGACGATCCTGCAGAATGCCCAGGCCGAGGCCGCCGCCTTCCTCAGCTCCGAGGAGCTGCCGAAGCGGCCGGAATACGCCCCGCTGATAGAGCGCATCCGCGCCCTCTTCTCAGACGACAGCGCTCCGAACTGACGTCCCATCCGGATCAGTCCTCCGCCGGCGCAAGCTGTGCCCCGCGGTAATACCAGGCCAGGATCTCCGCGCAGGTCTTACCGGCTTCCGCCATCGCCTCGGCCCCGTACTGGCTCATGCCGACGCGGTGGCCGTAGCCCCTCGTCTCAAAGATTGCCTCGTCGCCTGTCAGGGTCAGCGTGAAGGCAGTCGAGCGCAGGGAGAAGAGCCTCCGCACCGTCCGCCCCGAAAAGGCCCGGCCGCCGAGCTCGATCTGATCCACCCCGCCGCCCGCGGTCCGGCTGACCGCGCCGATCCAGGCGCCCTGCGCCGGCGGGAAGACGACGTCGGGATTTTCTTCCCGCAGCCGGTCTTGGAATTCGCCGAGCGGGACGCGGATCTCGTCCGTGTCGTGCGGCGCCTGTTCCTCGCCGGGGCTGTCCACGGCCTGCAGATAGGGCGCGTCGCTGCCCCAGACCTCCACGGCCGCCTCCGTTCTGCCGCCGGAGCAGGAGAAAAAGGTCGCGTCGATCAGCTCGCCTCCATAGCGCAGGACCAGCCCGTCCGTTGCGCGCACGGCGGCCTCGGCGTCCGCGCGCCGGGAAGGGGAGACCGATTCCGGATCCGTCCAGCCCTGACAGCAGGTGGAATCGGTGCAGACCGCCGCCCGGTCGTGGCGGCTGTGCAGGCCGCATCGGAGCGCATAGGTCCGGCAGGCGATCGCCTGGGCCTTCTTTGCCTCGGGCGCGAAGCTGTCCGGCAGCTCCGCGAGCAGCACGCCGGTCAGATAGGTTCGCAGATCCATCTCCCGGAGGGTTTCCCCCTGCAGAACGCGGATCTGATGGCTCCCGTCATAATCCCGCCCCTCCGGCGCGTCCTGCGCTGCCTGCACGGTCCCGGTTTCCGCCGGAGCCCCGTGCTGCGCCTCCGCGGCGGCGGCCGATTTCGCTGACGCAAGGCCGATTTTCTGGATCATCGCCATCAGCACGACAAAAACCAGCGCTGCGGCGGCTGAGAAAACTGCGTGTTTCATTTGTCCTCCTGCTTGAAAAACCATTGACGAACGGAAAATAATATGCTAAAATGAATCGGTAAAGGTTTATCCTCCTGCCTGGAAAGCATATGCCGCGGCCCGGCCCGATTAGAACGGGAGGCAGCCGGCAAAAGACAATACGGAATTGGAGTGGTTATTTATGACAAAAAAGAAACCGGATATCTTCCTCGGGATTACGATGGGCATGACAGTGCTCGCAGTTCTGCTTCTGCTGGTCATTCTGATCGTTCAGAAATCGAGCGGAAACAAAAAATCCGGCGTGCCGTCCGGTCAGACGGTTCTGGACTCCACCGAGGCGCCCGCGCCCTCGGATGAGACCGATGATCCCTCCGCTCCGTCGGAGACCACAACGCCGGTTGTCGTGGATCTGAAGCCGATCGACGAGAAGAGCCTGAAGGCCGAGCTCGACGACAACATCGAGCCGCTCTCGAGCCAGTGGGACATCGTCGTCGTGGATCCGGTCGTCGGCACGCGCATCACCGCCAACCACCTTGTCGGTTCCGACAAGTGGATGGAGGCCAACAAGATGCTTCCGGTGTTCATTATGGCGACGGCCTATCAGAAAGTTGCTGACGGCACCCTCAAGGAAGACGACATTGCCAATGACATCAAGGCCATGATCGTCGAAGGCGACACCGAGGCGGCCGACCGCCTGACTGCTCTGATCGGCGGCGGCGACGCGGCTGCGGGCATGAGCGCGGTCAAGGAATTCGCCTCCAACAACGGCATGACGATCAGCTACAACCGTGCGCTGTCTGCAACATCCGGCAGGCCTAACTACTACATGGCCTCCATCGGCGCCGACGTACTCGATAAGCTCTGCCGCGGCGAGCTGGTCAGCAAGGAAGCCTCCGCCAAGATGCGCGAGATCCTGTGCACCAAGCGAACCACCGAGCCCTTCGATACCGGCTTGAAATCCGCTGTCAGCTACGGCTTCATCACCGACATCGAGGACAAGCTCTGCGGCTGCACGATGGGCATTGTCAACACGCCGACCCGCAGCTTCGTCATCAGCATTGCCTGCTATGATCCGAAAACGATGGAAAATGTGCTTGCCCGATTCACGCAGATCATCGGCCTGACGGAGCCCTACTTCACGCAGACCCAGACCGAGACGCCTGATATTTCGACCACGGAACCGACAGAGGTCGAGACCGAAGTCAGCCCGGCGTAAAGCCCCAATATCATCCTGAGCGATTCCGGACTGCCGCAAAGCCATTTGCGGCAGTCCTTTTCTGCGCTGCAGAGCCTCAGATCAATAGAATCGGAATCTTTGTATTCTGCGGCGGGTTGTTGTTCGCAATCAGGTCTCGGGAACGAAGCCGTGCAGCAGCCCGCAGACAACCAAAAGCCCCGGGGCGGTCGAAACCGCCCCGGGGCTGCGTTTATGTTTGCTGTGCGATATGTTCGCTGTGCGAACCGATTGCCGTGCGTT
>JAFPFL010000027.1 GCA_017425545.1 Oscillospiraceae bacterium | reverse complement strand
TCGCCGGCCTGGCCGTTGCCTTCGGCGCCCTCCTGGTGGAGAGCGCAAAGCTCCGGGACGATTCCAGGGACCTCAGCGCCACAGCCCAGATCCACCAGCAAGAGGTGGCAGAGCTCAACAAGGAGTACAAGGAAGCCTGCGAGCTTTACGGTGACACCTCCTATCAGGCCCAGGAGCTCAAGCAGAAGATCAACGAGCTCAACTCCTCCTACGGAGACGGTGTGCAGACGATCGGTGAATACCGTGACCAGCAGGCGGAAGCCCGGAAGGCGTATGAGGAATATATCTCCTCCACCGACGCGGCAACCCACAGCGCCAGGACCGAGGGCGACGGCATCCTGAGCCTGGTGGCCCGGCTGGAAGCTCTGAGCTCACAGAGCGTGATCACGGCCGCAGATCAGCAGGAAATCCTGACCATCATGAACGCGCTCAACAGCGCGATCCCCGATCTGAACCTCAGCTATGACGACCTGATCAACAACACCGGCAAGACCATCGATGCCGTGAAGACTCTGGCGAAAGCCGAGGCCGACCGCAGGAAGTACGAAGCCAACAGCGAAAACCTGATCTCGTCCTACACCCAGCTCGACACCGAGCAGGCCGCACTTGACGAAGCAATCAAGCAGCGTGACGCGCAGCAGAAGATCAACGATGAACTGAGTGCACGGTACGCCGAGCTTAAGGCAAACGAGCCGGACTGGGCCGCACGGTATAACGATCGGCGAACCCAAATGAAGCATCAGGCCGAGTATTACGACGGCATTAATGCCCAGATTGCGGAAGCTGACGCGACCCTACGGGGCTACGAGAACGACGTCAACAATCACGAAGAAAACATCCGGGTCATCAACGACCGAATCAACCAGTACGCCTCCGAGATGGCCGACGTTGCCGAGGAGACCGGAAACGCGGTAGATTCCGCGACTTCGCCCAATATGGCGAACGCCGAGCAGGTAAACCTGCTGCTCACTGAGTACACCGAAAAGGTCACGGAGCTGTCCGAGGCCTACACGGAAGCCTACGATTCCGCCTACAAAAGCATCAGCGGCCAGTACACCCTCTTTGACCAGGCCGAGAAGGTCCACGCCAGGAGCGTCGGCAAGGCCACAGAGCGCCTGGAGAAGCAGAAGGAATACTGGGAGCACTACAACGAAAACCTGCAAATCCTGCTCTCCTACTCCGACGACATCGACGGCCTCGATCAGATGATCGGCTCCTTTGCCGATGGTTCCAAGGACAGCGTCGACATGATTGCCGGCATGGCCAACGCCGTGAAGGAAGGCGACACCTCCAAGGTCAAGGATATGGTCGAGGCCTGGCAGGAGACCAAGGCTGCGCAGGACGAGGCTGCTTCCTCGATCGCGGAGCTGTCCACCGGCTACACGACGGAGATGGACGAGCTGACTGCTCAGATGCAGGAAGACCTGGAAGCCATGAACATGTCCGACGACGCCATGCAGGCGGGCCGTGATACGATTCAGGGCTTCATTGACGGCGCCAACTCCAAGCTGGGGGCTGTCCAGAGCGCATACGCCAACCTCAGAAGCGCGGCGCTCAGCTCCCTCAGCGGCACGACCAGCACAAGGGTACCGCCTCGAAACTATGTGATGCAGGGCTTCGCAGACGGTACGGACTACGCCCCGCCCGGCATGGCCTGGGTCGGTGAGCGCGGCCCCGAGCTGATGCGCTTCTACGGCGGAGAGGCAGTCTACACGGCCTCCAAGTCCGCCCAGATCATGCGGGCATATCAGTCCAACGCGACCGCAAGCATGGCTGTTCCCGCCAGAGCCGGCGGCAGTACGATCCAGTTCAGCCCCGTCTACAACATCTCCGGAGGCGGCAACGCGGAAGAACTTCGCGCTGTCCTGGCGGAGCATGACGCCAGATTTGCCGACCAGCTCCAGACGATGCTGACCGACCAGGAACGCGACCGGGCGAGGAGGGCTTATTCATGAGCACCTACACCACCATCCAGGGCGACATGTGGGATTCGATCGCCTATATGCAGTTCGGCTCCACGGCCTACACCGACGAGCTGATGCGGGCGAACCCGGAGCACCTGGACAAATACGTATTTCCCGCCGGGGTCGTGCTGACCCTGCCCGAAGTTGAAGCGGCCGTGACCAGTGAGGACACGGCACCGTGGCGGAGGGCAGAGGGATGAGCGACCGCAACATTGCCCGTCACGCGGAGGTATCCATTTCCTTTGCCGGGACGGACATCACCAAAGACATCAGCCCGTATCTGCTCTCCCTGGACTACACGGACAACGAGAGCGACGAGGCGGACGATCTCAGGATCACGCTCCAGGACCGGGACGGGATCTGGGAAGAAAAATGGCTCAATGACGCCGTGCAGGCAGCGGCCGCAAAGGTCACCGTCTCCACGGCGTCTTCCTCCGGCTCCGGGTCCGCTTACCGCGTGATGGCCAAGATCGGCCTGAACGTGCGGAGCGGGCCCGGTACCGGCTACTCCCGCATCGGCGCCTTCTGCTTCGGAGCGACGGCAACGGTCCTTTCGATTTCCGGCGGCTGGGCGAAGGTGAAATTCAACGGACGCGAGGGCTATTCCAAGGCTCAATACCTGACGCAGATCTCCGGGGGCAAGTCCTCCGGGGCCACGGTGCAGAAGACCAGCGGCATGAAGATCTCCGCCGTGATCGTCCTGAAGAACGCGGACGGAAACGGTGGCGATCAGGTCCTCGACTGCGGCGAGTTCGAGCTGGACGACATCCGCAGCTCCGGCCCTCCGGCGACGGTGACGATCTCCGCCACCGCCCTGCCCTTTGAATCTTCCGTGCGCCAGAGCAAGCGGACCAAGGGCTGGGAGGCCTATCGCCTCTCCGGCATTGCCAAGGAGATTGGGAACCGGGCTGGCATGGGCGTCATGTACCTGGCCAAGTCCGACCCCTACTACACGCGCCGGGAGCAGTACCTGGAGAGCGACATTGCCTTCCTCTCGCGGCTCTGCCGGGCGGCGGGTCTGAGCCTCAAGGCGACGAACAACGCCCTGGTCCTGTTCGACCAGGCAGAGTTCGACGCGAAGGATGCCTCCGTCACACTGGAGAAGGGTAAGAGCCGGTACACCCGGTACAGCTTCCAGGCCGGAAAGGCCGGGACCGAGTATCAGAGCTGCCGGGTGCGGTACACCGACCCGACCACAGGGCGGTGCATCTCCGGGACGGCCTACGTGGAGGACTATGACGCCAAGAGCGAGAAGAACCAGCAGTTGGAGGTCACCGCAAAGGTGGCCAACGCTGCCGAGGCAAAGGCCCTTGCCTCGAAGCTCCTGCGTCTGCACAACAAGTACGAACGCACCGGCTCGGTGACGATGCCGGGCAATCCTACGGCGACCGCCGGAAAGAACATGGCCGTGAAGGGCTTCGGGTTCTGGGACGGCAAGTACGCCATCAAAACAGCAAAGCACAGCGTCGGCTCCGGCGGCTACGTCACCACGCTGACGCTCCGCAAGGCATTGGAGGACTGGACATGAACGATCCTGTACTGAGCGGGCTTGTCCGCGTCGGCATCGTCACGGACCGGGACCCCGGCCGGAAGGCAGTGCGCGTGGTCTACCCGGACTGCGACCTTTCCTCCGGCTGGCTGAGCTGCCTGCAAACCGGCGGCGGTGCGACCGCTGCCGAAACGGACGGTCACACGCACACGATCACCCTGGGGGCCTTCGTCCCGGCGATCAATGCGCGGGTGGCCGTCCTCTATCTTCCCGTCGAAGACGGCGACGGGTTTGTACTGGGGGTGCTGCCGTGAAAATCGGATGCTTGGGAGACATCCCATTCTATGTCAGCTCCGAGGCTGTCCAGACCGTGAACGGCCTGGAATGGTCCGGCAGCGTGAACATCGCAACACAGCAGGTCCACATGGGGAACGCCAGAACCGAGCCCACCGGCAGGAACCCCGACAAGATCAGCCTTTCGGTCCACCTCTCGGCGGACCTGGGCGTGGACCCCTGGGCAATGGTGCTCAAGGTCTGGGAGTATGAGCGGAGCTTCCGGGCCGTCTCGCTCGTGGTGGGCGAGAAGATCTACGGCAAATACCGCTGGCTGATCGAGTCCCACAGCGTGACCGCGAAGCAGTACGACAAGACCGGCACGATGTGCGCCTGCGACGTGAAGATCAGCCTGATCGAATACGTGAGGAGGGATTGAGCATGACCTACACCGTCAACGCGGCGGACGTCCCGATTCAGCTCGGCCTGCCGGACGGCGTGAAAAGCATCCTCCAGGGCGTGGCGCTGATCCTCCGCACCCGGCGGGGAACCGTGCCGATGTACCGCGACTACGGCCTGCCGATGGATTACGTCGGTATGCCGACCACGGCGGCGAAGCCTGTGCTTTACGCGGCCGTCCGTGAGGCGGTCGAAGAATACGAGCCGCGGTGCAGAGTGGTGGAAGTGTCCTTTTCCACCGACAGTTCCGGGCAACTGATTCCTTCGGTGGAGGTGGAAATAGCAAATGAGTAGAGCAAGTGGTTATGAATTCGTATCAGCGGATACGACCGCCCTCGAAGCAGACCTGATCTCCATGTATGAGCAGATCACGGGCCAGACGGTGCAGCCGTCCAGCCCGGACCGGCTCTTCATTGCCTGGGTGACTTCCATCCTGGTTCAGATCTACGCCATGATCAACAACGCCGCCAACCAGAACATTCCGTCCAGGGCCATCGGGGACAACCTCGACGCCCTGGGAGAACTGTTCTATGGAGTAGAACGCCCCGCGGCTCAGGCGGCGATCTGCACCGAGCAGTTCCAGATCTCCGAGCCGCAGAGCTTCGACATTACTGTCCCGGCCGGTACCCGCGTCACAGACGCCTCCCGCGACCTGTACTGGGAAACGGTGGCTGACGCCGTGATCCCCGCCGGGTCCACGACCGTGACGGTGGGGCTCCGCTGCCAGACCGCAGGCACGGCCGGAAACGGCTGGGTCGCCGGGCAGCTCAACACCGTCGTGGACGTGTTCGAGTACTACGCGAGCTGCACGAACCTGACCGAATCGGACGGCGGCGCTGACGCCGCCACCGACGACGAATACTACGAACTGCTCAAGGCCTCCCAGGACGCCTACTCCACCGCCGGTCCCTTCGGCGCCTACGCCTACCTGGCCAAGTCGGTCAGCACGGAGATCGCAGACGTCAAGGTCGTCCGGCCAAAGCGGGCAGTCTCCAAGACGCTCACCGTTCACGACGGCCTCGCCTTCATGGGCGGCGACGGCGTGGATCTGAGCACCCTGCACGTCACCGGCGGCACCGCCGGAACCGACTACACCGCCGTGAGCGAGAACGGCATGATCACCATCACGATCAGCGATACCGGTGCGCTCTCGTCCGCTGCCACCATAGCCGTCACCGCCGTGGCGGAGCTGGGCGGTCGCATCGAGATCTATGCGCTGATGGAGGACGGCAGCCCCGCAGGCACCACGGTGAAGAACCTGATCCTGGACAAGTGCTCCGCAGACACCGCCCGCCCGCTCACCGATCTGGTCAGCGTGGCGGACCCGCAGACCGCCAACTACAACATCGACCTGACCTACTATGTCAGCGAGGATTCAACATCTTCTGCGGCAGAGGTCCGCACGGCAGTGGAGGCGGCGGTCGCGGAATACGCAGCCTGGCAGTCCGCGAGACTGGGCCGGGACATCAACCCCTCCCGGCTGATTCATTACGTGATGGGCACCGGCCTGGTCAAGCGCGTGGACGTCCGGGCCCCGATCTTCACCCGCCTTTCCGATGGCTCCGACCACAGCATCCCGGACCTGGCGTCACTCGGTACAACGACCATCGTGAGCGGAGGTGTGGAGGATGACTAACGGGATCACCGCTGAGGCCGTCCTGGCGGCTCTCCCTGAGGTTTTGCGTTCGGACGTGTCTACGCAGGGTCTCGCCTCCGCAATCGCAGCAGAGCTCGAAGAGGCGGCTTGCAAGACCAATCTCGCCACTATCTACGCCAACATCGACAGTTTAGACGAACCTCTGCTGGATATTCTCGCCAAGGACTTCAAGGTCGATTGGTGGCGTGGAGACGCCAGCGTGGGCGAAAAGCGCCAGACCCTCAAGGACAGCCCGTATGTCCACCGTCACCTCGGAACGAAGGCGGCGGTGGAGCGGGCTATTTCTGACTTTCTCGGCTCCGGCAAGCTGGAAGAATGGTATGAGTACAACGGCCAGCCCCATCACTTCCGCATCAAAGACGGGAACAACACCGCGATCATGGAAAACTATTCCCTGTTCATGTCGGTGCTTCGCGTCGTGCAGCGCGGGAGCTCTGTCCTGGACAGCATCAGCTCTCTTTTGGAGGGCAGCTTGAACACCTATGTCGCAACCGCTATGACCGTGGCAAAAACCGGGAGCGCAGATTGTGACGAGTGCGATCTTTCGGATATTACGATCATGTCCGATGAAAACAACGTCCCGCTGCTGTTCGGCGACGGAATGTTGATTCTTTGGTAAGGAGGCCGAAACAATGAATTTGACCTTGACAAGCGTTGGCATCAACGCCCTGCTTCGCGCCATGTGTGGCGACGATCTCATTTTCACCAACGTCCGCATTGGGGACGGTGCTGCGCAGAACCCGGCAACAGCAACGGCGCTGGCAAACCCGCAAAAGACGCTGACCATTACGGAAATGACCGTTTCCGACAATAACGCCGTCCTTTCGACCTCGTTCAACAACTCAACCGTCAGCACCGGCTTCCGAATGAAGGAGGTCGGCGTCTACGTCCAGGATCAGGACGATTCCTCAAAGGAGGTCCTTTACGCCTACGGCACCGAGCCAGACGAAACGGCGGACTTCATTGCTGCCAGCGACAGCAATATCATCACAACGGCGTTTTCGTTCAGCATCTTCGTTGCCTCCGCAGAAAATATTTCCGCGATCATCAACGAGACGCTGCAATACGCGACCAAGGCCGCTTTTGACGCTCACGTTGCGGATACGTCGAATCCCCACAGCGTCACAAAAGAGCAAGTCGGTCTCGGCAACGTCCCCAATGTATCAACGAACAATCAAACGCCCACCTATACCGCTCCTGTCTCGACAAGCGAGCTGACATCCGGCGAAAAGTTGTCTGTTGCCTTGGGAAAGATTGCAAGAGCCGTAAGCTCTTTGATTTCCCACATTGGAAACAGGAGCAATCCGCATCAAGTTACACCGTCGCAGATTGGTGCGTCTTCATCCGGCCACAAACACGCAGCAACAGACATCAATTCCGGCACGCTCGGCATCGCAAGAGGTGGCACAGGGAAAGGATCTTTTTCAAAGAACAAGATCCTTTATGCCTCCGCAACGGACGTTTTGAGCCAGCTCGGCATCCCATCGAAAAGCGGGATGGCGCTGCACCAGGACACAAGCGGAGCTCCTTATTGGGCGTTCGCGTCCGCTGCGGAGGATGGTTCCTATGTTGGCACAGGAGGCGGCGGTTCGTCTACGCCAAATTCCATCACGTTCCGCAGGCTTCCGAAGATCATCTTCATCAAGAAATCCGGCTCGATTGCCGGGCTCGATGCCCAGTACGCAATTCTGTTCGTTGCTGCCGGTCAGGGTTATTCACACTATAACCCGACGAATGCGAGCACGAATAATTATCAGGATTTGACCGTTACCACTTCCGGCACCACAGTCAGTTGGTATCATACGTCGAGCAGTAACCAGCAGATGAACATGACCGGAAAAACCTATTACTACATCGGAATCATGTAAGGAGGGCAGCCATGGGCCAGTTACAACTCAGAAAGGTCACAACCGCGCAGATTGCGGAAGAAATTGCTTCCGATGCGTATGTGCTTGTGACACAGCAGATCGAAACCGATGAAAGCTCACGCGAGCAAGAGGGCAGCGAGGAGCTGGTACGCATCCCGTTCTCGGCATTTGCTGCGTCCCTCGGCTGCGACCTCGACTTCGACGAAGAAACCGAAATGCTGTATCTTGTCAATGCTGCCGGTCAGCGGATCGGCCTCGGTGCTCCTGTTGTGGCCGGCATCAACGGCATTCAGCTCTACACCGAGATTGACGATACTGGCACGCAGTATCTGATCATGGCGGACCAGGACGGCAACGAGCTTGCCCGGACTGAGTTCACTGTGACCGGCACCGGCGGCTCCACCAGCTATGTCTGCCGTCTGATTAACGGAATGAGCGGGACGAAGCTCTCCTATCCTTCCGGACAAGCCTGCGTTCTGAACTATGAATTCTATGAGTTCTACGGAGCGGAGCAGACTTCGGTCGGCGCGAATGCAGAAATCTTCGTCAAAACCGGCACGGGAGACTATGAGCTGAAACGGAGCGTTGCAATCCAGCAGGGCTCCAATTCCGTGCCTGTCACGCCTTACCTGCAGACCGGGACGAACTACGTCAAGCTCCAGGTGACCGCCGGTGAAAGCGGCACTGTGAAGGTGCTGGTGTTCACGATCAACGTCGTGGACATTTCCTTGACCTCCTCTTTTGACGCGACGCAGGCCTATTCCGCCTCGATCTCTTTCCCATACCGTGTGACAGGCCGGAACATTGGCAAGACGATGTATTTCAAGGTGGACGGCAACGAATACGCCAACGTCGACATTGGAACCGCTCACAACATCCAGCTCACGCAGACGATCAACCTTGCCTCCTACGGGCATGGCGATCACGTCCTGGAGGCATACTTCATCACCACGGATGGCGCTCGCTCTCCCTCGCTGATCTATGACATCATGTTTGACACGGGCGGCGCAAACCCGATCATTTCCAGCACCTTCGAGGAAACGGAAGTCGCCTATGGCGAACTGATCCAGG
>JAFPFL010000026.1 GCA_017425545.1 Oscillospiraceae bacterium | reverse complement strand
GGTGGTTGGCTCCATCGGCGTCGAGGGCTATGACGAGGCGCGCTATCCGGAGTTTTCCGAACAGCGGGTCCGGATGCTGGGTTTTGTTCTGGCGCGGGAATGCTGGGGCCGTGGCCTGATGCCGGAGGGGGTCGGCGAGGTGATCCGCTGGCTTTTCGAAGAACAAAAGCTGGACGTGATCCTCTGCGGTCACTTTCTTTGGAACAAGCAGTCCGAGCGGGTCCAGGAGAAATGCGGCTTCCGCCATTATGACTTCGGCCTCTTTACCACCAAGCAGAACAAGGTCGAGGAGGACGAGCTCAGGATCCTGACCAGAGCGGACTGGCTTTCCGCCCAATGGAAGAAGCCCTGAACAGTCCTGAATGTTCAACGCTCCATTTTCAACTTTCAACTTACGAAGGAGTTCCCTATGAACCAATTCGATCTGATTATCATCGGCGCGGGTCCCGGCGGCTACGAGGCTGCCATCCACGCCGGCAAGCTCGGCAAAAAGGTCGCGGTCGTGGACGCCCGCGAGGTCGGCGGCACCTGCCTCAACCGCGGCTGCATCCCCACCAAGACCCTGCTCCACTCCTCCGAGCTCTATCACGAGATCCTCGAGGGCGAGCACATCGGCGTCACCGCCGAGAACGTCCAGGCCAATCTCGCCGCGATGTTCGCGCGCAAGAACGAAGTCACCGCCAAGCTGCGCAGCGGCATCGAAGCCCTGTTCAAGTCCGCGAAGGTGGACTTCCTGCACGGCGTCGGCCAGATCGTCGGCCCGAACACGGTCACCGTGACCAACGACGAAGGCGTGCAGACCTACACGGCGGACAACATCATTGCCGCCACCGGCTCCGTGCCCGCCCGTCCCCCGATCCCCGGCCTCGATCTCGAGGGCGTCATGACCTCCGACGAGCTGCTCGAGGGCACCGACAAGCTCTATGAGTCCATCACGATCATCGGCGGCGGCGTGATCGGCGTCGAGTTCGCCACCTTCTATGCCGATCTCGGCTGCAAGGTCAACGTGGTCGAAGGTCTCGACAGGCTCCTGCCCAACATGGACCGCGAGCTCGGCCAGAATCTGGCCATGATCCTCAAGAAGCGCGGCGTCAACGTCCAGGTCAACGCGATGGTCGCCAAGGTCGAGAAGACTGAGAACGGCATGGCCGTCCACTACACCCAGAAGGACAAGCCCGGCATGGTCGAGGCCCAGGTGGTCCTGTGCGCGATCGGCCGCAGCCCCTATTGGACCGGCCTGTTCGCCGAGGGCATCAACCCCGAATGCGACCGCAGACGGCTGAAGGTCGACGAGCACTTCCGCACCTCGATCCCCGGCGTCTACGCGATCGGCGACGTCTCCTCTAAGGTCCAGCTCGCCCACGTGGCGACGGCGCAGGGCATTGCCTGCGTCGATGAGATCTGCGGCAGAGACCCGATGCAGGATCTGACCCTGGTCCCCGGCTGCATCTACTGCCGTCCGGAGATCGCCTCCGTCGGCCTGACTGAGGCCGAGGCCAAGGATCGCGGCATCGCGATCAAGGTCGGCAAGGGCCTGATGAGCGCCAACGGCCGCACCGTCATCGTCGACGGCGACCGCGGCTTCATGAAGCTGATCGCCGACGCCGAGACCGGCAAGCTCCTGGGCGCCCATCTGATGTGTGAGCGCTCGACCGACATGATCTCCCAGCTCTCCGTGGCGATTGCCAACGGCCTGACCGTGGCGCAGCTGCGCCGCGTCATCCGTCCGCATCCGACCTTTGAAGAGGCTATGACGGACGCGCTGGCCGATCTGGCGAAGAAGTTCTGATTTTGCACACAAGGAATTCTGAATGGCCGCAGGGTCATTCAGAATTCCTTTCTTCGGAGGATTCTATGGAAACGGCTTCTGTCTTTGTGGCAAATTACTGCCAGCGCTGCGGCTGCCGGTGCCGGTACTGCCTGCTCGACTGGCGCGGAACCTGCCCTGGCGTACCGAACCACGACGCCATGGACTTTTCCCGGCGGTTCGCAGCTTGGTTCGCGGCACAGAAACACGCTCCGGCCTTCGGCTACTACGCGGGATATGCGATGGATCTGCCCGAGCTGCGTGAGTATCTGCGATTTCTGCGCGAGATCCGCTCTCCCCAGGCCGGGTTTCTCCAGCTCAACGGCATGGACCTGCGCACGGAAGAAGAGATGCGCGCCTGGCTGCGGGCCGCGCGGGACGGCGGTGTGGACACGCTCTGCCCCACCTTCTACGGCACGCGGGACTACCACGACGCCTTCTGTGCGCGAAAGGGCGACTTTGACAATCTGATGCGCCTGTCGGAGCTCGCCGCAGCCGGGGGCTTCCATCTGAGCGTGACCTATCCGATCCTGAGATCCAACCTGCACATGGCTGCCGAGGTCGTGGCGCGGTGTGAGGAGCTGACCGACGAGATCCACGTCCTCTCGCCCCACGCCAAGGGCCGCGGGCGGCTTCTGAATGGCGAGCGGATCACGCTGGCCGACCTCGAACAGCTTCCGGAAACCGTCCGGCGGCGCTATTCCAGGCAGGCGAAGGCGGAGCGTGACTGGATCCGTGAGGGTTTCCCCACGCCTGCGCGCCGCAGTCTGACACTCGTGCTGACGCGGGAGAACTTCCCTGCTCTGCAGGCCAAGCCGTTTGAAGAAACTCTCGCCATGCTCGAAGAGCTCGACGACGCCTACTACGCGGCGATGCCGTCCGCGGAGGAGCTGGCCGCGGAATACGGCGATCCGGACGGCACAAAGCTCTATCGCGGGCGCGACCTGCTGCTCGAATGGCAGCAGCGGTACCGCGAGGCGCACGCGCCGGACCTGCACGACATGCAGGACGAGCGCCACCATTTTTCCGTGCGGTACTGATTCGGCAGGGGCTGCCTTCTCCCTGATAGCCGACTGCGCCGGATATCAGATCGCGGCCTTTCCTCCGCCGCTCACAGGATCCCAATGGCATCCGCGATAAAAACGGCCCGGACTCTTCGTCCGGGCCGTTTGATTTGCTTCTTCTGCGCAGATGCGCGAATTACAGGTTGAAGTACTTCTCGAACTCGACCGGATGCGGGATCTTGGCGATCTCCATGCACTCGGCGCGTTCGGTCTTGATCAGGTTCCGGATCAGGGACTCGGGGAAGACGCCGCCCTTGGTCAGGAAATCGTGGTCGTTCTCAAGAGCCGTGATCGCGTCCTCGAGGCGGGTGGGCAGCTGGTGCAGCTTGGCCTTTTCCTCATCGGACAGGGAGAAGAGGTTCATGTCGTAGGGACCCCAGCCGTTCTCGTGCGGGTCGATGTGGTTCTCGATGCCGTCGAGGCCGGCCATCAGGATCGCGGCGTAGCAGAAATAGGGGTTGCAGGTCGCGTCCGGGTTGCGGAGCTCGAAGCGGCGCAGCTTCGGGGACTTGGCGTAAGCCGGAATGCGGATGACGGCGGAGCGGTTGGAGGTCGCGTAGCCGATCGTGACGGGCGCTTCGAAGCCGGGAACCAGGCGCTTGAAGGAGTTGGTGGAGGGGTTCGTGATCGCGCACAGGGCGGAGATGTGCTTGAGCAGACCGCCGATAAACCAGTGGGCTTCCTTGCTCAGGTGGGAATAGCCGTTGTCGTCGGAGAAGACGGGCTGGCCGTCCTTGAGCAGGAGCATGTGGACGTGCATTCCGCTGCCGGCCTCGCCGTAGACGGGCTTGGGCATCAGTGTGGCCGCCAGACCGTACTTGCGGGCGACGTTGTGGATGATGTACTTGACCATCATCGTGCCGTCGGCCATCTTGGTCATCTCGCAGAGCAGGGGCTCGATCTCAAACTGACCGGCGCCGCCGACCTCGGGGTGATGATACTTGACCGGGATGCCGGCCTTTTCGATCTCCATGCACATCTCGCTGCGGCACTCATAGGTCGTGTCGAGAGGCTTGGCGATGTGGTAGTTCTTCTGGAAGGGCACGACGTTGCCGGTGCCTTCGGTTTCACTGTTCCAATAGGCCTGCTGCGTGTCGACCTGGAAGGCGACGCGGTTGTTCTGCACGGTCCAGCCGACCTGATCGAACAGGTAGAACTCAAACTCAGGCAGAATCTGCATCGTGTCGGCAATCCCGGTGGACTTCATGTAATCCACAGCCGCCTTGACAATGTTTCTCGGGTACTGGGGCAGCGGACGGTTCTGCGGGTAGTCGATGATCATCGCGTTGCCGATCATCGAGAGCGTCTTGACGTCGCAGAACGGGTCGATCGAAGCGGTGTCGAGGTCGGGGATGTAGACCATGTCGCTCTTCTCAACCACGGCATAGCCATAGTTTGAAGCATCGAAGCCGATGCCGTTGATCATGGTTTCCTCGTTGAAGTTTGCGGCAGGGATCGTCACATGGCGGAACTGGCCGTGGATGTCCACGATCTTGAAATCCACCATCTTGATGTCCTGCTCACGGATCATCTGCATAATATCCTGTGCGGTTTTTGCCATTGGAACAGCCTCCTTAATCGGTCATTATACCTTGCACATTATACAAGATATTCCTTCATTTGTAAAGGGGATTCCCCGGAAAATCCTCGGTTTTTGGGAATTCTTTTCCCGCTCCCGCGCACGGTTTATTAACAAAGTGTAAATTTCACATATTTCGCCGAATTATAAAATTTGTTCTGGCAATCCTCCCGCCGTTGTGATAAACTTTTATAATTATAACTCTTATTCTTTCGGAAGAGTGCAGATGATCCGCTATTCAACACAAAAAGGAGTCGAACATGAGTAAAAACCTGAAAAGACTGGCTGCCATTCTCCTTGCAGCTCTGATGATCGTGGGCCTGCTTCCCACCTTCGCAGCAGCCTCGGTGCAGGAAGAACCGGCACGCAATCCCCTTTCCGCACCGACCACCGCTTCCTCCGCAGATGCGGCCGTCCCGAACGGCATGCAGGTCCACACGCCCTACGGCCTGAAGCTGGGCACCGGCAAGCAGGCGACCCGCGGCGAGACCAGGGATCTGCCCAAGTCCTTCAACAGCGTGAACGAGGGCTGGATCACCTCCGTCAAGAACCAGATGCAGTACGGCAACTACGGCACCTGCTGGGCCTTCGGCACGATGGCGCCCATTGAGGCGTACATGATCAAAAACAAGATGCAGGTCGGCAACACCGGCGAGACCGCGACGACGGACCTGGATCTGTCTGAGTACCACCTCTCCTACTTCAACTACACCAACTCCTATGACGAGCACGACCTGACCAGCGGCGACAGCTCCATCCTCGAGGGCAAATCCCACGTGGATGTGGGCGGCGACGGCTACAAGGCCACCCTGACGATGATGCGCTGGATCGGCGCGGCCAGCGAGGCCGAATCCGCACTGGCCTATTCCGAGTGCTCCACCAACAGCACCATCGACCCCAAGTACGCCTACGCCTACGACGTCGGCCACGTCACCAGCGTGGACTGGATCGAGCCGACCGATATGGCCACGATCAAGCAGTACATCATGGAATACGGCGCCGGCTTCTTCGGCTACTATTACAAAACAGCCTATGAGGGCCGCAATGGCGCTTACTGCTACATGAACACCAACGAGAGCAACGACTACGGCCCGAACCACGGCGTCACCGTCGTCGGCTGGGACGACGACTACAGCAAGTCCAACTTCACCGGCCGCTCCACGCCCACCGCCAACGGCGCCTGGATC
>JAFPFL010000025.1 GCA_017425545.1 Oscillospiraceae bacterium | reverse complement strand
GCATGGAGACGGAAAGACTGTTGATCGATCCCATCCGGGAGACCGATAAAGCGGATTACTTCCGCAACATTTCCCACGACAAAAAGGTGTTGGAGACCTTTATCTGCCGGTATGCGGATTCATTGGAGGAATTCGACTTTTCTTCCTACCCGGGAAGGCAGGACTTGTTTGCGATCCGACGGAAGGAGACCGGGCGTCTCATCGGGATTGTCAATTTCTTCGATGAGAAGGACGGCTCCTGCGAGATCGGATACGGGATCGGCTCCGGCTACTGGGGACACGGCTACGCCACCGAAGCAGTCAGGCGCTTTCTGGAGTATCTGTTCTCAGAAAAGGGAATTCATACCGTATATGCTTCCTTTTTCACCGGAAACGACGCCTCCCGGCGCGTGATGGAAAAATGCGGCATGACCTACGATCACGTTACGGAGAAAGAACTGACTTATCAGGGCGTCGAGCGGGATCTGACGTATTACGCGATCCGCCGAATGCCGGACGTCATCCTGCTGAACGGGCCGTCGTCCCCAGCTGTGCGTTGACAGCAGCGAATCAAGCCCCGCCCCTTGCGGAGGAGATTGTCAGCTCCTTAATCGCCTGATGACGCACAGCAGGGGACAACGTGTCGTTCGATTCTATGACCCGGACGGCAACCTCATCGAAGTCGGCCCCCCTGTATGATCCGGGAACGTCTTGATCAGGAGCAAACGTTCAAAGCTCAACAGGCGAAATTGCGTCTTCTCTGCGTTCAGAATGAAAGTGCGGACAAAACGGAAGACACGCCAGCGGTCGTATGACGACTGATGACGTGTCTTCCGTTTTGCATTTACGGACAGAATCCTCAGATTCTGTAAATATAGTCTGCTTTTCTGGGAGCCGGAGCGTTGGCGGGCTTGGCGGCATAGCCGAGGATCAGATTGCCGATGCCCTCGTAGTCGCCCTCGATGCCGAGACGCTTCAATAAGGCCTTTCCTTCTTCGCTCTCGAACTCCTCCTTCGCGCGGTGGATCCAGCAGCTGGCGACGCCCAGATCGGCAGCAGCGTTCATCATGTTGCCCATGACCAGGCTGCCGTCGCAAACGTAGGTCGGCATTTCCTTGTTGGCCAGCACCACAAGCAGCTCCGGCGCACCGTAGAAGGGATCGATGTCCATGCCCATTGCGGCGGCATTCAGTTTTTGCAGCTCGGCGCGGACTTCCGGGTCCTTGACCACCAGGATGATGGGGGACTGCCTGCCCATACCGGTGGCGGCGTAGGTGCCGGCCTCCAGGATGGCGTTCAGCTTTTCATCTTCCACGGGGTCGGGCAGATAGGCCCGGCAGCTTCGGCGGGTTTTCAGAACAGTTAAAGTTTCCATTTTCAATTCTCCTTCATCATGATTGTATTACCGGCTCAGAATCGAGCCCTCTCCGCCGCGAACCGGATGATCCTCCAGCTTTTCACGGAGGTGTTCCCGTGTTTGCCGCACAATGGCAAGCATCTCATCCTTATGCTTCGGAAGAAGTGCCTGCATCGGAACGATATTCGACGGGTGTGATCCGAAATAGATCGTGTCCTTCAGCTCCAGTCGGGAAATCAGTCGTTCCTGTTCATCCAGGAGCTGACCGATCGTGCATTCCTTGAATACCCCGGTCTTCATATCGTCGTACAGCTTGCATCCGGGCTGTGCGTGCAGCGAGCCGATGAACAGCAGATGAGGCTGTACGGCGTTGATCAGCTCGGCGGTCGCGTCAGCGTTCTCCTGCCAGAGGTCGGCACCGCCGCAGCCGAGTATCGCATTGAAGCTGTACGTGATTCCGGCTTTGGTGAGACGAAGCAGTTGTTCCTTCGCTTCCGCCGCCGTATGGCCCTTATTCATATAGGTAAGCGCCGCGTCCAGCCCGCTCTCCACGCCGATGTCCAGCCCGCCGATGCCGAGATCGCTAAGGCGGCGCAGCTCCGCATCTGTCTTGTGCTTGATGTTCTGAATGGAAGCGTACATGGCGATGGTTTTCACCTTCGGCAGCTTATTGTGTATTGCGGCTGCGATTTGCGTAAGTTTATCTGCCGAAAGCACGAACGCGTCGCCGTGCTCAAGAAACACCCGCTCGACGCCGGGCCATACCTGCGCAGCTTCTTCGAGATCCGCTTCGATCTGTTCCATCGGGCAAACCGTGAATATCACGTCCGGGTACATAGAACAGAACGTGCATTTGTTATGGCTGCATCCAAGCGTCACCTGCAGAAGCAGGGAGTTCGCTTCGTAGGGAGGGCGGTAAACCATCCCGGTCAGATTCATCTTCCGCCGCCTCCGTTCATCCGGGCAATGTATGCATTTCCCCAGGTTTCCATAGCGGCGATGACCGGATGAAACTGCTCGCCGATCTCGGTCAGCGAATACTCCACGCGAGGCGGGATCGCCTCATACTGCACGCGCCTTACAAGACCGTAGTCCTCCAAAGTTTTTAACTGAACGGACAGCGTAGCGTGGGTCATCTTCGGCATCTTACGCAGCAGTTCATTGAAACGGGTTGGCCCGTCCTCCAGATAGAGGAGGATCAGCACGGCCCATTTGCCGGAAATCAGGCTTTGGGCCGTGGCATAGGGGCATTTGCCGAACCGTTCCTCCATTGTGCTTTGCGTTGCCATCAAACGTCGAACTCCTCTTTCAGGTCCAGCATACCGCGGATCTCGGCATGGCCGTTTTCCAGATAGAACAGCCCCATCTCCCAGCCGTTCTGATCGTAGAGCGCCATGATCTGCGGCATGATTTCCCGCACCTTCTCCAGCAGACCCTCGTCCTTTACGACTTTTGCCGTTCCGTCATAGCGCAGAAAATCGCCGCCGTTGACCGCCAGAACCTCGACCTTCGGATTTGCGGTCAACTGCCGGAACACGTTCTTGAAGGTGCCGCATCCGAAATAAACCTTGTCTTCTACCAGCATCTGAAAACCGAAGGGCCGGCCCTTGGGCTGGTCGCCGTCTGTGGTCAGGAAATAAAAGGTTTGCGCCTTGTTCAGAAATTCGTGGATTTTTGCCGCATTGCTCATGATCAGACCCTCCTTAGTCGTTTCTTTGAACCGGTATTATTATACGACTGTTGAGGATGATATGCAAGTACGATTTTTTCTGATACCGAGTATGGTACAGGATACCGGAACGAATGACCGTTGAAGGAGCTTTCGCAGCGACGCTCTGCTTTATTTCCTCTCCGTTCGATCCTGCACTTAGTGTAAAATATTAATTGGCAAAGGACGAAAAAAGAGGAAGAACCGAAGCTCTCCCTCTTGCCAACCTGTGTTATAGTGTAAGTTGACGAGACAAACACGAAACGGGGTGGCAAG
>JAFPFL010000024.1 GCA_017425545.1 Oscillospiraceae bacterium | reverse complement strand
GTAGACCACGAAGTCGGGCTCGAAGGTCTTCAGCTCTTCCTCGGTGGGCTGGATGAACATATTCTTAATGAAGTGGGCCTGCCAGGCGACCTCCACGATGAAGCGGACGGCCATGCAGGTATCCTTGTTCGCGCCGCAGAAGGCGTCCACGACGAACAGGCGCTTGCCGGAGAGTTCCTTCTGGGCGATCTTCTTCAGCTCGGCCCAGACGTCCTCGGACATGGGGTGGTTGTCATTGGGATAGCCCTCGGTGGTCCACCAGACGGTGTTCTTGGAGTTCTCATCCATGACAATATACTTGTCCTTGGGGGAGCGGCCGGTGAAGATGCCGGTCATGACGTTGACCGCGTCGAGCTCGGTGAGCTGGCCCTTGTCGTAGCCGGTCAGGTCGGGACGCATTTCCTCTTCAAAGAGGAATTCATAGGAAGGATTGCGGATGATCTCGGTCGCGCCGAGAATGCCGTATTTGGTAAGATCGAGCATGGTATTACCCCTTTCAAAGTAATCCGGTTTTCCCGTGGGTCTATCTTAAACGAAATCACCGGAAAAAGCAACCTCTAATTTGTAAAAAATGAGCTGCAGCGGGACGCAGGACACGGGTTCCGGTCAGCCGTAGAGATAGGCGTATCTTTTCGCCCAGAGATCGGCGTTTGCGCCCTGCGTTTCGGGAATGCCCAGGTCTTTGATATAAGCAGACAGATAGTCGGAGAACTTCGTTGCGCCGCTCTGATTGAAGTGTATGCTGTCAAACCAGTCCAGGGCAGAATCAATTCCGATTTCTTCGATCAGATTTCCCCAGTTCTCAACGGCAGCACAGGGCGTTTGCGAAAGATCCGCCATCAGCCGTTCCAGGGAGCTCTCCTCATAGGTGCCCATGGCAGGGGCATAATAGAAGATGCAGATCACGCCCTCATCCCGGCAAAGCTCAGCAATCTTCTTCAGATACGATAAATTGTGGGCGTATCTTTCATCTCCCCCTTTTACGCCGTGTTTTCTGACCGTTCGTTCGGTCTGCTCTGCGGCTTCGGACAGCGGGGTATATCCGCAGAGCATCACGCCGTCTTCCTCCGGGGGAAGGTCTCTGTCCTCCGCGTAGATGCGGAAATGGAATTCCTGCAGCGGGTAAAAGGCCAGATCCAGGATCCCGTCCTCACATTGACGGGCGGCAAGGATCCGATTGATTCCGCCCGGCATATAACAGACGTTTACCTTTGAATATTCCTCATACAGCCCATAAAAGGCCCCGCTGCACTCCATAAACACACATTTCGGCTTTTGGGTCTTCAGACATTCCCGCAGATAATAGTAGCTAATCGAGGTTGTCTGCGAAGGCCCTGCCATCACGTAAGAGGTAACGCCGGTGTTTCGGAAAATCCGGGCCGGGATCACGTTGCAGTAGGCTCTGGAGCTGCCTAAAAACAGAACGTCTACAGACTCCCGCTCTTCCTGCAAATAAGAGGACCAGACCGCGCCGAAGGTCGTGCGCTCCGGCATCAGGCTGCAGCCCAGCAGGAACAGTCCGTTCCACAGCAGGCAGACGGCAGCCGCCAGAACGACGATCTCATACAGGATCCGAAGCGCCCGATGATTGATTTTGCTTCTCATAAACGGTCTACCTCAGTACTTAAAATAGACAAACTCCTGCGCATTGAAGCCCTCGCCGTATACGCCGTATACAGCCGTGACCAGAATCAGCGCGCAAACGACGGCGTAGAACGGAAGAACGCTTCTGCTCAGGCGCTGCATGCGCATTCCCCGCATCCAGAGCGCGTCCACAACAGAGCAGAGCGCCAGGGACAACAGCAGCACCGTCCGGAGCTGATCGTTCAGCCCAAGCGCCCGAAGCTGCAGCGGCCCGAGCCCGGTTCGGAACAGCCCGAGAATCTGTCCGGCGACGTATTGAAGCTGTCCCAGATTCTCCACCCGGAACAGAAGCCAGGTCAGGCTCACCAAAACGTAAGTTCCGGCGCCGAAGACCAGGCCGTATATCAGCTTGCGGGCACCGCCCCTGCATCTGGCCTCCAAACGGTTTCTGGGGGCTGCCGTCATTCGCTCAAGCACCTGGAAAACGCCGTTGAGCGCGCCCCAGAGCACGTAGTGGACAGCCGCTCCATGCCAGAGGCCGGAAACCGCAAAGACGACCAGAATATTAAAATAGGTGCGCAGGTTTCCCTTTCTGCTGCCGCCCATCGGAAAATAAAGATACTCCCGAAACCAGGAGGTCAGAGAGATATGCCATTTCTTCCAGAAGGAAGTCACCGAGGTGGAATAGTACGGGGCGTTAAAGTTTTCCGTCACCCGGAATCCAAGGGCGGTCGCCAGACCGATGGCCATGTGGGAGTAGCCGCAAAAGTCGAAATAGATTTGCAGGCTGTAGAGCAGAATAACGGCGACCCAGGTAACGGGAGAAATCACCGTTCCGCCGTACGCGGCATTCACCAGGGTGCCAATGTTGTCCGCCAGCACGAGCTTCTGAAACAGACCGAACACGAAGCGAAGAACGCCTGCCTTGACCGATTCGCTTCGGAAGGGCACCCTCTGCTTCAACTGCGGAAGAAAACTTCTGGCTTGACCGATCGGCCCGGCAAGCACGCAGGGGAAGAAGGCAACAAACACCGCGTAATCCAGGAAATTGCGCTCCACCGGGTACTTGCCCCGATAGACGTCAAAAAGATACCCTGTGACCGCAAAGGTGAAAAAGGAAATACCGACCGGAAGCAGCAGATGCACCGTTTTCTGCGGCACGATCGAGGGCAGAAGCCGATAGGCCAGATCCAGCGTCATCTGCAAATACTTGCAAACGAACAGGAGGCCGAAATGGATGAGGCAGCAGGTGCCGAGGATCCACGCCCTGCTCCGTCCGCTGCGCTTCTTCGGGTCGATCAGGAAGGCCGCCCCATAGGACAGAAGGGTGGTTCCCAGCAGGACCGCCCCCAGGGCGGGCGCCGACCACATATAAAACACGTAGCTTGCCGCCAGGAGCAGCAGCTTTCTCAGCCGATGCGGGAGCAAATAGTAGAGAACCAACACTCCCAGAAAGAAGCCGAAGAACAAAAACGTCGTAAAGGACATATCCGCATACCCACTATTTCTGATGTCTCTGTTTTTCATTCCGATGAACACGGTTCATTATATCGGACTCCCAAGCGTGTGTCAACAGAAAAACGCGCGCGATGATCGGTTCGCAAGGTTCTGATCTGCGGCATTCGGGCGGTGTACCGCAGGAGCCGTTCGTATTTACCTCGTCGAATTGCCGAAAAACGTCGGCGTGTTCTGTGGAAAACGCACAGAAAGATAAAAATGTAGGT
>JAFPFL010000023.1 GCA_017425545.1 Oscillospiraceae bacterium | reverse complement strand
TCCAGCGCTGCGAGGAGTAGGATATCAGTCGATAGGCATTCGGCAATCGGGGACGGGAATCGCGGACAGGTGACAGTGTCCCTTCGTGACAGTTTAAACAGACGCTGAGGGTTCCGCCCCGTAGCGGCGCGCACCTGTGCGCCTGCCGACGGCAGACCACCCTGCCCAAAGCTCCCCCTGCGGGGGAGCTTTGGATGGTTTGCCGCTTCCGACGCCGCTTTTCAAATGTGATGCGGGAACATCACACCGAAACTCATCTTGCGGAGCAAAATGAATATCACTCCGCCGCAGGCGGAATCTCACGCAATTCGCCCAGCGAATCGTACATCCCTAAAATCCCATCCCTGTTCTTCAGACAGGATATTACATACCGGAGGTTTCGACCATGACCAAGATCTACCTTGCCGGCGGCTGCTTCTGGGGCACCCAGCACTTTGTCCGCCAGCTGCGCGGCGTCGTGTCCACGCGCGTGGGCTACGCCAACGGCCGCACCGAACGCCCGACCTACGATCAGGTCAAATACGAGCACACCGGCCACGCCGAGACGGTCGAGGTCGTCTATGACGAGACGGTCCTGCCGACGAAGAAGCTGCTCGACTGCTATTATATGACGATCGACCCGCTCTCGATGAACCGCCAGGGCATGGACTTCGGCGTCCAGTACCGCACCGGCATCTGGTACGAGGACGACCGCCTCGCCCCGGAGGTCGAAGCCTCGCTCGCCGAGCTTGCGCAGAAGCTCGGCCGGAAGCCCGCGATCGAGCACGGCCGCCTCCAACAGTTCTTCGACGCCGAGGATTACCATCAGGATTACCTGGTAAAAAACCCGGCCGGTTACTGCCACATCTCCCCGGAGCTCCTTGCCAGGGCAAAGGAGCTGTAGGACCCGGCGAGCCCCGCACCCCGCAGCGGCGCGCACCCGTGCGCCCGCCGACGCCTGACCCTCCGTAGGGACAGCTCCCCGGCTTTGCCGGTAAGAGCTGTCCCTACGGAGCGCAGCGGGCGCCGTCATCTCAATTCCAACCCTCCCCGCACATCACTCCCAGGAAGGATACATAAATATATGACACTTCTCGAAACCTACGAACAAAACGGCGTCTCGAAGCGGATCTACGACTTCGGCGAGCGCGTGCTTGCCTCTCTGCGCGGGCGCTTTGAAGAGATCGACCGCATGGCCGAGCTCAACCAGGGCAAGGTCCTGCACGCGATGCAGACCCACCGCGTCGACGCGGCCTGCTTCGCCGCCACCACAGGCTACGGCTACGACGACGTCGGCCGCGAGCGCCTGGAGCAGGTATACGCCACGATCTTCGGCGCCGAGGCGGCGCTGGTCCGCCCGCAGATCACCTGCGGCACCCACGCCCTGACCGTCGCCCTGTCCGCCAACCTCCTGCCCGGCGACGAACTGCTCTCCCCGGTCGGCCTGCCCTACGACACCCTCCAGGAGGTCATCGGCATCCAGCCCTCGCCCTGCTCTCTGGCGGAGTACGGCGTGACCTACCGCCAGGCGGACCTTCTCCCCGACGGCAGCTTTGACTACGACGCGATCCGCGCCGCGATCAACGAGAAAACGAAGCTCATCACGATCCAGCGCTCCAAGGGCTACGCGACCCGGCCGAGCTTCTCGGTCGCGCAGATCGGCGAGCTGATCGCTTTCTGCAAGTCGATCAAGCCCGACGTCCTCGTGATGGTCGACAACTGCTACGGCGAATTCGTCGAGCCCATCGAGCCCACCGAGGTCGGCGCGGACATGTGCGTCGGCAGCCTGATCAAGAACCCCGGCGGCGGCCTCGCCCCGATCGGCGGCTACATCTGCGGCGCGAAGACCTGCGTCGAGCGCTGCGCCTACCGCCTCTCCGCGCCGGGTCTGGGCCAGGAGGTCGGCGCGAACCTCGGCATCCTGCCCAGTTTCTACCAGGGCCTCTTCCTGGCGCCGACCGTGACGGCTGGCGCGCTCAAGGGCGCGGTCTTCGCAGCGGCCTGCTATGAACGCCTTGGATTCCGGGTCGTCCCCGCGAGCGCCGAGCCCCGGCACGACATCATCCAGGCCGTCGAGCTCGGCTCCGAGGCCGGGATGCGGGCCTTCTGCAGGGGCATCCAGGCCGCCGCGCCGGTGGACTCCTACGTCGAGCCCATCCCCTGGGCCATGCCCGGCTACGAAGACGAGGTCATCATGGCCGCCGGCGCCTTCGTCCAGGGCTCGTCGATCGAGCTGTCCGCCGACGGCCCGATCCGCCCGCCCTACGCGGTCTACTTTCAGGGCGGTCTGACCTGGTACCACGCGAAGCTCGGCATCCTGCGATCGCTGCAGTCGATGGCCGACGCCGGCCTGCTCCCGGAGCCGGAAATCCTTTGAAAAACCTGAAAAAAGAGCCTCTGAGGCTGGCTCAGAGGCTCTTTTTGCCGCTTTTTGGAAGAAAAGAATGCAAATTCTGTATATGTAAGGGAGTTATGCACAACCCACAAAAAACAACAGGAATTACACATAGCTTTCATAAAAAATCCACTTGTGCGGTCCGTGTTGCGCTTGACTTTTTGCCGTTTTCGTGATTAAATAAACAGTACGGAAAGTGCCCTCTGGCGCGTACCGGGCAGCCTGGATGCAGCCCACATATATATACTGAATAGTTATATGTATATCTTGTATTTCGTATATTGTGCGCTCCGGCGCGTGATATAAATTTTTACCAAAGGAGAAATGACTATGAAGAACGCACCTTTGTACCGTCGCATTCTTTCGGT
>JAFPFL010000022.1 GCA_017425545.1 Oscillospiraceae bacterium | reverse complement strand
GGACCATGGCGCGGAGGGCTATGACGATTATTACGGCTACGGCATCCTGAATATCGCCGGGTGTTTGGAAGCCTTAACGGGAGAGTCGGACCCAACGCCGGAACCGTCGCCAGACCCTGCGCCTGAGCCAACGCCCGACCCGGAGCCGTCCGGCGAACCCCAACCGCAGCCATCTCCTAAGCCGTCCCCTTCGCCGGAGCCGGAACCAAAGCCTTCTCCCAATCCTATACCGGAGCCGGAAATGAAAACAGGCTATATAGACTGTCCGGGGGACAACACCTGCGTGATGGCATCCTACTCCGATCTGGACCCCAATAGTTGGTATCACGACGGCGTACATTATGCGCTGGAAAATAGAATTATGAACGGTGTCAGCGATCAGATGTTTGCGCCGGGCAGCTCCACCAGCCGCGCTATGATCGTTACCATGCTTTGGCGTATGGAGGGCGAGCCCGTGGTGAATGATACCACGAGATTTGCCGATGTGCCGTCTGATACATGGTACACCGAGGCGGTCCGATGGGCGGCGTCTGAGCGTATTGTGGACGGTTACAGCGCAGAACGCTTTGCCCCAAACGACAATGTGAGCCGGGAGCAGCTTGCCACGATCCTGTGGCGATATGCCAAGTACAAGGGTACAGACAAGATACCGGCAAGCAAAATCAATCTGGGCATCTACTTGGACGCTGAGCATATTTCAAGCTGGGCCTATGACGGGATGCAGTGGGCGGTCAACGCTGGACTGATCACCGGCGTGGGAAATGACAAGCTCAGCCCGGAAACGGACGCCAGCCGCGCACAGGTAGCTACCATGCTCATGCGCTATGGCAAGAATATCAAATAATTATAATTTGTTACTATTCGCTGTTTATGGGGAAGAATTCTCACGAAAAAGGCGGTAGTATTTCTGCGGAGGTGAAAAGATATGGATCAGGTGAGAGTCGGGAAATATATAGCATCTCTTCGAAAGCAGGCTTCACTTACGCAAGAGGAATTAGGGGAAAAATTAGGAGTAACTAATAAAACGGTCTCTCGTTGGGAGAATGGAAACTATATGCCGGATATTGAGATGCTCCAGTTACTTTCAAAAGTATTTGACGTTGGAATCAATGATCTTCTGGCAGGTGAAAAAATAGCAGATGAGGATTTCAGACAAAAGGCGGAAGAAAATATCATTGAAGTAGCGACATCCAGTGCCTTTTCATTTGAAGATAGAAAAGTATATTTTAAGAGGAAGTGGCGAAAAGAGCACATTGCACTTTTTGTGATTCTCGGGCTTATTCTTATTGCTTCTGCTGTAATTCCCTTAATAATTGACAAACTCTGGTTGATTAGTTTTTCTCCCGTGATTGCACTGATAGAATACGGCTATCAGAATAATCGAATGATGATTTATGTAGAAAACCAGCTCTATCATTGATTCGAATTTGATTTGGAAGGGTGCCGAAAATGAAAACAAAAAAGTTTTTACTTTGATAGCAGGAATAACAGACCGTGACAGCAAATCAAAAAGAAAATGAGCCGGACGGCAGGGAAGCGCTCCCTGCCGTCCGGCTTTCTGTGTCTTATTTCAAAAAATCACTCCGGTGATCCACGTCCCGGAAGGAATATCCCCGCCGGGAGAGCTCGCTGACCTTCAGCGCGACGAGATTGATGTCCGACGCCGTCGCCATCGCGATCTGCGCCGCGTCATAGCCGCTGCGGATGTAGTTGAGGATCTCCTCATCCGGCAGGGCGATCTGCGCCGCAAAGAGGTTCGCCTCGTACTCCATCACATTCCCGCGCATATCGAAGATCTGAAACTCCTGGAACACATCGGCGAGACGCCGGTGCAGCTGGTCGTGCCCAATTTCGTGCAGCAGCACGATCCGCCGCATGACCTCGCTGAGATCCGACTTGATGAAGATAAACCGGTTGCGCAGAATGACCTTGTAAAGGCCCTTCTGCTTTTCGAAGTTCACGTCCTTGACGATGATGCCGAGCGCTTCCGCGATGCGCTCCGGGTCTCTCGTGCCCGTGCTGCGCACGAGCGCATCCGCCCTGCGGATGATGTTGTCGGTGCTGTTCAGCCGCGCCATGAAACCGCCTCCTGTCCTGGGTACAGATTGCGAAGATTGCAACAATCCGGAAACATCAAGTTTCTGACTTGTTACAAGCTCAGTATCTCACGCGACCTGTCCAAAAAAAGAGACTCGGTTACTCCGCGGACCGATTTTTCTTCGGGGCATATTTCTCCCGGTTGCGCCGCTTGGCCTCCACATAGGCCTCCTGCACGGCAAGCATGAGTGCGTCCATATCCTCCTCCGCCATCTGGCCGCCGGCGAAGAGACCCGTCAGATCCTCGACCAGCGCCTTGGCGTCGCGCTCCCCGCGATAGCCGAAGCGGTCAGCGGAATCGGTGATGAACGCCTCCTTCTCCGTGAGCAGATAGTCCACGTCGCACCCCAGCACCTCGGCGAGCTTCGCGTAAAGCTCGCGCTGCTTCGGATACCTCCCCTCGACCTCCCAGCCGCGCAGCGTGCGCAGGGAAACGCCGATTGCCGCTCCGAGCTCGGTCTGCGAGAGATGCTTCTGCTTTCGCAGCTCCCGCAGCTTTTCGCCGAATTTCATAAAAATACCTCCATACAGGAAAGCAATATTCCTAAATTTTCTGTAACCTCTTGACACCGGCAAGTAAAGTGCCTATAATGCGGAATTGCAGAACAGGCAAGCTACTTGCCTAATATGTTAACCGAAGTTGCCTGTTTTGTCAAGTATCAGAAAAAGGAGCGTGATAAAATCAACCGAACAACTGAACAGCCGACCGAAGGAAGATACGCAGGGAGTGCCGCCACGATACGAGCGCACGCCTGCGAAACACGCCGCGGAAGACCTCCGGGGCAGGAACCGACTTCGGGTGATCGGCAAAACAAACGCGCAGCGCACAGAGAGGAGGAATTGCGTGGAGCCTTATTTCGTCATCAATGCTGAAGAGTTGCAGTCGCGCCCCTTCATTCCGCCCACGTTTCTGGTGGACGGGCTGATCCCACAGGGCGTGAGCCTGCTCTGCGGGCCGAGCAAATGCGGCAAGAGCTGGCTGGTGCTCTGGATGGCCATGCGGATCTGTCAGGGGGAACCCGTCTGGGGCATGAAGACGCACCCCTGCGAGGTGCTGTATCTCTGTCTGGAGGACACCTACTCGCGCCTGCAGGATCGCCTGTACCGTCTGCCGGATCCGGCGCCGCCGGGGCTCTGGCTGATGATCGCCGCCGGGAAGCTGCACGGCGGACTGGAGGAGCAGATCGAGGATCACCTCGCGGCGCACCCTGCCACGGAGCTGATTATCATCGACACCTTCCAGAAGATCCGCACCGCGCACGGCTCCGGCGTCGGCGTCTATGCCGGCGACTATGAGGACGTGTCCGCGCTCAAACGGATCGCGGACGAGGCGCACATTTCCATCCTGCTCGTGCACCACCTGCGCAAGCAGAAGGACGGCAGCGACCCGTTCAATCAGATCTCCGGCAGCAACGGCATCCTCGGCGCGGCGGACGCGGCCTTCGTCATGATCAAGGAGCGCCGGTCGCAGGATACGACCTCCATGTACCTCACCGGCCGGGACGTTCCGTATCAGGAGCTGGTGCTGCGCATGGAAAACTGCGTCTGGGAGCTGGTCGAGCGAAAGCATGAGGACGAGCTGCGAGAGGAGGAGATCCCGCCGTTTCTGCATCGCCTGCTCGGCTTTCTGCAGGAGCATCCGGACTGGACCGGTACGGCCACACAGCTGGTCGAGCAGATGGACGAGGACGAGGGCATGAAGTACCGGATCATCAAGATCCTCAGCCGTTTCCAGCACGATTATCTGGAGCCGAACGGCATCACGTTTTCGTCCCACAGGACGCCGAAGGAGCGCATCCTGCAGCTGCGCCTGCATGACAGTTATGACAGTTGTGACACTAAAATCGCGGGGTAAGGTATCTATGCAAGAAACTGTCATTACCGTCATCACCGTCATGAGTATGTTTGATCCCATGTCTGTTTGCAGGGGCAGTCCCGCGCCTGTCCGCAGGGATAGCGAGCATCGGATTGTGACACCACAATCCACGTTCCCCAGGGAGCACCCTGAATACCCCGGAAAGGAGGGCGCATGACAGTGCAGCAGAATGTTGCGTTTACCGTGCGGATGCCGCTGAGAACAAAGAGCAAGCTCCGCCGCATGGCGAAGGCCCGAGGCGTTTCGCAGTCGCAGTTTCTCTGCTCGCTCATTGAGGGCAGAACCGCGGAGGCGGCGCCGCCCAAAGCGTTCTGGGACGCGATGCACGAGCTGTATCGCATCCATGACGGATTGCTTCGAGACGGCAGGACGGAGGACGCCCGCCGGCTGGAGCTCTCCATTGTGGCCCTGCAGAGTGCCTTTACGATGGAACCGGAGGAGGTGCGCTGATGGCGACAACGAAGCTGTGGCACATTTCCGGCAACCTCAGAGATGTGATCGACTACGCTGAGAACCCGGAGAAGACCTGCCCCATTCCGGATCTGGAGGATCTCGCCAACGCGGCGCGCTATGTGCAGCGGCCGGAGGCAACCGCGGACGGACAGTTCGTGACTGGGATCAACTGTCTGGCGGAGACCGCGGTGCAGCAGATGCAGCTGACCAAGGAGCAGTATCACAAGACCGGCGGATATATCGCCTGGCACGGCTATCAGAGCTTCAAGCCCGGC
>JAFPFL010000021.1 GCA_017425545.1 Oscillospiraceae bacterium | reverse complement strand
GCCTCCGCCCAAATGCAGACCTTTCCGACGTCGACGTCAGCTGGAAGCTCAGTCGTCTGGCGGTTGAGATAATCCCGCAGGACCTGAAAAAAGAATGCCTGTTCATGATTCATAAGGCTTCCTCCCGGAAAACTGTCTGCTTACAATTTAACACATAGAAGCTGAAAACACAATTGCAAATCAGAGTTTCTATCAAATCTTTATAATTTGCATACCTTATGCGGAGGAAAAAACCGAAAACCTGAAGTTTAGTGTAAATATTAATTGGCAAAGGACGAAAAAAGAGGAAGAACCGAAGCTCTCCCTCTTGCCAACCTGTGTTAAAGTGTAAGTTGTCGAGGCAAACACAAAACGGGGTGTTAAGGATGACTATAACAGTAAATCTGGAGCTTGGCAAGAGGGAAAATGAAAATTTTCAGGAATTAGAGGGAACAATTTACAGGACGGTGCTGCAATAATGAAAATCGCATCTTGAAAGGCATTTCGCTTGAACGCGTTATGTACCTTTTTGAGAAGCTCTGCTTCATTTCCGGCGGCTCCGCTGACGTTGGCCATTGAATGGCGCAGACTGCAGTACATCATTACGGTTCCGGGAAGGAACGACATAAGAACCGGGACTGTGATTGTTCACAGTCCCGGTTCTCTGCAGGGCCAAAACACTTGCTAAGTGAATGGTTCGAGATCGTCTGCAATGTTGAGCGTTGGATCTGCCCGGTCGCTTTTACGAGAGAAAGCGGTAAAACCAAAACGATTCTGATTGCATTTGCGCGGGCCATCGGATATAATACGAAGCAGAGTACATTTGCAGGAGAATGCACAATGAACAGTGAACGGATGCTTGGCTTGATCCTGGACGTCGGCAAGCTGCTGGTTGAAAGCGGCGGCGAGACGCACCGCGTCGAGGACACGCTCTACAGACTTGCTGCCTGCTACGGGTTTTCCAGATGCAATATCTGGGTGATCCCGAGCAATATTCAGGCGACAGTCACCGACCCGGACGGAGAGGTGCTGACGCAGATTCGCAATAATACCAATTCCGGAACGGAGTTTGACCGACTCTGCAGGCTGAACGCACTTTCAAGATGGGCCTGCAGGGAAAAACCGGATGAGGCAGCGTTCTCCGAACGGCTGTCGGAGATCGAGAACAGCCCGGCGCCAAGCATCTGGATGCAGATGGTTGGATGCGCCCTCGGCGGATGGGGCTTCGGCCTGTTTTTCGGATGCAGTCTGCTGGAATCGCTGGTCGCCATGCTTGTTTCGATCGGCATCTGCCTGATGATTCACAAGCTCTCACCGCGCGAGCGAAATCCGCTGGTTCTGAACTTTATCATTTCCTGCCTGATGGAGACGGCCATCATCCTGTTCGGGCAGATCGGCTTTGCACAGCACATGGGTTACATTACGATCGGCGTTGTGATGCTTCTGATCAGCGGCCTCGGCGCGACAAACGGCCTGCGCGATCTGGTCCACCTTGACACCCTTTCCGGCCTGATCAACCTGACGTCCTCCTTTACCGGCGCGATCGGCATTGCCCTTGGCATCTCCCTCCCGCTGATGGTTGCAAACAGCTTCGGAAGGCACGAGATTACGACGCTGAATCCGAACCAGCTCATTCAGCTGGCCTCCTGCCTGGTTGCCTGCGCCGGCTTTTCCCTGTGGTTCCACGTCAAAGGCTGGAAGATTCTGTTCTGCGCGATCGGCGGCGTGTTGACCTGGGGCGTCTATCTGTTCGCCTCGCAATACCTGACGGACGTATTTCTGATCACGATGATCGCTTCGATCTCCTGCGGACTTTACGGACAGATCATGGCGCGCGTGACCAAAACGCCGGCGACGATCTTTTCGACCGTCTGCCTGCTTCCGCTGATCCCGGGAGGCTCGCTCTACTACATGATGTATGGGATCGTGATAAGAAACACGGAGCTTGCAAAGTCAAAGGGGCTGGAGCTTGTGCTGACCTGCTTCGGTATCGTCCTGGGCTACATGGTCGTTGAGGTCGTGAATCGCTATTTCTGGAAACCTAAACGCAGCTGATCGGAAACGGAGAACAATATGCTTGCACTGATTCTGGCGATTTTTTGCAGCGCGTCGATGACGCTTGCCCTGAAGCGCTTCCGAACGCAGGACGGGAACCGCTACGGCATCCTTGTGGGGAACTATCTGACCTGTATTCTGATCGCCGTCCTGTCGTTGCCCGACAAAAGGCTGATCTGGGCGGGTCATGTTTCCTCGCTTGGATTTGGCATTCTGGGCGGCGTCTTCTTCGTCGCGGCTCTTGTCGCCATGCAGACGAGCGTACGCATAAACGGCGCGACGCTGACGGCGGCCTTTGCCAAGCTCGGGCTGACCGTGACCCTGCTTGTCAGTATCCTGTGGTTCCGGGAGCGGCCCGGCGTGGTTCAGCTGATCGGCATCGTGCTCGTTTTTGCCGCGCTGGTCATTCTCCACGGGCGTAAAGATAATGCGGAGCAGGCAGCGGGGAAGGCCTCCGTGCCGCTGCTCCTCTTGACGCTGCTCCTGAGCGGCTGCGCGGATTCGATGGCGAAGGTTTTCGAAGAGCTCGGAGACGCGCATGAAAACGTTCTCTATTTCTTCTGGGTCTTTCTGATTGCCGGTATTCTCGCCGCGATTTTGGCGCTTGCCGAATACTTGCGGACGAAGAAAAAGATTCGCCTGAAGGAGCTTGCCGCCGGTATCGTGGTTGGCGTCCCGAACTACTATTCCTCTTATCTCTTGCTGATCGCACTACGGAAGCTTCCCGCGCTCGTGACCTATCCGGTCTACAGCACGGGCACGATCCTGCTTGTGTTCCTATGCAGCGTGCTGTTCTTCCGGGAACGCCTGTCCAGGCGTCAGCTGTGCGGGATCTCGCTGATCCTCGCGGCTCTGGTTCTTTTAAATCTTTGACCTGGCGGAATGGCAAATCAATCGTATCGCGAAAACTGTTTTACAATCAATGTTACCTGTATTTAGAAGCTTTTGGATGGCTTCGATGTGAGGAGGACCCTATGAATCTGGTTCAGCGGGAGCTTCGAATCCGAACGGCCCAGCCCGGCGACGTCGATGCCCTGGTCAGCTGGTGGAACGACGGTGCGGTCATGGCCCACGCCGGCTTTCCGAACGGGCTGGGCATTACCCACGAACGGGTAAATAAACAGCTCACGGAAAACCGGGAAGGCGTCCGTGAGCTGCTGATTCTGGAGGATGGCGGCGTTCCAATCGGGGAGATGAACTACCGGGCGGGCACGTCCGGAACCGCCGAGATCGGGATCAAAATCTGCGACGCGGCAAAGCAGAACGCCGGCAGGGGAAGGCGTTATCTGACGATGCTGCTGTTGGAACTTTTTCGAATGGGCTTTCAGAAAATCAGGCTGGATACAGACCTCGGCAACCGTCGTGCGCAGCACGTATATGAGCTGCTTGGCTTCCGGAAAATCGGGATCCGATACGACTCCTGGACAGATCAGCTTGGCAATCTCCGCTCGGCTGTCGATTATGAGCTGCTTCCCGGAGAACTGAACAGGTTTGATTGAACGAGGCTTCACTGCCGGAGCTCGAATACCTCCAGATCGTCTGTGTAACATTTGGGATTTGTCACGTCGAACGTGGGGTCGTCATAGTAGAACAGCCGCTGGCTGTCGTGGTCGATCCGGTACCACTGGACGTAGGGGAAATCGTAGGCAAATCTGGAAGCGGTGACCTGGAGATCGTCGTGAAGAATTTTGCCGTAGTAACCGAAATCATTTTCTTCGACGACAACGCCGCACTGGTAGCGGTCTTCATCCGTTACGCCGAAATACTTCAAAGCGTAGGGCGTCCGCAGGTTCCAGGTCACGTCGGAATAGAAGATGCTGTCGTCCACGTTCAGAACGGTCCAGGCATGCACATTGTCGTCGATCATCCTGGAGCCGACCACGCTTGCTTCAACGCCCACCTGCATCAGAAGATAGGCATATGACCAGGCAAAATCCTGGCAGATACCCTGACCCGTCATCAAGGTGCGGTAGGGGTTCGATTCGTAGCGCCCTTCCTTGAACGCGTCGTAAGCCTCGTAGTCGTACTCGCAGCGCAGGCTTTCTTCCGTGTAGAGCTTCAAGGCTTTTTCCAGATCGGTGTCTCCCTCACGCAGGTCAGCGTTTGCGATCAGCTTCGCGATTCCGGCCTGAAAGTCCGCTGATTTCTGCAGAAATTCGTCCTTCGGGATCGTATAAGTAATCGGATAGCTGCCGTCCCGCAGAAGCGCCGGGTCGTAGTCCTCTCCGCCGAGCGTCACAAAGACGCTCAGGGGCAGGCATTCATGCATGGCGGCGTGGACGCGCGCCCAATTGTCCTTTCCGGTGCAGGGGAAACTGTCTTCTCCGCGCAGAACGGCGTCGCAGAACGAACGGACCTCCGCTTCCACCGACTCGCCAAGCGACTGCCTGCAGATCCAGGAGCAGACGCACGGCTGAAAATGATAAGCATAAGCGGGACGCGGATCTTTTGGACCGGGCACGTGGACGACGGCTTTCCCGAAGTCGTTGAAGGTGACGCTGAATTCTCCCTCTACCGGGTCAGTCGGCGCGGCGGTTTCCAAGTCTGAAGGCTGCGTCTGCCCGCCGGTTTCCGAATGCACAGGGGCAGCGGTGCTGATGATCCCGAATTTTGTAACGCTGCAGCCGGAAAAGCATGCGAGCAGGATCATCAGACAGAGCCCGAAACAGATTGCTTGACGTTTCATGATGACCTCCGTAATCCTCATACCTTTCATCGGAAAATCATAATGCGCGTTGGCACGATCTTCGCAATTTTCTATATTATAATTCTTCTTTCGGCCATTTGCAATCATTCATTTTGCGTTTCATTCAGCCGGAGAAGTCCGGCAGATCTATCAAGGAGGCGCATTGACTATGGACATCCGCGAAGCCATTTCTCTTCGCCACTCTGTAAGAAAGTATCGGGATCAGCCGATCGAGGGCAAAACTCTGGAATTGCTTGAGGCGTACATTGCCGATGTGAGCAGGGAATCCGGCCTGCATCTTCAGCTGGTCCGGAACGAGCCGAGGGCATTCAAAAGCGGCATCATCAAATACGGCGGCTTTTCCAATGCGAACAACTACATCGCGATGATCGGGCCAAAGGGAGACGCGCTGCGGGAAACCTGCGGCTACTATGGAGAAAAAATCGTCCTGTACGCGCAGACGATCGGCCTGAACACCTGCTGGGTCGGCTTCAGGGTCGGTTACGTTCCGGACGTCTATGAGCTCGCCCGGGATGAGGAGCTTGCCCTTGTCATCGCGATCGGATACGGAGAGAATTCCGGCCGCCAACATCGCTCGAAACGCCCGGAGAAGGTCAGCAATCTGTCAGAGACCTCACCGGAATGGTTCCGCAAAGGCGTGGAAGCCGCCCTACTGGCGCCGACCGCAATCAACCAGCAGCATTTTTATTTCACGCATGAAGGCGGGAACGAAGTGTCCGTCAAGAAGACCTACGGCCCGTTCTCTGACGTGGATCTTGGGATCGTTCGCCTTCACTTTGAACTTGGCGCAGGGAAGGAGAACTTTGTCTGGAAGGAGAAATGAACCATGCGTCTGATCGAACCGAATGAGCGCTATTCTGAGCAGATCGCCGACTTCCGGCAGGAGTTTCTCGACGCCGAAAGCAGCATGGACGGACAAGGCCCGCTCAGAAGAATGCCGGACCCGGCCCAATGGCTGCAGTTTTGCCGCGAGAATCGAACGGAAGAGACCTGCGACCCGAGGCTTGTCCCTGCGACCCAGTTTCTCTATGTCAGAGAATCCGACAACCGCATTGTCGGGATGATACAGGTTCGCCACCGCTTCAATGCTTTCCTTGAGAGATACGCCGGCCATATCGGATACAGCGTCCGACCGTCCGAGCGCAGAAAAGGGTATGCCAAGTCGATGCTGCAGGCGGTTCTTCCGTATTGCGCGTCGCTTGGCCTCAGTCGGATCCTGGTTTCCTGCCTCAAAGGAAACATCGCCAGCGCGAAAACGATCCTCGCAAACGGCGGCGTCTACGAGTCTACGGTATTCTGCCCGGAGCACGACGCGTATCTGGAGCGGTACTGGATCGAACTGCCCCCGGCGGAATCTGAAAATAAAACCTGATGTTTTTATTCAGACTTTAAAGTACGACTAAGGTTCGCGCGTTATGCTGAGTCCAACGAACAGAGACTGTCGTGGTTTTTCATTTCTTTTCTCCCTCTCCAAGACGCCCCGCACGGCGTGATGACCCGTGCAGGGCGTCAAATCAATTCCGGAGAAGCGGATTTCAGCGAAGGAAGAAATAATAGAGGACGGCTGCCTGAACAAGCAGGCCGAGCAGATTCACCGTCCAGAAATAGCCGTGCCGCGTCTTGTGACGGAAAAAGAGCATTCCGAGCAGAGCACCGAGCGCGCCTCCGAAAAATCCGAAGCTGAGCAGGACAGACTCCCGGATCCGCCTTCTATGCCGTTTTGCGCGCATCTTATCCGCACCGTAGAGGATCCATGCGATGAAGCTCATGACGCCGAGGGCAATCAGATATATTTCCATAAACCCAGGCTCCTTTCATACGGCAGTGACAGCCTGTGATCCAATCATATCATAAAAACCAGTGGTGCGTCCAGATGTATTTTTCAGCGGCGCATGCTTGAAATGCAGGCCGGGACATGGTATCATGATTAAGAAAACAATCGGCCAAAGAAGACCGGAAGGAGGCAGTCTATGAATACCGAACGCTGCGGCAGGATCGTCGAAAAAATGAAGCGGCAGGGGATGGACCAGATGATTATTTCAGATCCGACTGCGATCTTCTATCTGCTCGGAAAGTGGATCTATCCCGGCGAACGCCTGCATGCGCTTTATCTGGACAGCGACGGGCAGACCCGCTTTGTCCTGAACAGACTTTTCCCGCAGGAGGAGGATCTCGGCGTTCCGATCACCTATTATGACGACGTGGAGGACGGCGTGGAGATTCTCTCGCGCTATGTCAGCAGGGAGGGCGTGATCGGCGTCGATAAGAACTGGCCTGCCAGATTCCTGCTCAGGCTGCAGGAGCTTCGCGGCGGCGTCCGCTATCTCAATGGCTCCAGAATCGTCGATAAGGTCCGTCAGATCAAGGACGCCGACGAGAGAAGACGGATGAAGGAATCCGCGCTGAAGATTGACGAGGTGATCGGCAGATTGATCCCCTGGACCGTACGCGGCCTGACCGAGCGGGAGCTCAACGCGAAGTGCCTGGAGCTGATCCGTGACGTCGGTTTTTCCAGACCGTCGTTTGATCCAATCACCGCCTATGGCAAGGGCGCTGCGGATCCGCACCATATCACGGACGACAGCCGCGGCAGACCCGGAGACTGCGTCATCCTTGACATCGGCGGCATGTGGCAGAACTACGCCTCCGATACCACGCGAACGGTCTTCATCGGCGAGGTCAGCTCCCGCCAGCGGGAGATCTACGAGACCGTCCTGGAGGCGAACCGCAGAGGGATTGAGGCTGCAAAGGCAGGCAATCGGATGTGCGACGTCGACAGGGCAGGGCGTGACTATATCGCGTCAAAGGGCTTTGGACAGTATTTTACACATCGGATCGGCCATTCGATCGGGCTGGAGGATCATGAGGTCGGAGACGTTTCGCTCGCCAACGACGAGATCATCGAACCCGGCCAGTGCTTCTCTGTAGAGCCCGGAATCTATATTCCGGAAGAGGGGATTGGCGTGCGCATCGAGGACATCGTCTGCATCACGGAGACCGGCTGCGACGTGCTCAATGAGTCGCCGAAGGCTCTGACGGTCGTTCCGGATTAACGAAGCGGGGAGGAGATTGCTATGGCAAGTATCACGGAAGGCTATATGCCGTTTCTCGGCTATCAGACCTATTACCGCATTGTCGGCACGCAGAAGGACAACGGGAAAGCGCCGCTGCTGCTCCTGCATGGCGGGCCGGGCTCTACCCATAATTATTTCGAGGTTCTGGATCGTATCGCGGATGAGGATGACCGCCAGCTTATCATGTATGACCAGCTCGGCTGCGGCAATTCCTATCTGGACGGTCATCCGGAGCTTTGGAACCAGAACACCTGGCTCGACGAGCTTGAGGCATTGCGCGCGCATCTGCATCTGGACGTCTGCCACATCCTCGGCCAGTCCTGGGGCGGCATGATGCAGATCGCCTATGCGATCGAGCGGAAGCCGCGCGGTGTGCGCTCATTTATCATCTCAAGCGGACACCCCTCGAGCAGCCTCTGGGAGCAGGAAGGGCTTCGGAGGATCGAGATGCTCCCGCAGAACATGCAGGACGCGATCCACGAGGCGCTCGCAACCGGCAATTTCAACGGCGAGGCCTATGAAGAAGCAGTTGCCGAGTATATGAGAAGATACTGCGATTACCCCCTCAAGCCGGACTCGCCGGAGTGCCTGACGCGGAAGAAAAAACGCGGCGCCGAGGCCTATCTCTACGGCTGGGGCCCGAATGAGTTTGCGCCGACCGGTTCACTACGCAGCTTTGAATACGTCGACCGTCTCGGCGAGATCGAGATTCCGTCTCTGATCTGCAGCGGCGTCTCCGACCTCTGCTCTCCGCTGATCGCGAAGACGATGTACGACGGCATTCCGCATTCCGAGTGGGAGCTCTTTTCCCCGTCGCACCATATGTGTTTTGTGGAGCAGACCGACCGCTACTGCAGGCGGATCATCGAGTGGATGAATCGGTACGACAAGCTTCAGAGATGAAACGCAAATCTTGCTTTTTGTCGGCAAGTATGATATGCTAATTCCATATTTGAACGGAGGTGAATCCCGTGTTTTTGAATTTGATCATTGACCTTATCATCGGCGCGTTGGTCGGCTGGGTTGCGAACATGCTGATGGGCGGGAAAACCGGACTGGTCCGCTGCATTGTCATCGGCCTGATCGGCGGCTTTATCGGCGGCCTGATCATGCATCTTCTCGGCTTCTCCGCTTCGACGCGCTGGGCACAGTTCCTGGTCGCGCTCGGCGGCGCCTGCCTGGTCATCTGGTTTGCAAACAAGTTCTTAAAGTGATTCCTGCAAGAGACACCCGTCCTGTGATCTGCCGGACGGGTGTTTTGCTGCCCATGCATCCGGGGTAATTCTTTGGAGACCGACATCTGAGAGAAAAATAAAGGAAATGTGAAGATATCCCTTGCGTAATCTTGCCGGTACCTGTATAATAAGTCGAAGAATACCCAAAACGGAGGGAATAATATGCCAAGAGAAGTCAACCCCATGATCCACGTCAATGAACGGGACTTCCCGCTGGAAGACTATCATTGCGACGATCCGGAAAAAGCGAAGCTTGTCAAAAAGCTTGCCGTTCTGATCACGGACAACATCCCCCGCAAGCTGGCCGGCGGCATGCACGAAAATCACATGGATTTCTGGATCCTCGACCGGATGCTGACGAAGGACGAAGTCAAGTTCATGCTCAGCTTCAAAAAGCGCCGCTCGCCGCTGACGACCAGAGAGCTGGCGGAACGCAACCATATGAGCGAGGCCGAAACGCAGAAGGTGATCGATCATCTTCTCTGGATCGGTATTCTGGAGCAGAATCGCGACAATGCAGATCATCATATTCAGTATCTGATCCCCAAATGGGTCGTCGGCTCGGGTGAATACATGGTCGAGCATCCGACGCTTCCGGACGAGCACCCAGAGGTCGCCACGATGTTCAACCTCGCTCCGCAGGAGCCGCTGGAGCTGGCAGCCAAGCTGATCCCACCCGGAGGCGCCGGAATCGGCATGCACGTCATTCCGGTTGAGAAGGCGATCGAGGCAAATTCCGAATCTGTCTCTGTTGAGCATCTGTCCCACTGGCTGCAGAAGTACGATACCTTCTGCACCATGGTCTGTGCCTGCCGCAAGGCACAGCGGATCCGCGGCGAGGGCGTCGGCGATATCGAAGGCCAGATGTGCATCGGCGTCGGCGATATTGCGGAGTTCCTTGTGACTTCCGGCAAGGACGCACACTACATCACCCGCGAGCAGGCGATGGAGATCATCGAGCGCGCCGAGCGCAAGGGCTACGTTCACCAGATCACAAATCTGGACGGCCCGAACCGCATCGTCGGCATCTGCAATTGCTCTCCCGGCTCCTGCTACGGTCTGCGGACTTCCCAGCTCTTCAATACGCCCAACATGTCCCGCTCGGCCTATCGCGCCCACGTGGACAAGGACAAGTGCGTTGCCTGCGGCAAGTGCGTCGAGGTCTGTCCTGCCGGCGCCGCCAAGCTGGGGCAGAAGCTCTGCAAGGCTGACGGCACAAAGATGAAGTACAAGCTCCACGATCTGCCCGACGATCTGCCTTGGGGCGAGGATCGCTGGGATCGTGATTACCGTGATCACAACAAGATCAACTGCTGGGAAACCGGCACTTCTCCCTGCAAGACCGCCTGCCCGGCGCACCTTGCCGTTCAGGGCTATATCCAGATGGCTGCCGAGGGACGTTACAAGGAAGCCCTCGATCTGATCCGCCAGGATAACCCGTTCCCGGCTGTCTGCGGCTTGGTCTGTAACAAGCGCTGTGAGGACCGCTGCACCCGCGGCACGATCGACAAGCCGGTTGCAATTGACGAGATCAAGAAGTTCCTTGCCATGCAGGAGCTCAACACCGATCCGAAGCTCCCAATCTGTGAAAACGGCGAGGGCAATGAGTGGACCGATTTCCCGATCGCTGTGATCGGCGCAGGTCCTGCCGGCCTGAGCGCGGCGTATTATCTGCGCTCCGAGGGCTATCCCGTCACCGTATTTGAGCGCGAATCCCGGCCCGGCGGCATGCTGATGAACGGCATTCCGGCCTTCCGCCTCGAGAAGGACATTCTCCAGAAGGAGATCGACCTGATCACGAAGATGGGCGCCGAGATCCGCTGCGGCGTCGAAGTCGGCAAGGACGTGACGCTTGACGAGCTGCGCAAGCAGGGCTTCAAGGCCTTCTATATCGCCATCGGTCTGCAGGGCGGCCGCCTGGCCGGCGTGCCCGGGGAAGAGGCCAACGGCGTTGAATCCGGCGTCGCTTTCCTGCGCCGCGTCAATCAGGACGAATCTGTCCGCCTGAGCGGCGACGTCGTCGTGGTCGGCGGCGGCAACGTGGCGGCTGACGTCGCCCGCACGGCTGCCAGATGCACCGACGGCAAGGTGACAATGCTCTGCCTTGAGCAGCGCGACGAGATGCCTGCCGCCAAGGACGAGGTCGCCGAGGTCGAGGAAGAGGGCATTCAGGTCTGCAATGGCTGGGGCCCGAAGGAGATCCTGACCGAGAACGGCGTCGTGACCGGCGTCGTCTTCAAGAAGTGCACCTCCGTCTTCGATGAAGACCACCGCTTCGCGCCGAAGTACGATGAGAACGAGACGATCACGGTCAACTGCGCGAACGTTCTGATGGCCATCGGCCAGAGCGCCGAGTGGGGCAACCTGCTGGAAGGCAGCAAGGTCGAGCTGAACCGCAACGGCACGGCGAAGGCTGATCCCGTCACCCGTCAGACTGCGGAGCCCGACATCTTTGTCGGCGGCGATATCCGCCATGGCGCCCGCTTTGCCATCGACGCGATCGCGGACGGCAGAGAAGGCATGGTCTCCATTAACCGCTTCGTCCATCCCGGACAGAGTCTGACCATCGGCCGTGATCTGCGCGAGTTCATCGAATTTAACCGCGACGATATCCGCGTGGAAGGCTATGACAACGCCCAGCGCCAGACGCCCGGCTCAAAACCCGGCAAGGCGACTGCGACCTTCGAGGATCTGCGTCTCCCGCTCACCGAGGAGCAGGTCAAGGCGGAAGCCAGCCGCTGCCTGCACTGCGGCGCCACAACGGTCGATATCAACCAGTGCGTCGGCTGCGGCCTCTGCACGACCCGCTGCGAATTCGACGCGATCCATCTGACCCGTGATATCCCCGGCGCCAGTGAGATGCACACTGCCGAGGAGATGATGAAGGTAGTCGGTTCCTATGCCGCAAAACGCGCTGCGAAGATCATCAAGCGCAAGGCGACCGGCAAGGCCAGCTATCCCACGGAGACCGAGTAAACCGATTTCGGATGCGTTTGCGTCCGGATTGAAACAACCTGAGGAATACAATGCAGAATTTTGAAATACTGGAGACGAAGGAACAGGTTCTGGCTGACAATGACGCGATCGCTGAGGAAACGCGCAGACGCCTCGCTGCGTCCGGAACCTTTCTCGTCAACCTGATGGCGTCGCCCGGAGCAGGGAAGACGACACTCCTCCTGCGAACCATTGCAGCTCTTCGCAGCCGTTACCGGATCGCCGTCATTGAGGCAGACGCCGACGGCGACGTGGACGCAAAAACCATTGCCGAATCCGGCACCCCGGTACTGCAGGTCCATACCGGCGGCAGCTGCCACATGGACGCGGACATGACTCGCCGCGGCCTGGCAGCCCTGCACGCAGAGCAATATGACCTGGTGTTCCTGGAAAACGTCGGCAATCTGGTTTGCCCTGCGGAATTTGATGTCGGGCAGTCGCTTCGCGTGATGATCCTTTCCACGCCGGAAGGTCACGATAAGCCGCTCAAGTACCCGCTGATGTTCCAGGTAAGCGACGTGATCCTTGTGAATAAGGTCGACGTTGCGGAGGTGTTCGATTTCAAGCTTGACACGTTCCGCAAGAACGTCGCGCTTCGGAATCAGACGGCTCAGATTCTTCCACTCTCAGCAAAGACAGGCGAGGGTTTCCAGGCCTGGATCGACGTTCTTGCGTCCGAGATCGAGAAAGCGAGGGCAAACGAATGCGAGTGATCGAACTCAAAGAGACCGTGACTGCCTCGAACGACCGCGACGCGGAAGCTCTGCGGCAAGAACTCATTCTGCGCGGCATCCTGCTTGTCAACCTGATGAGCGGACCCGGCTCCGGCAAGACTACCCTGCTCTCCCGTACGATCCGGGACCTGCCCGATCTTAGGATCGCGGTTCTGGAGGCGGATCTTGACGCGACCGTCGACGCGGAGACCATCGAGGCGCTCGGGGCGCGCTCGATCCAGGCACATACGGACGGCATGTGCCACATGGATGCGGGCATGACCCGCGCGGGGCTGGAAGCCCTGGGCACAGAGCAGACGGACGTGGTCTTCCTTGAAAATGTCGGCAATCTGATCTGTCCGGCCGAATACGACACCGGCGCGCAGAGGCGCGTGATGATCCTTTCGGTCCCGGAGGGAGACGACAAGCCCCTCAAGTATCCCCTGATGTTCCGGGAAAGCGACGCCCTGATCATTTCCAAAACAGACGCCCTGCCGTACTTTGACTTTGACCTGGAAAAGTGCGAAGCGCGTGTGAAAAAACTCAATCCGATGATCCAAGTATTCCCGCTGTCCGCCAAGACGGGTGAGGGGATGGCTGCCTGGGAAGCCTGGCTGCGCCATAGCCTCCCCAAGAAGCCTGCGAAATAGAGAAGGAGAAAGACCATGCCTGAAATCTTTGACATGAATCCCGCCACCAAATCGAAATACGATGGGGAAGCGGAAAAGAAGAAAAAGTATGCGAAGCTCGGCGCGAAGATCACAGATAACGTCCCGCACAAGCTGTTCGGCCTGAAGACGACCGACGAGGAATACTGGGGTCTTCGCGAGATGCTCAGCGAGGACGAGGTGGATATCGCCCTGTCCATGAAACAGCGCAAGTGGTATACCCACGACGAGCTGCTGGCAAAGAATCAGAAGATGGGCAAGGAGACCTTCGAGAAGGCCCTCAACGATCTCTGCGTCCACGGCTTCGTCGAGTACGACTACGGCGACCACTACGACGACAACGGCCCGATCAAGGACGCCCCGAAGGAGATCCGCTACCGTACGAGCTATTTTGTTCCCGGTTCCGCGGAGCTGTTTAATTCCTCCGAGGATCGGATCAAAAAGAATCCGCCTGTCACCAGAATGTTCGAGCGCATGACCTTCCTGCCCCTCGAACACATCACCTCGATGGTGCCTCCCGGAGGCGACGGCATCGGCATGCACGTCATTCCCGTTGAAAAAGAAGTCCAGATGAGCCGCGAATCGGTCAAGCTGGAAAAGATCTCCTATTGGCTGCAGAAGTATGAGGGCCATCTCTCTGCCGGCATTTGCTCCTGCCGCGCCTCCCGCGCCATGCTCGGCGAGGGCTGCACCGACGACTGCAAGGACTGGTGCATTCAGGTCGGCGATATGGCGGACTATACGGTCGAGACCGGCCGCGCGCACTATATCACGAAGGAAGAAGCGCTCGATATCCTGAAAAAGGCTGAGGAAAACGGCTACGTCCACCAGATCACGAACATCGACGGCGACGACCATATCTTCGACATCTGCAACTGCAACGTCCAGATCTGCAACGCTCTGCGCACGTCTCTGCTGTTCAACACGCCAAACATGTCCAAGAGCGCCTATACCGCGAAGGTCACAACGGAAAACTGCGTCGCCTGCGGCCGCTGCGTGGAGATCTGCCCGGCCGGCGCTGTCAAGCTCGGTCAGAAGCTCTGCACGAAGGACGGACAGCAGGTCGAATATCCGATTTCCATCCTCCCGGACAAGATCCGCTGGGGCAAGTATGCCTGGGATGAGAACTACCGCGACAGCGCCCGCGTTAACACCCACAAGACCGGTACTTCCCCCTGCAAGGCCGCATGCCCGGCGCACGTCCCTGTTCAGGGCTATCTGAAGATGGCCAAAGAAGGCCGCTACGATGAGGCCCTTGCGCTGATCAAGCGCGAGAACCCCTTCCCGGCGATCTGCGGACGCGTCTGCAACAAGCGCTGCGAGGACGCCTGCACCCGCGGCACGATCGATAAGCCCGTTGCGATTGACGACGTGAAGAAGTTCCTTGCCGAGCGCGACCTGCATGCGGAGACCCGTTATGTGCCCAAGAAGCTGATCAACCGCGTCAGCGGCGAATGGGATCAGAAGATCGCAATCATCGGCGCCGGACCGGCCGGTCTGAGCTGCGCCTACTATCTGGCCTCCAGAGGCTATCATCCCACGGTATTTGAGAAAAACGAGAAGCCCGGCGGCATGATGACATACGGCATCCCGTCTTTCAAGCTCGAAAAGGACGTCATTGACGCCGAAATCGACGTCATTCGTCAGCTCGGCGTTGAGATTCGCTGCGGCGTTGAGGTCGGCAAGGACGTCACGATTGCGCAGCTCAAGGAACAGGGCTACGAGGCTTTTTACATTGCCATCGGCTGCCAGGGCGGCAAGCTGCCCGGCGTCGAAAACGAGAAGGCGGCCGGAACCTCCATCGCCGTGGACTTCCTCGCCGATGCGCTCGGCGGCAAGGCGCCTGAGCTGAAGGGCAAGGTCGTTGTGGTCGGCGGCGGCAACGTTGCCATCGACTGCGCCAGAACTGCGCATCGCCTTGGCGCGGAGCAGGTATCCATGTACTGCCTGGAATCCCGTGAGACCATGCCCGCGTCCCCCGAGGAGATTCAGGAAGCAGAGGAAGAGCTCGTCCGCATCCAGCCCTCCTGGGGCCCGAAGCAGGTCCTGACCGATGAAAACGGCCACGTTTCCGGCATCGTTTTCAAGCGCTGCACCTCCACGATCGATCCCGAGACGAAGAAGTTCTCTCCGAAATACGACGAAAGCGAGACGGTCACGGTCGAGGCAGACCACATCGTCTTCGCGATCGGTCAGTCGATCGAATGGGGCAAGCTGCTTGACGGAACGCAGGTCAAATTCTGGCACGGCAACTACCCGGTCGCTGACAAGTTCACCTATCAGACGGACGACTCGGCGATCTTCGTCGGCGGCGATGTCTACACCGGCCCGAAGTTCGTGATCGACGCGATCGGCCAGGGCCACGAGGCTGCCGAATCCCTCGCCCGTTTCGTCTCGAAGAACAACGTTCCGCAGACGCTGGCCCGCGACCGACGCTATTTCAAGCCGCTTGACCGTGACAACGTGGCCATCGACTCCTACGACCACGCGCAGAGACAGGTCCCGCCCACGCGTCCTGACTTTGACCACGACGGTTTCTCCGATCCGCGCGGCATTCTGAGCGAGGAACAGGTCCACACCGAGGCCTCCCGCTGCCTGAGCTGCGGCCGGAGCGTTGTGGACCCGAACAAGTGCATCGGCTGCGGCCTCTGCACGACGCGCTGCGAGTTTGACGCGATCCACCTGGTCCGCGATCACCCGAAGAATTCCACGATGCGCCGCGCTGAAGACAAGGTCGGTGGCCTGGCCGCTTACGCGATCCCCAGAGCCTTCAAGATCATTCTGAACAGCGGCTCGAAGGACGCGAAGATCATGCGCGCCAAGCGCCGCGCCTACAAGAAGGCGGTTTCCGCTCGCAAGATGAAGATGCCGCACACCGGCAACTCCGTGAGCGTGGAAGAACTGATGAAGGACTGACGGAGGGAAACGGCCTTGCACGAAATGGGAATCGTCCTGCACCTGGCCAAGACCCTCGATGAGACCGCGAAAGAGGAACACCTGAGCAAAATCGGCTCTGTGACCCTGCAGGTCGGCGAGGTGTCCGGCATTCTGACCGATTATTTCGTGGAATGCTGGGACTATTTCAAGCCTCGCCACCCGATCTTAAAGGACTCGACGCTGATTCTGGAGACCATCCCTGCAGTCACCTGGTGCGACAACTGCAAGCGGACCTACGAGACGGTTAAATACGGCCGCGAGTGTCCTTACTGCCACAGCGGAGAAACCTGGCTGCTGAAGGGCAACGAATGTATCATCAAGCAGATCGAGGCTGAGGAAGAGGAACCGGACGAAGCATCGGAGACGGATGAGCCGTCATCCTCCAAAACAGAATAAACAGAAAGGAACGCCCGCTCAGTTCGTCGACTGAACGGGCGTTCCTTTGATCAATTGTTCTTGCGTCTCCATGCCTGGATGAGGTTTTGCAGCTGGGCGGTGAATTTCCGAAGCTCCCGGTTGCAGAGGCCTTTATTCTCTCGAATGACGTCTTCCAACTGTTTACCGGCTTCCTCGAGCGCCCGGTATTCGGGCGAGCCTGCGATCGCCGCGCGTTTTTTCGCGGGCTTTTCTCCCTCGAAGGTAATGCGGTCGGAAATCAGGTCAAAGCATTCTCTGTAGAGCGGCGCATGCGCCGGAAGCCCGCGGTTGCAGAGCTCCTCGGAGAACTGCTCCGCGACAGGAGCATCTCCGTGAACCACGAAAACCTGCTTGGGGGCGTGCTTTGCAAACTGCTCCGCCCAGGCAATCAGGTGATCGTGATCCGCATGAGAGCTCAGGCCCTGGAAGGTTTCGATCGATGCGCGGACCTGAACCTCCTCGCCGAAGAGCTTGACCGTCTTTTTTCCCTCCTGCAGAGCCCTTCCGAGCGTTCCGTATGCCTGGAATCCAACGAAGACAACAGCGCACTCTGGCCTCCAGAGGTTGTGTTTCAGATGATGGCGGATCCTGCCGGCGTCACACATGCCGGATGCGGCGATGATGACCTTGGGCGTTCTGTCCGCGTTCAGGGCTTTGGATTCGTCCGACGTGACAACGAGACGGGTGTTGCTGACGGAAAAGAGCTGAGAGCCGGAACGGATAAGTGCAGCCGCCTCATCGTCCAGATATCCGCTCAGATCACTCGAGTATATTTGCGTTGCTTCCACGGACAGGGGAGAGTCCACGACGATCGGGAAATCCGGGAACTCCGGAAGGAGATTCCGCTGCTTGATCTCCCGGAAGAAATACAGCAGTTCCTGCGTTCTTCCAACTGCAAAAGAAGGAATCAGCACGGTCCCGCCGCGGCTGAAGGTGCGCCGGAGAATATCTGTCAGAACGGTGCAGTAGTCGTCCGGCTGCTCGTGGTTTCTGTCTCCGTAGGTGGATTCCATGATCACGTAGTCAGCCCCGGAAACAGGGGCAGGGTCTTTAATGACGGGCTGATCCACATTGCCGATGTCGCCGGAGAAGACCAGCTTGCGCGTCTCGCTGCCCTCAGTTACCCAGAGTTGAACATAGGCGGATCCAAGCAGATGACCGGCGTCTGTAAATTGAAAGGTGACGTTCTCGTTGATTTTGAAGGGCGTATCGTAATCTACAGGGACGAGGAGCTTTAGCGATTCCTCGACGTCTGCGATCGTATAGAGCGGCTCGAACGGGTTTTTTCCGGAACGTGCACGTTTCCGGTTTTCATATTCCGCTTCTGCTTCCTGGATATGCCCAGAATCGAGCAGCATGATCCGCATGAGACGGCAGGTCATTTCGGTTGCAAAGATCCTGCCGCGAAATCCCTGCTTGACCAGAAGAGGAATGCGCCCCGTGTGGTCGATATGTGCATGCGTGATGATCACGTCATCGATCTGATTTGCTGCAAACGGAAATAAACGGTTGTCGATCTCGTCGCGGCCTTGCTGGAGGCCGCAGTCGATCAAAAGGCGGTAACCGCCGACGGTCAGCCCGTGGCAGGAACCGGTCACGGCGCGGTCAGCGCCGAAAAAGTTTAGCTGCATGGTGACAACTCCTTTCTTACGAGAGTATTATATCACATTTGAGGAACAGTGAGCAAGGGAAAACCGAGGTTTTCAACTTGAAAAACTTTTATATGTCATATGTGCAAACGAGCCGTTTTGCCCCGGAAAAGCTTGCATCCAGTCCTGCCTCATGCTATAATCGGATTACACACGATACAAAATACGATTGGAGGAATCAGGATGACACTTACCATCGGAAACAAGCTCGCCGGGTTTACCGTCAAGAATGCAGTTGAGGTCCCTGTGCTCAGTGGCACGCTCTACCAGCTGGAGCATGATAAGACCGGCGCTGAACTGATCTGGATCGACCGCCCTGACGTCAACAAGACCTTCTGCGTCGGATTCCAGACGGTACCGGAGGATGACACAGGCGTATTCCATATTATCGAGCACTCTGTTTTGTGCGGATCTGAGAAGTATCCGGTCAAGGACCCGTTTGTCGAGCTGCTGAAAGGCTCCTTGAACACCTTCCTGAACGCAATGACCTTCCCGGATAAGACCATTTATCCGGTTTCCAGCCGCAACGACAAGGACTTTTATAACCTGATGCGGGTTTATCTGGACGCCGTCTTTTTCCCGAACATCTATCACAACCCGAATATCTTCCGCCAGGAGGGCTGGCATTACGAGCTCGACGAGTCCGGCGAGGTCAACCGCGTCGGCGTTGTCTACGGCGAAATGAAGGGCGCGTTCTCCTCGCCGGATGAGCTGTTCTATACAAAAATGAACCGGATGCTCTACCCGGATACGACCTATGGCTTCTGCTCCGGCGGAGACCCGGAGCATATTCCAGAACTGACCTATGAGCACTTTGTTGCCAGCCACCGCCGCTTCTATCATCCCACGAACGCGAAAATCGTGCTCGACGGCTCTGTTGATTTGGAAGCTGCGCTGAAGGTCATCGACGGGGAATACCTCAGCCGGTTCGACCGCGGTGTGAAGACCCCGCTGATCCCGCTCCAGAAGCCGATCTCCGGTGCGGAGATGACAGTTGACTATGAAATCTCTCCGGATGATGACAAGACCGCAAAGGCGAACTTCGGCATCGGCAAAATCGTGAGCAGCTGGGAAGATATCGAACGCACGACGGCGCTTCAGGTCCTGATCGATGCGATCGCGGGTTCCAACACCGCGCCGATCACCCGCGCCGTTCTTGAACAAGGTCTTGGCGAGGATCTCCAGGTTGAGATCGAAGACGGTCTCGCGCAGCCCACGATGTATCTGCAGGTTCGCAACTGCAGGGAAGAGCAGCTTCCGGGCATGAAGGCTGCTCTGCAGGCAATTTTCCGGAAGGCGCTCTCCGACGGTCTTGACAAGTCTGAGCTGACCGCGAGCCTGAACCGTCTCGAGTTTGAAAGCCGCGAGCGGAAAGAGCCGCTTGGCATCATTCTCGCAATTCGCGCGGCGGATTCCTGGCTCTATGGCGGCAATCCTGCGCAGAAGCTGGATCTGGCGGACGTCTTTGCGTCTCTCCGCGAGAAGCTGGACAGCAGCTATTATGCAGACCTTTTGGAGGACGTCTTCCTCAACGACAACGGCATGGCGATCCTGAACATGCTTCCCTCGAATACGCTCGGCGCGGAAAAGGCTGCTGCTTCGCAGGCAAAGCTCAACGAGATTGCCGGCAATTGGGGCGAGGCTGAAAAAGAGCAGATCCGCAGAGAACAGAAAGAGCTGGCTGCCTGGCAGCAGGAGAGCGATACAGCCGAAGCGCTTGCAAAGATCCCGCATCTGAACCGCAGCGATCTTTCCCCAGAGCCGCTCTGGACGGATTGCCCGGAGGAAATGCTCGGCGCTGTTCGCGTGCTTCGTCCTCAGATCAGCACTCCCGGCACAGTGTATCTGAATCTGTACTTTGCGCTCCCGCCGATTTCGGTCGACCGGCTGCCCGCGGTGAGCCTGCTCACGGAGCTGCTCGGCAAGCTGCCGACGAAGAAGAGCAGCAGAGAGCTTCTGCAGCGTGAAGTGAAGACCTGGCTAGGCAATCTGGACTTTTCCGTCGTTCCGATCTCGAAAGCCAATGACCCGGACCACGCGGTTTGTTATCTGCTGGCGACCTGCAGCGTTCTGGAGCAGAACGCTGATCATGCGATCTCTCTACTCCGCGAGATTCTGCTCGAGACCGAGCTGAACCATCCGGAAGCGATCCGCGAGATCGTCCGTCAGTGCTGGCTCGATGCACAGCAGGCGATCGTTCGCGGCGGAAATCGCTATGCGTTCCAGCATGCGCTGTCCAAGTCCAGCGCAGAGTCTGCCGCAACGGACGCCGCCAACGGCTACGGGATTTATCGCTATCTCCGTGTCATGACAGAACAGTTCGATTCGGAAGCAATCCTTCGCGACATTGAGCCGATTATGCAGAAGCTCGCCTCGCTTCCGCTGACGCTTGCCGTTACCGGAAACCTGGATCCCGAACGGATCGAAGCCCTGATTTTCGGCATGGGCGGGAAAGAAGTCGGCCCGACAATCACGGTGCAGGAGCCGCAGATCGTTCGTGATGCGATCTCGATTCCGGCAGGCGTCGCCTATGCCGCTACAGGCGGAAACCTCAATCGCTTCGATGCAGCCTATCACGGAAGCTTTGCGCTGGCCGCAAAGATCCTTTCGCTCAACTACCTTTGGAATGAAGTTCGTGTGCAGGGCGGCGCTTACGGCTCCGGCATGGGCGTCTCGCCGTTCGGAATGCTGTTCTGCTATTCTTACCGCGATCCGAATCCTGCGCGCACCATGCGGATCTATCGCGGCTGTGCGGAATATCTGCGCGGCTTCTGCAAGCGCGGTGAATCCTTCGACCAGCTGATGATCGGCACGGTTTCGGACTCTGAGCCGGTGCTCTCTCCGGACCGTATGAGCCGTGCGACGGCTGAGACGGTTCTTCGCGGCGTTACCCTTTCGCAGAAACGGATCAGAAGAGCAGAGCTTCTGCATGCGACCTATGATGATCTGCTTCGCTACTGCGATCTGCTTGACCGCGTGTTTGAGCAGGCGAACGTCTGCGTAATCGGCGGCGACAATCTGCTCGACGCCTGCGCAGACGATGCAGGCAATCGCATTCGCTGAATCGGACAGGCAATTGCCGTACTGATAAGAGCGTATCATATTAGAACGTATCAAAAAAAGAAACTCCCTATGCGCGGCAGAATATGCTGCCGCGCATAGGGAACTGCATCTGCCGAGCAAGGGTGTTAAGGGACATTTCGATAATAGCGTATTTTCTTGAAAATACATCTTGATTTTTACAGACAGATGCGTTATAATACCACCGTTCAATCGGTCCAGTGTCCGATCCGAATTTGGGCCTTTAGCTCAGTTGGTTAGAGCAGCCGGCTCATAACCGGTCGGTCCTGGGTTCGAGTCCCCGAAGGCCCACCATATAGGGGTATAGCTCAATTGGTAGAGCGGCGGTCTCCAAAACCGTAGGCTCAGGGTTCAAGTCCTTGTGCCCCTGCCATCAGGAAAACCTTGAAATCTCACGATTTCGAGGTTTTTTCTTTGTTTTTTGAGATAGCCGATATAATGATATCAGGCTACAGTTTTTTGCTTGCTTTACAAAGATGTCGCCATTTGCCTGACCGCCGCTAAGCAGTCCTTGTCGTGATTCGTGATGATCCCCATATCTTCCAATCCAAGATAACCAAGAAAATCACCATCATAAGAAAATTTGGCGCCATCATACATGTCCGGATCACCGGAACTCAGGAACATGGCAACTTTCCTAAGTGTTTCCGGCGCTTTGGGGTAAAGCGCGGAATAAAAACGATCGACTGCGCATTTCAGTTGCCCGCTGATACCGTGATAGTAGATCGGCGAGGCAAGCACCAACATCTGAGTATCCTTCAGCTCAGCATAGATCTCCTGCATGTCGTCCTTTTGAACACATACGCCGTGC
>JAFPFL010000020.1 GCA_017425545.1 Oscillospiraceae bacterium | reverse complement strand
CAGTAGGAGCCGGGCGCGGAGACCTCGCGGAGGTTGACCTCGGGGTTGAAGTTGGTGGCGAAGGGATAGCCGTGGTCGCCGCCGTTGCAGTCGAGGATGTCGATCGTGTCGATCTCGTCAAACTCATGCTTCTTGGCGTAAGCGCAGTAGGCCTGGCTGACGCCGGGGTCGAAGCCGCAGCCGAGCAGAGCCGTCAGGCCGGCCTTCTCGAACTTCTCGCGGTAGGCCCACTGGTAGCTGTAGTCGAACAGCGCGGAGAAGCCCTTCTCCCTGCAGCGCTTTTCATAGGCGGCCTTCCATTCGGGATCGTCGGTATTCTCAGGCTCGTAGTTGGCGGTGTCCATGTAGTTGACCTTGCAGGCAAGGCAGGCCTCCATGACCGTCAGATCCTGGTACGGCAGGGCAATGTTCATGACGAGATCGGGCTTGTAGCTGTTGATGAGGGCGCACAGCTCGTCCACGGAATCGGCGTTGACCTGGGCTGTGGTGAGCTTCGTGGCCGTGACGGGGGCCAGCTCGGCGGCCAGATCGTCGCACTTTGACTTGGTGCGGCTGGCGATGCACAGCTCGGAGAAGATCTCCGGCAGCATGCAGCACTTGCGGATGGCGACGTTGGCGACGCCGCCGCAGCCGATGACTAAAACTCTGCTCATGGTTTTTCCTCCTTATATTCAAATGAAAATATGAAACTATGAAATTATGAAAATATTGAGGAATTTTTCAATTCTGCGAATTGAAAAAGGGAAAAGACGGGATCATTCATTGCTTTTCATGTTTTGTTTTGCAGTGTTAATTGATTTGATCAGCAGCACGCGCAATTCGTTGCAGGGATCAGACAGACGAGCAAAGGTTTCCTTGGAGATATACTTCGCGCCTTGCAGCAGCTCCAGCCAATAATAGGTTTCATTGGTTTCCTTTAGCGCGATTTGCAGTTTGGAAACAAAATCAGGCTTACTCTGAGCATAGTGAGCTTCGCGGATATTTGCTCCGATAGAGGTCCCGCTTTTGCAGACCTGATAGGAAGCGACCCGCTCATTCTGCTGTTCCAGCCAATGAGAAAGACGCATAATCTCAATTCCAAAATCTAAAGAGAGCTCCGCCATTTTATCCTGCTTCATTCCAACCTCCACTATCATTTGCATGGTTCAAATGGCAATTTGAACCATACCACAATAGTTTCATACTTTCATATTTTCATAGTTTCATTCCGTTTAACCGGCGAGCAAAGCGAGCAGCAGCTCTCTCAAAACCTTGCACGCCGTGGCAGTGCTGACGCCGCTGGGGTCGAGCATCGGGGCCAGCTCGTTGAGGTCGGCCGCGACGACGTTGAGCTGGGCGACCTGCAGGATCGCGGTCAGCAGCTCCGGGAAGCTCACGCCGCCGGCCTCCGGGGTCCCGGTGCCGGGAAAGACGGAAGGATCGAGGCAGTCCAGGTCGACGGTCAGGTAGACCGGCGCGTTTTCGGCGATCAGCCGGGCGCAGAGCATGTCAAGGCCGTCGAAATCGAAGAGATGGAGCTCGGTGTGCTTCATTGCGAACTCGAACTCGCTGCGGTCGCCGGAGCGGATGCAGAACGAGTGAATCCGATGGTCGCCGAGAATGTCGTGGCAGCGGCGGATGACGCAGGCATGGCTGAGCTTCGCGCCGAGGTAGTCGTCGCGGAGGTCGGCGTGGGCGTCAAAGTGGATGATATGCAGGTTCGGGTATTTCTTCGCGGCCGCGCGGACGGCGCCGAGGGTGACCAGGTGCTCGCCGCCGAGCAGGACCGGCCTTTTCCCGTCCCTGAGGATCTGCGCGGCCCGCGCTTCGATGTCGGCAAGGGCCGACTCCGCGGAGCCGAAGCAGAGCTCGAGGTCGCCGCTGTCAAAAACGGCCGTGTCGCAGAGGTCCTTTTCCTGGTAGGGGCTCCAGGTCTCGAGGCCGAAGCTCTCGTGCCGCATGGCGGCCGAGCCGAAGCGGGCGCCGGGCCGAAAGCTGGTGGTGGAATCAAAGGGCGCGCCGAAGAGAACGAGCTTTGCGTCCTTGTAGGAGGCGTCGCAGCCGATGAAGGTCTCTACGTTCCGTTTCATTTGGTCTCGACCTCCTCCAGCATCCGCTCCAGGAAGGCGGGCAGATAGAACGCGCCCTTGTGCAGCTTGGTCGTATAGTACTTGGTCTGCAGGTTCAGCTTTTTCCAGGCTTCGGCGTCGAGGTCGTCGACGGGGTGATATTTCTTGCTCGCGAAGCCGAAGAGCCAGTAGCCCGCGGCATAGGTCGGGATATGGGCCTGGTAGACGCGGCAGACCGGGAAGGTCTGGGCGATGCGCTGGTGGGAGCGCTGCATGGCCTCGGCGTCGTGTTTGTAGAAGGGGCTGCCCTGCTGGTTGACCATGATGCCGTCCTCGCGCAGAGCGTTGTAGCAGATGCCGTAGAACTCGCGGGTGAAATAGCCCTCGGAGGGGCCGAAGGGGTCGGTCGAGTCGACGATGATCAGGTCGTACTGCTCGGCGGCGCGGCGGATGAAGCGCAGGGCGTTATCGTAGTAGATATGCACGCGCGCGTCGTCGAGTCGGGAGGCGTTCTCCGGCAGGTAGGCGCGGCAGGCCTTGACGACCTCAGGGTCCATCTCGACGAGGTCGATGCGGCGGATGGTCTCGTAGCGGGCGAGCTCCTTGACGACGCCGCCGTCGCCGGCGCCGATGACCAGCACGTCGTGGATGTTCGGGTGGACCGCCATCGGCACGTGGGTGATCATCTCGTCGTAGATGAACTCGTCGCGCTCGGTGAGCTGGACGTTGCCGTCCAGGGCAAGGACGCGGCCGAATTCCGGCGTCTCGAAGATGTCGATCCGCTGGAAATTGCTCTGCATCGAAAACAGCTGCCGGTTCACGCGCAGCGAATGCTGCACGTCCGGCGCGTGGAATTCGGAAAACCAGAGTTCCATGGGGGCCTCCTTTGTAGGCAATAGGCAGCAGGCAATAGGAGATCGCCGGGTGCTTATTGCGGAATTATTCCTGTTTGTAAGATATCGAATGAATCAGGGCATTCAACTTTCGGAAGCTGCTTGGAAAGTGCATAGACAATCTTTACAAGCTCCATGCTCTTTTGCCATACAACTAAGTCCCGGTAATCTTCCATAGATAGCCTCCGTCGTTCTCCTGCAGCCGATTGCCGATTCAACGATTGCCTATTCTACGCCAGAACGTTCAGCCGCAAAATGTCCGGGTCCTCCGGGCCGGTCATGGAGCAGCCTTTGGCTTTGGCAAATTTGATATAGTCCAGAATGTCCTGCGTGATGCGTTCGCCCGGGGCGAGGATCGGGATGCCGGGAGGATAGCACATGACGAACTCCGAGCAGACCAGGCCGACGCTCTCGTCGATCGGGACCGACTTCTTTTTGGCGTAGAAGGCCTCCTGCGGGCTGCAGACGACCTCGGGATCCAGATACTCGGTATCCAGCAGGCCGGAGCCGTCGCGCTGGTAGCGGCGGCGGATCTCCGCGAGAGCGGAGACCAGGCGCTCGATCTCCTGGATGCGGTCGCCGATGGAGAGGTAGGCCAGGATATTGCCGATGTCGCCGAATTCGATCTGGATGTCGTATTCGTCGCGGAGGATGTCATAGACCTCGATGCCGGCCAGGCCGATGTCGCGTGTGTGGATCGACAGCTTCGTCGGGTCGAAGTCGAAGATCGAGTCGCCGTTGACCATTTCCTTGCCGAAGGCGTAGTAGCCGCCGATCGCGTTGACCTCCTCGCGGGCGTAGTCGGCCATCGTGACGACCTTGGCGAAGATGTCGCGGCCGCGCAGGGCCAGATTCCGGCGGCTGATGTCCAGCGAGGACATGAGCAGATAGGAGCCGGAGGTCGTCTGCGTCAGGTTGATGATCTGGCGGACGTGGCCCTGGTTCATGTTCGGCCCGATCAGCAGGAAGCTCGACTGGGTCAGGCTGCCGCCGGACTTGTGCATCGAGACGGCGGACATGTCCGCGCCGGCCTCCATCGCGGAGATCGGCATGCCCGCGCCGAAGTAGAAGTGCGTGCCGTGGGCCTCGTCGGCCAGGCAGTACATGCCGGCCTCGTGGGCCATCTTCGTAATCGCCTTGAGGTCCGAGCAGACGCCGTAATAGGTTGGGTTGTTGACCAGGACGGCGACCGCGTCCGGGTGCTCGCGGATCGCCTTGGCCACCTGCTCGCGCCGCATGCCGAGCGAGATGCCGAGCCGGTCATCGACCTCGGGGTTGACGTAGACCGGCACCGCGCCGCAGAGGACCAGGGCGTTGATGACGGAACGGTGGACGTTGCGCGGGAGGATGATCTTATCCCCGCGCTTGCAGGTGGACAGGACCATCGTCTGCACGGACGAGGTCGTGCCGCCGACCATCAGAAAGGCGTGCGCCGCGCCGAAGGCGTCGGCGGCCAGGTCCTCGGCGTCCCGGATCACGGAGACCGGGTGGCAGAGGTTGTCGAGCGGCTTCATAGAGTTGACGTCGATCGAGACGCACTTTTCGCCCAGGAAGGCGGTCATCTCCGGGTTGCCGCGGCCATGCTTATGGCCGGGGACGTCGAAGGGCACGACGCGCATCTGGCGGAAGGTCTGCAGCGCCTCGTAGATCGGAGCCCGGCTCTGATCGAGACTGCAATCATTCACACACATGTGAGATCACCCCACAATCAAAAAGATAGAAAAAAATCACAGGCCGCGCGGCCTGTGAACGCTCCCGGATACGCCGGTCCCGCTTCCGGGTAAGTCAGGTTCCGGAAAACGGCGGGCATTGGACCTACAGAGTCTATACAGTAATCAATACTATTACTACTCTTACGGATCGTTTCACAAGTCTGCGCATGCAGCGCATTTCGGTTATGAAGTAACCAACTATGAAAAGATTAGACTCTATAAGAGACAATTTCCATATATACTATACAAAAAACGTCCGGCGAAGTCAAGACAAAATGTGACCGCTTCCCGAAAAATGCGCGCCTGCCCGCCAGGGAAAGCGGCGCGCGGGACCGCTTTTTCCGGCCGCCCGCGCGAGCAGGAACAGGCGGCGAGGCGGCCGCGGCGGTCCGCGCCGGGCAGTGAAAACGGCTATGATCCCCGCACCGCGGAAATTTTCTTCCGGTTTCCGGGATTTACCCATTGTTTTCCGGTCGGAAATCGGTTATGATAGAAACGGCAGAACATACAATACCATTTATTGTGAGGTGCTTATCTTGCTGAATGTAGATATTTCCAATCTCTGGGGCGAATATACGCTGAACGACCTGCTCGCATTGGAAAAAGAAACGCTCGCGGCATGGCAGACCCTGACGCAGGGCAAAGGCCCAGGCAGCGACTATCTGGGCTGGATGAAGCTCCCGGTCTTTGAGGAGACTGCGGAAATGACCCGCATCCGTGCCGCCGCCAGGCGCATCCGCGAGAACTCGGATATCTTCGTGGTGGTCGGCATCGGCGGCAGCTATCTTGGCCCGCGCGCCGCGATCGAGCTCGTGCAGGGTCAGAACCACAACCTGCGCGGCAAGGATCCCCAGATCTTCTTCGCCGGCAACAACCTCTCCACCCGCGCCTGGCAGGAGCTCTGCGCCATGCTCGAGGGCAAGAACTTCTCGATCAACATCATCTCCAAGTCCGGCACGACGACCGAGCCCGCGATCGCGACCCGCGCGCTCAAGTGGATGCTCGAGCGCAAATACGGCGCGGACGAGGCGAAAAAGCGCATTTTCGTGACCACCGATCCGGAAAAGGGAGCCCTGCGCCAGATGGCCCGCGAGGAGGGCTATGAGACCTTCGTCATTCCGCCCGACGTCGGCGGCCGCTATTCGGTCCTGACCGCGGTCGGCCTGCTGCCGATGGCTGTGGCCGGCATGGACATCAGCGAGGTCATGTTCGGCGCGGCCTCCGCCCAGCGCGATATGGCCGCCCTGTCCTTCGAGAACCCGGCGTGGCTCTACGCGGCGGCACGCAACCTCTGCTACCGGCGCGGCAAGAAGATCGAGATCCTGACGAGCTACGAGCCCTCCTTCAAGCTGATGGGCGGCTGGTGGCAGCAGCTCTTCGGCGAATCTGAGGGCAAGGACGGCAAGGGCGTCTTCCCCTTCTCCCTGGAGTTCACCGCCGACCTGCACTCGATGGGTCAGATGATCCAGCAGGGCGAGCGTTCCCTGTTTGAGACCGTGGTGCGCTTCGCGCCGCCGCGCAAAAAGACGATGATCGAGATGGACTGGAAGGATCTCGACGGGCTGAACTATCTGGAGGGCAAGAGCCTCGACTTCGTCGAGGAGCAGGCCTTCCTGGGCACCCTCGCCGCGCACACCGACGGCGGCGTGCCGGTCATCCTGATTCAGAACGACGAGGTCTGCGACCGCACGCTCGGCGAGCTCTTCTACTTCTTCGAGCTCAGCTGCGGCATCTCTGCCTACATGCTCGGGGTCAACCCCTTCAACCAGCCCGGCGTGGAATTCTACAAGCGGAACATGTTCCAGCTTCTCGGCAAGCCGGGTTATACGAACTGAACACAAATACCAGACTGATCTTAGGAGGAGATTTCCCATGGTTAAGCTGTACGCCGGCCTGAGCGGCTCCGGCAAGACAAAAGAGATGGTCCGCAAGCTCAACGAGGCTGTGGAACACGAGAGCGGCAGCGTCGTCTGCATCGAGCGCGGCAACAAGCTGCGTTATGACGTCAACTACAAGGTGCGCCTGATCGAATACCAGGCCTACGAGTTAGATGGCGCGGTCGCCCTCAAGGCCTTTATCTCCGGCCTGCACGCGGGCAACTTCGACATTACGCACATCTTCCTCAAGAGCATCCATCATCTGATCGGCACCGACGATCCGATGGAGATGGCGCGGTTCTGCGACTGGTGCAGACGCTTCGGCGAGATGAACGCCGTTTCCTTCACGATGACGGCGTCGGTCGATCCCGCGACTGCGCCCGAGGAACTGAAGCAATACATGTAAGGGACGGACAGTCCCCCGAAAAAGAAACGCTGGCGCGGGCCGAGAATCGGCCCGCGTCTTGCTTTTTGCGCGCGGATGTGCTATCATGCCCATGCAAAGCAGGGTGTGCTTCGGCACTCAATCGGGAAGCAGGTGCGAGGCCTGCGCCAGACCGTGGCCGTATGCGGCATCTTTGAACGGGACGCTGCCCGCCGCAGGGCAGAACGCCATTGGAACGCTCCGAGAAGGCTGTCCCGCTCCGCCGTCAGCCGGAAGACCGGCCCGGGCCTTTGCCGCCGCCGCGAGCTCCGGGACAGGGTTCTCCCTGTCGGGAAGGTTTCGCTTCCCGGGTGCGGCAGAGCCTTTGCCAGACACGGACCGCCCGGGAGGCGGTCTGAAATCAGAAAAAGGAGAACGCAACATGAAACGAAGATTTTTCACGGTTCTTGTCTGCCTCATCCTGACGGTGCTGCTTGCGGCGGCGGCGCTGACCGGATGTGCAAAGAAGAATCCTTCCGCCGCGGCGCAAAACGCTGCAGCGGGCGAAACGGCTGGGGAGCGCCAGCTCACCGTGGAGCAGCTTCCGGCTGAGCTCGGCGAAGGTCCTGTCACCTTTACCTTCTCGGTCACGACCTCGAGCGGCAAGACGGCGTCCTGCCAGATCCATACCGCCGAGGATACCGTCGGCGAAGCCCTGCAGGCTCTGAAGCTGATCGACGGCGACGAGGGCAAGTTCGGCCTCTACGTCAAGACGGTCTGCGGCGAAACGCTCGACTACGAAACGAACCGCATGTTCTGGGCCTTCTACGTGAACAGCAGCAAGGCTGAAAAGGGCGTTGACCAGACGCCGATCGTCGAAGGCGCAACCTATTCTCTTGAAGCCACGCAAGGTTGACGCCGGCCCGCAGAGGCTGACCCTCTTTCATCTGATCCTCTTTCCCCTGCTGGCCGTCATTCAGTTTTCCTCGAAGCAGGTCCTGGAGGTCCTGCCGAACGTGGAACTGGTCAGCACGCTGACGATGGTCTACACGCT
>JAFPFL010000004.1 GCA_017425545.1 Oscillospiraceae bacterium | reverse complement strand
TCCATCCTCATGGCAGTCATCCTGATCCGTGTCGACCGCGTCCGCTATCCCATGCTCTACCTCCCGGAGGACCCGGAAACACCGGAGCAAACGAACTGAATGAACGATCCCTGCCTGCACAGCTTCGTGCCGGCGGGGATTTTTATGATTTTTTCAATTTTTCGAGCAACCAAACCCGCTCTCGGCTTGTCTATGATAGTAGAATGCGTTTGGGCGAGAGGCTCGGAAGCTCCGCAGGCCATGCATGCCGGCCTGTGCGCCGCCCAATGCGCATCGAAGCGCTTCACAATAGAGGAGAACCCCATGGAGGACAGTCAGATTCTGGATCTGTATTTCGAACGGTCAGAGGACGCCATCCGCGAAACCGACCGGAAATACGGCGCCTACTGCTTCCTGCCTGCGCAGACAGGCGGCGAACCCTGACCCCGTGCCATACGGGAAAAGAGCAATCAAAACACGCCCATAACGAAAAATGAGAAGCCGTTTCGGCTTCTCATTTTTGTCATACGCATTCTCTGAAGCGGCTGCATTGCAGTTCCTTCTGTCCGGCTGCCCTCACGCCCGGCTCTGCACCAGCTTCAGGAACTTCGTATCGTTCTGCTGCTCGTTGGTCAGCCATTCGCCGTTGTAAAACAGGGCGTAGCTTGTGCAGGGCGTCGGCGCAGACTGGGCTTCTTCCCTGGTTTCCAGGCGGATCGCCTGAAACGGGATCTGATGCGTCTGCGCCGTCTGCTCCAGGATCGGCACGTATTTCCCGTTGAACGGGCACTGGTTCGTGTAATACAGAACGTAGCCCGGCAGGTCGGTTTTCGGATGCCTTGCGCATTCCTTGAATTTCGGGACGGCGGCATTTTCATCAAACGGGAGATACATCAGGTTGATGCCGCAGTCGGAGACGTCCGCCACGCGGAACCCCTTGTATGCAAGGTGCTTCGGATCGGATAAAAACGGCTTCTTTTTTGCCGACGAGAGCACGCACAGACCCGCCTTGCCCGCGGCTTTTGCATCCTCGATGCAGGCGCTCAGCAGATCGTTGGAATATCCGTGCCCCTTCAGGGCGCCGGAGACCCAGAAGCAGTCGATATACACATAGCCGTCGGCGAGGATCGGGACCCAGGCGTTTTCGGCGGGAATGTATTCGATGAAGCACTTTCCGCGCTCGGCGCTCTTCAAAAACACAAGCCCGTCGTCAAAGCATTTCGCCATCCAGCTTTTCTTGGAGGAAACCTGGACGTCTTTGTTGTTGGAGATCGCGCAGCAAATGTGCTCCTTGTCGAGATTTTCCTTCGTCACCCGAATGTATTCCATCGTTCGTCCTCCTCTGGCTGTCCGTGTGCCGCAGCCATGCCGCCCGAGCCGCAGGCCGCCGCGATTTGATTCATTCTATCAGATTCCGCCGCCGTTTTCAAGACAATCTGCATCCATCCGCGTCAGCCTGAAAAATATCCGAAAAATCCGTGCAAAACAACCGGCCCTGTGCTATAATCATATCAGAAAAAACCGGGAAGGAGGACAGAATGTGCGATACCTGATTGTGGAAGACGAGCAGGACCTGAATGAGATCATCTGCAGGCACCTGCAGGCGGAGGGCAGCAGCGTGGACGCCTGCTTCGACGGGGCGGAGGCGATCCAGATCCTCTCCTATACGGACTACGACGCGGTCGTGCTGGATATTATGATGCCGAAGGCGGACGGCTACGCGGTTTTGCGGAGCCTCCGTGACGCCGGGCGGCAGACGCCGGTCCTCTTTCTGACCGCGCGGGATTCCGTCGCCGACCGCGTGCGCGGCCTTGACAGCGGCGCAAACGACTACCTGATCAAGCCCTTTTCTCTCGCGGAGCTCTCCGCCCGCCTGCGGGCTATGACGAGAAAGGCAGCCGGCAGCGCCGACAACGTGCTGCGCGTTGCCGACCTGACGCTCGACTACGCCGCGAAGACCGTGCGCCGGGCAGGGGAGGAGATCCCGCTCTCTGCGCGCGAATATGCAATTCTGGAATACCTGATGTTGAACCGCGGGACCGTTCTCTCCCGCGAAAAGATCGAAGACCACGTCTGGAATTTTGACTACGAGGGCGGAACGAACGTCGTGGACGTCTATATCAGCTATCTGCGGAAGAAGATCGACGAGGGCCGACCGGTCAGGCTGATCCACACGGTCCGCGGCCGCGGCTATGTTCTGCGGGAGGAGGAGACGCCATGAAAAAGCTCTCCATCCGTGCCCGCGTCACGCTCTGGTTCTCCGCCGCCCTGGTCCTCCTGCTCGCCCTGACTGCCTTTCTCATTTTATCTGTCGACCGGCAGATCGTCCTGAAGACGGTGCGGGACAACCTGATCGAGGCCGTGGAGCGCAACGTGGACGAGGTCGAATATGCGACCCGCGAGGAAGCCCTCCATCCCGCTCCGGACACAGACCTCTTCCTTCCCTGGCAGGAGGGCTATTTAGAGATCGACGACGACTATCTCGACGAGGTGAACGGGATCTATACCTCCCTCTGCGAGCCGGACGGCTCCCTGCTCTACGGCGAGAATCCGATCATGCGCGCGTCCTCGGCCCTTCCGCTGACGGACAAAACCGTGCAGACCTGCGAGTCGGGCGGCGTCCGCTATTATCTCTTTGACCGGAAGCTCACCGCCGAAGGGGTAGAGGGGCTCTGGCTCCGCGGCGTCGTTGCACAGACGCAGGGGAACGTGCAGATCGGCGCTGTGGCAAGGATCTCCCTTCTGCTGATGCCGGTTCTGGCGCTTCTGGCCGTGGTCGGCGGTTATCTGATCGCCGGGCGGATGCTTCGCCCGATCCGCGAGATCTCCGCCGCCGCAGAGGAGATCTCAACGTGCGGAGATCTCAAGCGGAGGATCGCGCTCAAGCCGGGCGGCGACGAGCTGCATCAGCTTGCCGGCAATTTCAACCGGATGATGGGCCAGCTCGAGACCTCCTTCGAGAAGGAACGGCGGTTTACCTCCGACGTCTCCCACGAGCTGCGCACGCCGGCGTCCGTCATTCAGGCGCAGTGCGAATTCGCGCTGGAGGCCCCGCGGACCGAGGAAGAATATGTTCATGCGCTTGAGTCGATCGACCGTCAGAGCAGGAAGATGTCAAAGCTGATCAACGAGATGCTCGCCTTCACCCGGCTGGAGCGGAGCCCGGACCTCTATCCCCAGCAGAAGCTGGATCTCTCTGACCTCGTGCGCGGCGTCTGCGAGGATCTGGCCCTGCTCCGGGAGAAGGGCATCTGCCTGCGCGCCGAGGTCGCGGACGGCGTTACGGTCCGCGGCAACCCGGAGCTTCTGACGAGGCTCCTGACCAATCTGATCGGGAACGCCTACCGCTATGGAAAGGAAAACGGCTCCATTCAGGTCCGGCTGACCGCGGAAGGGGGAGACGCCCTGCTCCGCGTCGCGGACGACGGGATCGGGATCTCGGAGTCGGATCAGAAAAAGATCTTCGACCGCTTCTATCAGGCGGATCCCTCGCGCGCGGCTGCCGGATCCGGCCTCGGCCTGGCCATGGCGGACGAGATCGCGCGCTTCCACGACGGGAGCCTGACGGTGGAAAGCCGCCTCGGAGAAGGAAGCGTTTTCACGTTCCGAATGGCAGAATGCCGTTGAGCCTCTGCCTGCCTCCGTTCAGGCAGCCGCGGCTGGCTGAACAAAAACCGTGCCCGCTCGGGAGAATCTCCCGGGCGGGCGCGGCGTTTTTTGCTTTTCAGACCTGGGTCAGTCAACCTTAATCATCGTCGTCCAGATCGTCTGCGTCGTCCGCATCGTCCTGCTCGACGCCTTCGGTTTCATAGTCGAGAATGCTGCCGTTCACGGCGTCGATCGTGCATTCATACTCCTTGGCGCCAGCGTAGAATTCGATCTCATAGACCTGACGGCCGTCCTCCTTTTCCAGCTTTGCCTTGGAGAAGGTCGCCTTGTCAGCGGTCAGTCCGGCACGCTGGAGGGCGATCGTCTTTGCCTCCTCGAGGCTGATGTAGGCAGTGCTGGGCGTGACGGTCTGCAGCTCCTTGACCGGCTCGAAGCTCTGACTCAGGATCGCGCCGGTGAACGCGTCGATCTCATAGTCGTATTCGCCCTTGTCTGTGCGGAACTGAAGCTCATAGACCGGCTTGCCGTCTTCGGTGTCCTCCTCGGCCTTCGTGAATTTCGCATCGGTCAGACCGGCGTCCCGGAGGGCGATCAGCTTTGCCCGTTCGATGCCGATGGCTTCGGCAGCGGGGGCAGGGGAAGTCGGCTCCATCGGGGCGGAGGTCGGGTCCTCTGCGGCAAGGATCTTGATCTCGCTGCTCAGGATCTTGCCGATCGCGGCGTCGATCTCGTATTCATATTCGGCCTCGGCGGTGCGGAATTCGACCTCATAGACGGTCACGCCGTTGTCCACGTCGAGCTTCGTCTCGGTGAAGGTCACACTGTCCGCGTTCAGACCGGCGTCGGTGCGCGCAATCTCTTTCGCCTGCTCCTCGGAGATCGCCGCCTCGGTCGGAGCTGCGGTCTCGTGGACGGTTGTTTCTGTCGGGGCGGCCGCGTCGGCAGGCTTCTGGCTGCCGTCTGCCTTCTGCGCGCTGCAGCCGGCTGCAAACAGCGCGAGGACCGTAAGCAGGCAGACGACGGCGATCAGGGCAGTTCTGCCGCGGAAAATGGAATGGATAAGTTTCATGGTAGAATGCTCCTTTCGTGTTTTATGGCTGCATCATAACGCAGAAAGATTAAAGGATGATTAGAAAACCCCTGCAGATTAAAAAATCCGAAAAAAATTTCTGATTCTAAGGTACGCTTTAGCTTAACCCCTTATGATAGGACCATCCAAACAGAACCGGCGAGTAGAGCCGGATGAATCTCCATCCTGTATCAAAACTTTTAGGGGGGTGTGTTCCATGGAAACCGCCGTAAAAAATCCCATTGTCGTCATGAAGCGTTATGAAATGAAATACATACTGGATCCGGAGCAGACCGGGTTCCTGATCAAGGGCCTCGAGGGTCATATGCGCCCGGACGCCTACGGTCTGACCTCGGTCGCCTCTCTGTACTACGATACGCCGGACTATCTTCTCTTCCGGAGATCCATTGAAAAGCCCCGCTTCAAGGAAAAGATCCGCCTCCGCTCCTACGGCATGGCGACGGAGCAGACTCCGGTTTATCTGGAGCTGAAGC
>JAFPFL010000019.1 GCA_017425545.1 Oscillospiraceae bacterium | reverse complement strand
TCAGACGGTCGATACGGGTGCGCATGGTCTTGAAGTTGGTCAGCATGCCGCCGAGCCAGCGGGCGTTGACGTAGTACTGGCCGACGCGCTCGGATTCTTCCTTGATCGCGTCCTGGGCCTGCTTCTTGGTGCCGACGAAAAGGATGTTCTCACCGTTCTCGGAGAGCTGACGGACGAAGGCGTAAGCTTCTTCCAGCTTCTTCACGGTCTTCTGAAGGTCGATGATATAGATGCCGTTGCGCTCGGTGTAGATGTACGGCGCCATCTTGGGGTTCCAGCGTCTGGTCTGGTGTCCGAAGTGGACGCCGGCTTCCAGCAGCTGCTTCATGGATACGACTGCCATTTTGATATTCTCCTTTTTGTTTTTTCCTCCACCCCGATCATCTCCGCCGCCTACCCGCAGGGGCACAAGGGACGGATCCTGTTGGTGTGTGGATTTTGTCGTCATGGGCCACTTTCACCCATGCCGACGTATTATACATGATGATGCCGCAGAATGCAAGCTCTTTTTTTAAAATCGCCGTGTTTTTTCTGCCGGATCGGCTGCCTTACTGCCGGGATTCGCAGACCCGCGTCACCTCGGACGAACGTCCGCACGGCAGAGGAAGGCGACGAGCATGGCGCGGCTGCAGATCTCCTTGGGGCTGAACACGACGGCGCCGGTGCCCTTGACGATGCCGGTCCGATCACCCCAGCATGCCGCAGCGGCAAAGTAGTCGGTGGGCTTCACGTCGTGGAACGGGATATCGTGCAGCTCGTCCGGATCCGGCTGCGAGCTGAGTGCGCGCCAGAGGAAGGTCACGGCCTGGGCACGGGTGCAGGGATCGTTGGGGGAGAAATGCGTCGCGTCGGTGCCGTTGGTAATGCCGGCCTCCACAGCCCAGAGCACCGCACTGCGATACCAAGCGTCCGACGCCACGTCCACGAACGCGCAGTCTGTGTTCTTCGGGGCCGGGCTGCCAGAGGCCCGCCAGAGGAAGGTCATGGCCTGGGCGCGGGTGCAGGGATTGTTGGGGGAGAAATGCGTCGCGTCGGTGCCGTTGGCGACGCCGTAGTATACTGCCCAGCATGCTGGCTGATAATACCAGGCGTACGGCTCGACGTCCGTGAAGCGGAAGTCGAACTCCGCCTTGGAGATCGTCACGCGCTCGACCGGCTTGCCCTCTGCGTCGATGAATCCCCCGGTTTCTTCCGAATAAGCCGCGCCAGCCGGCTCCGAGATGACCATCGGGAATGAGATGTCAAAAACATAATCGTGATTTATGCTGCCGACCGTCAGCCTGCCGCCGCAGACGAAGACGCCTTCCCGTCCCCAGACACGGTCCGCCTCCACGATGCCGCCGGTTTGGGAATAGCCGTACAATGCGCCGATGGAGCCGACGTGGACCTCGCCGCCGGAAACGGAAGTCATGTGTTCTCCGCCGGCGTAGATCACCGGAGCGGTGATGCAGCCGCCTTTGATGGAGACGCCCCCCGCGCCGCGCAGGCCGTTGACCAGGAGGGTGCTGGCCTCCGGCGGGTTGTCCATGACCGGGCAGACCACGGTGCCGGAATCCAGGACTGCGCTTCCCTCGGCATAGAGGATCTCGCCGGTCAGGGTCGCGTCGCCCTCGATGGTCAGGCTGCCTTCGGTATAGATGACCGGGCAGGTCCGGTTCTCGTCAAGGGCCAGTGTGACGTCGTTCCGGAAGTAGTAGCTGACGCCGTCGTCCAGCTCGCCGGTCCTGTAGGAGGTCCCGTCCAGGTAGATGAATTCCTGATCGGGAAGCGGGTAGTGGTCGTCGGGGTAACCGCGAAGGTCCGCCGCGGCCGCCGCGGGCACGGCGGCGAACACGCCGAGCAGAAGCACGGCGCAGAGGAACAGAGATAAGTAATGCTTCATCTGGGAATCCTTCTTTCTGTCAGTGCATGATAACCGGCTCCGCCGTCGGAGCCGCGTCAGGAAGATATAATATAACAGATCATATCAAATTGCAAGGGATGTCACCGGATTTGTTCTCACTGCCTGTTGGTTTGTCAATGATGTGTTACACTTTTCCCTAAGGAAAAAAGGACAGCTTTCATGGCTTTGCAACGTATTTGAGATTCGGCAGCTTCACCGCCTCTTGTTCAGTTCGCCGCAGAACCCGATACAGGCCACTGATAGAACGATGACAGCCCCGTTGACGCAGCTTGACCCGGAAGACCGCCATGCCTGCATTCGGGTTCCTGCGGCACATTTGCAGGAATACGAAACGACTGCTTGCTTGTACAGCAGATCCTGTGTTATACGTTTCATGGCGAATGAGTTTGACCTCCTTTGGTTTTGTCCGGGCAACTCAACCTTAAAACAGGTCATTCCCATTCGCTATTCTTTTTTTCTTAACTGTCACGCATCATTGTACAACCTGCATATCACCGGATTTGTTCTCACTGCCTGCGGGGCCGGCCGCTCGGTATGGCTATTTCCGCCAGCTCCGGCGCGGCGGACGGCCCGCTTGACAGGCGGACAGGTCAGCCTCGACCAGGATCAGATCGTTTCCGATCTGCCGGATGCAG
>JAFPFL010000018.1 GCA_017425545.1 Oscillospiraceae bacterium | reverse complement strand
TGCGCGAGGGCGACGTTCTCAAGCAGAAGGAGCTTGCGGAAACCTTCCGTGCCATCCAGGCCGGCGGCTCCGATGCGTTCTACCGCGGTGAGATCGCGGAGAAGATCGCCGAAAAATGCGCGCTGACCACGGAAGACCTTGCCAACTATGAGGCCAAGGTTCGCAAGGTGGTTCGCTCTGAGTTCAACGGCTGGAAGATGCTCGGCAGCTACGCCCCGTCCTCGAGCCTGACCGTTCTTCAAATGCTGAAGGTCGCGGAAATGCTTGATATTCCGGATCCCGCAGTCGATCCCGACGGCTATCTCGACGTCCTTCAGACGGCGACCACCGTCGCCTATAAGAGCCGCTCCGCTCGCCTGGTCGATCCGGATTTCTATAAATTCCGGCCGAAGTCCTCTCTTTCGGAGGAATACCTTCAGAAGCGGATCGCCTCGTTGAGCAATTACAACTGGATGGACGACCCGGAACGGGAGTGCACGACGCAGTTTGCGGTCATTGACAACAACGGCCTGATCGTCTGCGTGACGAATTCTCTCTCCAATACCTGGGGCTCCTATATCTGCGTCGGCGGCTTCTATCTGAACGACGCGCTGACGAACTTCGGCGGCGAAGGCAAAAATGCCTATGAGCCGGGAAAACGGCCCAGAACGCATTTCTCTCCGATCATCTGCGTCGGCCCGCAGGGTGAGCTGCTTGCGATCGGTACGCCCGGCGGCGTCGAGATCCCGAAGCTGATCGCTCCCGTTCTGATCGACATTATCCGCAGGGGCACTGACGTTCAGACAGCGGTTGACCGCGGAAGGGCCTTCTATGATTCTGACGGACTGCTTTGCATCGAATCGCAGGATCAGCATGCGAACATTGTGGACGTAGACAAAATTGACAAGCTCTACTATTACTCCAATTCCCATCTGATCTTTGGCTGTACGTCCATTGTCGGTTACGATCCGACCGACGGCCTCTACGCTGTGTGTGATCTTCGCAGAGACACCTCCAGCGCGATGGTCTACAACTACGAGCAATGATTCCGAAAGGACCGGCCGCATGCCGGTCCTTTTTCGGATCGAAAGGAAAAGATACAAATGTTCAACGTACATGACTACGAGAGAAACGCCTTCATGCTCCACGGCGCGGAGCGCTATTGCGGCTACGATTGGTGGTGGCATTCGTTTACAGCGCAGGACGCGGAGACCGGAGCCGACCAACCTTTCTTCATTGAATTTTTCGTCTGTAATCCCGCGCTCGGCGGACCGGAACCGGTCTTCGGTCAGCTGCCGGAAAACCGTGCGGCAGGCAAGCGGCCCTCATACCTGATGGTCAAGGTCGGCGCCTGGGGAAAGAACCCCTGCCAGCTCCACCGATTCTTCGGCTGGGATGAGGTCCGGATCCATGACGGCGCGCCCTATTGGGTGCAGGCCGGTGACTGCCACGCCTCGGAATTCCGTCTGTCCGGCTCCGTTGCGGTCTCCCAGGCCGATGCTGCTGCCCACCCGGAATGGATGTGTGACGCCGGTTCCATGCGCTTCGATCTGCATATGGATAAGCAGATCGCCTTCAACGTCGGCTACGGGACCTCCGCGCCCTTCCGCGAGTTGGAGACCTTCGCAATGTTCTGGCATGTCGAGGGCATGAAGACGGCCTTCTCCGGCACCGTCGAATTCAACGGCCGCCGCTACGTCGTCACCCCGGAAAAGAGCTTTGGTTACGCCGATAAAAACTGGGGCCGCGACTTCACGACCCCCTGGCTTTGGCTGGCATCATCGGACCTGGTCAGCCGAAAGACCGGCAAACGCCTGGAGCATTCCGCCTTTGACATCGGCGGCGGAAGACCGAAGGTCTATTTCGTCCCCATCGAGCGCCGCCTGCTCGGCGTCTTCTGCTATGAGGGGAAAGAGTATGATTTCAATTTCTCCCATCTCTGGCTGAACGTCAAAACCGAGTTTTCCTTCACCGAGGGCGACGAGCTCATGACCTGGCACGTGCGGCAGGAAAATATCCACGCGGTCATGGAGACGGAGATCTTTTGCCGCCGATCGGAGATGCTCTGGATCCATTACGAGGCCCCGAACGGAGAGCGGCGGCACAACCGCCTCTGGAACGGCGGCAACGGCTGGGGAACGGTAAAGCTGTATGAGAAGGAACACGGGAAACCGGTGCTGATCGACACCGTAGACGTCGGTCACGTCGGCTGTGAGTACGGAGAATATACGGAGAAGGATACGAATGAACAAGCTGTCTGAAACCGCAAAGGCGAGCCTTGCCGACGTCTTTTGTCATGGATGCTGGGGCGTCAGCTTCCTCGCCTCCCGGATCTGTCTGAATCAGACGGACGTTTTTACGCTGTTGAGCCACCGTTTTTTGATTGCCTTCCTGTTGATGCACCTTCGTCCCGGCGAGCTTCGCTCCATGCGTCTCAGCCGCAGACAGGTTCTGCTCCTGCTGGCGCTCGGCCTTGCCCAACCGGTCTTCTACTTTTTCGGAGAGCAGTACGGCATTCTGCATTCCACAACCAGCTTTTCCGGTCTGATGATCGGCATGATCCCGATTTTTTCCACCCTCGCCGCCTGGCCGTTTCTGCGTGAAAAGCCTACCCCGGGGCAGTTGATTTTCGGCGTTCTTTCCGTCGTCGGCGTGATCGGAATCGGCCTGCTCAGCCGATCCTCGGGTCGCCTGGACTGGATTGGCGTCGCCGCGCTGATCCTTGCCGTCTGCTCCGCCACGGCCTATACGCTGCTCGGCCGCAGCCTTTCCCGGACGACCTCGGCCTATGCCCGCACCTATGCCATGATGGGCATCGGCGCCGTGGTATTCACGATGATCGCGCTGATTCGCGGCAGGGGAGACCTCGCCGCCTACGTCCGTCCCATCGGAGACTGGCATTATACGCTCCCGATGCTCTTTCTCTCGGTGTTCTGCTCCGTGCTGTGCTTCTTCTGCTCCAGCTACGCGCTGACCCGTCTTCCGGTCGCCAGAGAGACGGCCTTTGCCAATCTGACGACTGCGGTTTCCGTCTTTGTCGGCGTCGTCTTCCTGCGTGAGCCCTTCTCCTGGGCGGCGCTGGGCTTCACTGCGCTGATTCTGCTCGGCATCTGGGGCGTGCAGCGAAGCTCAAAGAACGCATAGTACCGCCGCGT
>JAFPFL010000017.1 GCA_017425545.1 Oscillospiraceae bacterium | reverse complement strand
GTCGTGCGTGGTCTGGTTCGGGCGGTTGACCACCTGATTCGGCTCGCCGCAGCGGTCTGAGATCGGGATCGGCCCGGTGTAGAGCGGGCTCTCGAGGGTCGGCACGGAGCCGTCCAGCGTGTAGCGGATCTCCTGCCCGCTCTGGGCGCTCAGCGTCAGGGCAAAGCCCTCGGCGTAGACGCCGTCTGCGTGGTCGGCCTTCGGCGCGTCCAGCGTCGGCAGCCGCACGGGCACGGCGTTCTCATTCGGCGCGGCGGGGGTCCCGACGGCGGTGACCCAGCCGGCCGCGGTGTGCGTCATGGAGATGTTTTCAGCCTGCGCCGGCAGCGTCACGTGGTCGATCAGCGTTCCGCTCGGGGCGGAGAACCAGACCGTGTCGCCGGGGCTCAGGGAGAAGCACAGGCTCGTCCCGGTCCCGCCCTTCGCGGCGGAGACGCCCGTGCCGTCCGCCCAGAGGAGCACGCACGCGCCCGGCGCGACCTCGATCGCGGGCAGGCGGTGCAGATCCCGTTTTTTTGCCTTGTTGGAGAGGTAATATCCCTCCAGATTCAGCGGCTTCGAGCCGGTGTTCTGAATTTCGATGTAGTCCTCATAGGCGCCGTTCGGGTCCGCGCGGAGGCTGAAATTCGAGCAGCAGACCTCGCTGAGCACGGCGGGGGAGGGGTACGGCGCACCCGAGAGCAGGGCGCCGCCGAGCACGGCGGCGAGGGCGCAGACGGTCCCGCCGAGCGCCAGACGCCGGTGGAAGGCGCTGCCTCTGACCCGGCGGAAATACTCCGCAGGTCCGCCCGCGCGCAGAAAACCGGCCAGCAGCCCGAGAAAGACGCAGATCAGCAGATAGATCGCCGCCCCGGTCAGCTTGGAGAGCTTGTCCGGGAACAGCAGCTCTACGGTCCGGTCAAAGCCGGGCAGACCGGTGTACTTCCAGACCAGAGCCAGAAACAGCCCGCCCGAGAGGAGCAGGAGCGCCGGAAAAGTCCAAAAAGGCCGCAGCTTTTTCCCCGGTACCGCGCTGACGGCGGTGCCGAGCAAGCCCCCTGCCAGGGCAAGGGCAATCAAAGCAAGCCTGAAAAGCATGACAGCCTCCGGTAATAATCCGTTTTTCAGCGATCCAGCCAGCGGCAGGCATTCAGCGCGGCGCTGGCGCCGTCGGCCACAGCGGTCGCCACCTGGCGGTAGGCCTTGGTGCGGCAGTCGCCTGCCGCGAAGATGCCTGCGGTCGGCGTTGCGCAGCTCTCGTCCGCCTTGATATAGCCCTGCGCGTCGAGCGGGGCCAGGGCGGCATAGGGCAGGTTCTCCGGCTCGGTGCCGATCGCGAGGAAGGCGCCGTCCACCGGCAGGTCGGATTCCTCGCCGGTCTCGGTGTTCTGCAGGCGCAGGCCGGTCAGAGCGTCCCCGCCCTCGTAGCCGACGCAGAGCGTCGAGTAGAAGATCTCGATGTTCTTCCTGGCGAGCACCTGGTCGATCATCCGCTGCTCGCCGGTCAGGAAGGCGAGATTCTGGACGACCGTGACCTTCGCACAGGTCTCCGCCAGCAGCAGGATTTCCTGCAGGGCTGTGTTGCCGCCGCCGATGACCGCGACGTGCCCGCCGGTGTAGAAGGCGCCGTCGCAGACCGCGCAGAAGGAAAGACCGTTGCCGATCATCTCCTCCTCGCGGGGCAGATTCAGGCGGCGATGCCGCGCGCCGGCCGCGATGATGACGGCTTTGGCCTTGTAGCGGCCCAGCTCGCCGATCACGGTCTTCACGTCTCCGTTTTCGACGCCCTGCACGGTGTCCATCTCGACGTCCGCGCCGAGAGCCAGCGCCTGCTCCAGCATGCGCTGGGCCAGGTCGTTGCCGGAGATGGTCTCAAAGCCGGGGTAGTTTTCCAGCTTGGGGGAGAAGGTGATCTGTCCGCCGAAGGTGTCCTTTTCGAGGATCAGCACGGATTTTCCGGCGCGGCGGGCATAAATCGCGGCGGTCAGCCCCGCGGGACCGGCGCCGATGATCAGAATATCGTACATGGAAGTCACTCCAATCAGCTGAATTTCCTGTTGTTCGCAGCATACCTGATTCTATTATTTTATCACACGGTTTTCCCGACTGCAACCGGAAATCCGGCACGGAGCCGTTTTTTCGGAAATTCTATGAGAAAACCGGAAAATAAAGGTTTACAAATCCGCCGGTTGGCTGTATTTTAGACGGGAAGAGAACGATCACAGGAGGGAAGATCTATGCGTTTCCTGCGCAGGGTTCTGTGCCTGACAGTTATTTTCTGCCTGGTCTTGGGGATGCTCTCCATGACCTTTGCAGACGACGCCCCCTCGGACGAGCCGACGGAGGCGCCCACCGACGCCCCGACTGCGCCTCCAACCGAGGAGCCGCCCACGGAGAGCGAGACGCCCGCGCCGACCGAGGAGCCGCCCACCGAGGCGCCGACTCCGGAGCCGACGGACTCGCCCCCCGCGCCGACCACGCCCCAGCCTCCCGCCCCGACGTCGACCCGGCCCTGGACGCCCACCCCGACCCAGCCCTGGAGCCCGACGCCGACGGAGCCGCCCACGGAATCGGAGACCTGGCCCTGGGACAGCAACGAGGAGCGGGCTGCGGCGATCCACGTCGACCTGCCGCGGCCGGTCTCCGTCCCGGACGATACGAACATCGAGTCGCGCGGCGAGGACGGCAGAGTGCACTATACGATCCCCGGCACCTGGACGGCGAGCGACGTCATCAGCTGGTTCGTCCTGAATTACGGACTCGACAGCGAAAACTTCGCCGTCTCCTTCTACTGCCCGGAGACCGGAGAGCGGGCCGCCTACAACGAGAACACCTACATGTTCGCGGCGAGCACCTACAAGCTCCCGCTGAATATGTATTACTACGACCAGCAGGCGGCCGGCGTCTGGACGGACGACACGCTCATCGGCGAAACGCGGCTTGCGGACGCCCACGTCAAGAGCATCCTCTATTCCATCAACGACATCTCCGAGGAGATGATCTATCAGCTCGGCAGCTTCCGCCGCTACAAGCAGCTCATGCTGGACAACTACGGCAAGCTCGAGCCCGGGCTGGTCCCCTCCGAGTATTACGCCAACAACTACTACTGCACGCACTTCATGCTCAACGTCCTGACGGACCTCTATGCCCGGCAGGAGGAATTCCCGGAGCTGCTGAAGCTGATGAAGGCCGCGATGCCGGAGCGCTATTTCAAGCGCTATTCCGGCACGACGCCGGTGGCGCATAAGTACGGGACCTTCGAGGGCTGCTACCACGACGTCGGCATCGTCTATACGGAACAGCCATTTCTGCTGGCCGTCTACACGCGGAACATCATCGGCAAAGCCTCGGGCGAGGACCTCTGCGGCCGCGTATGCCTGGCCATGATGGCATGGCAGGAGCGGGAAATCCCGCCGGAACCGGCGCCGACCGAGAGCACTGAGCCCGTTGAAACCGTCGAGACCGGGATCCCGGAGACGGACGCCATCCTGGAAACCGACGCTCCCGCGGCGGAAACCGAACCGGCACCCGTGCAGACGGGCGGCACGCCCTGGTACTTCATCGCCTTCCCGATCGTGATCGCCGTCGGCGTCGTGGCGACCTTCATGGTCTTCCGCAGGAGAAGATAGGATCCGCAGAAGCGGACCCGCGCGGGAACCGAACGCGGCGCGGGCGATACCTGATCCGGATGATCGCTCATCCGTATGAGAAACGAAACAAACGCAGCCGGCCTGCCTGTGCAAGTCGGCTGCGTTTTTCGTCTGTGTGCGGCGCACCGCCGCGCGCGGCGTTTCCGCGCCGGTTGGATGAGACGCGTCCGTCATCCTTCCATCTGCCGCCCGAGGAAGCCCGCGACGATCTCGATCAGCTTCTCCTCGAAGTCTCCGGGGAACCGACCGTGCTCCGAGTCTGCCATCAACAGCACGCCGCCGAGCAGATCCCCCTCGGAGAGGATCGGCACGGACGCGCCGAGAGGAACCGTGCTGCCCTCGCAGACCGCGGTCGGCGTCCCGCTTCCGCGGAAGCGGTAGTGCTCGCGCTCCTCCAGACTGCGGATCACCGCGGCGGACAGGCGGCGGTCGAGCAGCTCCTTCCTGCCGGCGCCGGCCGCAGCGATGACGCTGTCGCGGTCGCAGACCGCTGCCGGGAAGCCGGTGTTCTTCTGCAACGCCTCGCAGACCTTCCCGGCAAACTCGTGCAGATCTCCCATCGGGGAGTATTTTTTGAAGATGACCTCTCCGTCCTTTTCCGTATAGATCTCCAGCGGGTCACCGCTGGTGACAGCATTGACACGAAAAGTCTTGTTTTGATGGTGAATGGCATCTTCAATAATGGAAATTGCCAGTTTTTCGGCATCCCCGTAGTGGCCGCGGACCTCCGCGGCCATTTCGTCGTTTTCCGAGGCCGTCTGCTCCTCCGGCAGCATCCCACACCGCAGCAGGGAGTCAACGTCGCTCTTGAGCTGAACCTCGATCCGGCCCTCAAAGACCCGGATCTTCTCAATGACCACCTGCAGGTCGTTCCGATCCAGCTTCTCC
>JAFPFL010000016.1 GCA_017425545.1 Oscillospiraceae bacterium | reverse complement strand
TTTAATGTATTACAGCTTTATCTCAATCTCAACGCCAGCGGGAAGGTCGAGGGCCATGAGGGCTTCAACGGTCTTCTGGTTGGGGTTGAGAATATCGATCAGTCTCTTGTGGGTTCTGCGCTCGAACTGTTCGCGGGAATCCTTGTACTTGTGGACGGCGCGGAGGATCGTGACGACCTCCTTGCGGGTGGGCAGGGGGATCGGGCCGGAGACGGTGGCGCCGTTGCGCTTCGCGGTCTCGACGATCTTCTCTGCGCTGGAATCGATGAGCTGATGATCATAAGCCTTCAGGCGAATTCTGATCATGTTCTGGTTTGCCATTTGTGTTTTCCTCCTAAATTATCGTACTCAGTTGATTGGATCCGCTGGGTACGGTCGAGAATTTCCAATCCGCTTTACCGTGCGTATCACTCCCGCACATGAAAATTGGCCGACGTTTGCCGGCCGATTCCACTTCGCGTGGCGATATACGCCGCGGAAAGTCTCTTCTCAGCCGCCCGATGACCGGACATACTCTGCGGAAGTTACCGTGATTACACGCAATCTCCCGCTTCATCGCAGTGCGCGCAAAGTTATCCCGTCGCGCGCCTGACTATAGTACTACACACACGGCAGAATGTCAAGAACTTTTTTGGCGTTTTTTATGAAATTTTCCATGTTTTTTTGTGTATGATTTCGTGCGGTTTTCTACGCTCCGGACGCAGAAAAGGGGCGGCAGAATTGCCGCCCCGCATCCCGCCGGGATCAGCAGCTCATCTGTTCCGAGCCGCCGGTCAGGCTGTCCTTCGCCGCTTCCACCGCCATCTCAAGCTTGTCGGCGGTCTGATTCACCGCGCGGCGCACCTTCGGCTGCTTCGGGAGTACGGTCGCTGCGACCGCACCGCCCACCATGCCGAGGCCGAGCGTCCAGAAAAATGACGTAACCTTCATGCCGCATCCTCCTTTCCATGCTTTATTCTTTGCAGAATCAAAAAAGAAACAGATGCAATTCCTGGCATTTGCGGCGGACGATAATCCGCACCGTTGAATCCGTTGGTGCACGGCGTCTGAAAATAATCCTTCAAAAGTGCTTTTTTTCGGTGGGAAAATCTGCTATAATATTAAAAAAGACGGAAACAGAGGTGTTTGAAATGTCGATCGACGTATTGCAAGCCAAGATTCGAAAGCTGAAAAACCCGATGATCGTCGGACTGGACCCCACACCGGAGCTGATCCCGCCAGCCATGCTCGACGCAGCCTCTGCCGAGAAGGGCAAGACGCCGGACGGCATGGCTCTGGCCTACCTGCGCTTCTGCTGCGGCATGCTCGACGCGCTCAAAGGCGTCGTCCCCGGCGTGAAGGTGCAGTCTGCCTGCTTCACCGCGCTCGGGCACGCGGGCCTTGCCGCGATGGAAGAGGTTCTCGCCTATGCGCAAAAGCTGAAATACTATGTTCTGATTGAGACGATGCGCTCCGATGTCAGCCATATTGCGGGGCTGACCGCCCAGTCTGTGTTCGGCGGGCTGAGCTTCGGAGAGGAGACCTGGTTCCCCTATCCCTGCGACGGTCTTGTCGTCAACGGCTATCTGGGCAGCGACGGCATCCGGCCCTATCTCCCCTATCTGAGCGGCGAGAACCCGAAGAACCTCTTTGTCGTGGTTCGCTCCTCGAACCGCTCCGCGCCGGAGGTTCAGGATCTGATCTCCGGCGACCGCAACATCTTTACTGCGATGGCGGACCTGACGCTGCGCTGGAATGGCGAGGAGCTGTTCGGTAAGTGCGGCTACGGCGAGGTCGGTGCGGTGGTCGGAGCCTCCTCCCCGCGGGCGATGCAGGAGCTGCGGCGCAGATATGACACGCTGTTTTTCCTGGTGCCCGGCTACGGTCCGCAGGGCGGCTTTGTCAAGTATATGGGCTATGCCTTCGACCGGCTCGGCCACGGCGCGGCCATCACCGCCTCCCGCGCGATCCTCGGCGCGTGGAAGCAGGAGGATTTCCCGGATGACTATCAGGAGGCAGCGCGCCAGAGCGTGGAAAAGCTCAAAAAGCTGCTGGAAACCTATGTGACGGTGCTGTAACGATGACAACGATTTATCTGATCCGGCACGCAGAGGCGGAGGGCAATCTCTTCCGCCGTCTCCACGGACAATACAACTCCAGGCTCACGCCCAACGGTCTGCGGCAGGTCGCCGCGCTCGCGGAGCGGTTTCGGGAGATCCCGATCGACGCGGTTTACACGAGCGATCTCTGCCGCACCCGGCAGACTGCTGAGGCGATCTGCGGACCGAAGAAGCTGACCGCAGTTCTGGATCCGCGCTTCCGCGAGGTCAACACCGGGGCGTGGGAGAACCGCACCTTCGGAGATCTTGCCAGGACGGAGCCCGAGGCGCTGGACTTCTTCATTCACAAACCGGAGCAGTGGACTGCCCCGGGTGCGGAGACCTACGAGCAGTACGCCGCCCGGTTTGCGGACGGATTGCGCGCGGCTGCCGAGGCCTGCGACGGAAAAACGATCGCGGTATTCTCCCACGGCTGCGTCATGTCCGGCGCCCTGCACTACCTGCTCGGCGTTCCGCACAACGCCTCCAAATGCGACAACACCGGCGTCAGCCTCCTGCACTGGGAGGACGGACGCCTGAGCGCCGAGTATCTCTACGACAATTCCCATCTCAGCGAGGCTCTCTCGACCCGGGCGCGGCAGCGCTGGTGGCGCGAGCAGGGCGGGCGCTTCGAGCTCTGGTTCCGCGACGCGGAATGGGCGGACCGAAGCTGGTTCGACCGGGACTTCTTCCCGCAGAAGTGGCACGAGATCCGCATCGCCATGCTCGGCGAGGAGGCTGTCGGCTACGTCTGCTGGCACGGAAACTCCATTTCGACCGTATATCTGAAGCCGGACTGCCGGCACAGGCGGATCGGCGACCAGCTGCTCGGCGAGGCTGTGATGCATCTGCGCGCCGCCGGGGCGAACAGCCTGAGCATCGGCGTGCCGACCGTCAATCTGGAAGCGCTCGAATTCTTCTCGCGGCACGGCGTCGTGCCGGAACAGATGGACGACGTCTACACGGCCTACCGCTGGGATATTTCGGTTCCCTATCCGCTCTGAGCTGAAAAAAGCAAAAACAGCGCCCACAGGATTCCTGTGGGCGCTGCGATTTTTTCAACCGAAATCAGGCCTTGCCGGCGCAGCCAAGGACGTCGATCAGCTTGTGGCGGACGAGTTCCTTGATGTTCGCACGGGCGGGCTTCAGGTACTGCCGAGGATCGAAATGATCCGGATGTTCGTTGAAGTAAGCGCGGATCGTACCGGTCATGGCCAGGCGGAGATCGGAGTCGATGTTGATCTTGCACACCGCGGAACGTGCAGCTTTGCGAAGCTGTTCTTCGGGGATGCCGACAGCGTCCGGCATCTTGCCGCCGTTGTCATTGATCATCTTAACATAGTTCTGCGGCACGGAAGAAGAACCGTGCAGAACGATCGGGAAGCCGGGCAGACGCTTGACGATCTCGTCGAGTACGTCGAAACGCAGAGGAGGCGGGACCAGAATGCCCTTCTCATTGCGGGTGCACTGAGCAGGCGTAAACTTGTAGGCGCCATGAGAGGTGCCGATGGCAATTGCCAGGGAGTCGCAGCCGGTCTTGCTGACGAATTCCTCGACCTCTTCCGGATGGGCGTAGGAGGAGTCCTTCGCGCTGACCTTGACTTCATCTTCCACGCCGGCAAGCGTGCCGAGCTCGGCCTCGACGACCACGCCGTGATCGTGGGCATACTCGACGACCTTGCGCGTAATCTCAATATTTTCGGCAAAGGGCTTGCCGGAGGCGTCGATCATAACGGAAGTGAAGCCGCCGTCCACACAGGCTTTGCAGGTCTCAAAGTCAGGGCCGTGATCCAGATGCAATGCAATCGGAATGTCTTTACATTCAATGACAGCCGCTTCGACCAGCTTGACCAGGTAGGTGTGGTTGGCGTAGGCACGGGCACCCTTGGATACCTGCAGGATGACAGGAGCTTTTTCCTCTTGGCAGGCTTCGGTGATACCCTGAACGATCTCCATGTTGTTGACGTTAAAAGCACCGATGGCGTAACCGCCGTCATAGGCCTTCTTAAACATTTCGGTTGTGGTTACCAGGGGCATATGAAATCACACTCCTTTCCGAGATAGTTCTATTATACCATATTATTTTGGAATTACAAGCCCTAAACGGTTTTTTCCGGGCTTAAAGCCCGGATAAAATCCGGCGCACGTCCTCGGGCGTGAATTTATACTCGGTGTCGCAGAACTGGCACTCGACCTGAATCGGCTTACCCTCGTCAATGATCGACTGCAGCTCCTTTCTGCCGAGGCTGACGAGCGTCGCTTCGACGCGCTCGCGGGTGCAGTAGCACTTGTAGCTGACCTCGGCGGGCTCGAAGAACTCCAGCTCCATGCCGTCCGTGACCTTTCGGAGCATCTCGGGCAGGCTCATACCGGCGTCCAGCATCTTCGTCACGCTGTCGGTGGTCGAGAGCGCCTGCTCGAGCCGGGTGATCACGGAATCCGGCGCGCCGGGCAGAAGCTGCAGGATGAAGCCGCCGGCGGCGCGAACCGTGCAGTCGGTGTCGATCAGCACGCCGAGGCCGCAGGAGGAGGGGCACTGCTCAGACTGCGCCAGATAGGCGGTCACGTCATCGCCGATCTCGCCGGAGACCAGCTCGACCGAGCCGACATAGGGCTCCTTCATCTGCAGGTCGCGGATGACTGTGAGCATGCCGTTCGTGCCGACCGCCGCGCCGACGTCCAGCTTTCCCGCGTATTTCTCCAGCAGGGAGACGTGGGGATTCTGCACGTAGCCGCGGACGTTGCCGGCCGCGTCGGAGACGGCAAGGACAGTTCCGAGCGGGCCGCCGCCCTTGACCTGCAGGGTGAGGCTGCTCTCTTCGATCTTCTGCATATTGCCGAGCATGGAGCAGGCCGTCAGCACCCTGCCCAGGGCTGCGGTCGCGGTCGGGGTGGTGGTGTGGATCTGGCGGGCGCGCTCGACGATGCCGCGCGAGGAGATGGCGACGGCCTTGACCCAGCCGTCGGTGCTCATGGCACGGAGAATTTGATCAGGCATTGGTTGACTCCTTTTGATTTGCATAGTTTGAGAAACTGATGCGCCAAGGCGCGACTATCTCGCCGCGAAGAAGATGCGCTGCTCATCCGGGCGCGGCGGCTCCAGACGGCGGTCGCCGTAGACCTCGACAGTCTCAAATCCGGCGCCGCGGAGCAGTTCGGTCAGCTCGGCGACCGAATAGGCCCGCTCGAGGTGCTCCTCGCGGCTGCGGTCCCAGAGCGCCTCCGGGAGGCAGGTCCTTGGCGCGTCGGGCGCGGTCTTCGGCGGCGGAAGACGGCGGAAAATATCCATGCCGTAGGTACAGATCCGGGTCGCCTCGTCGAACATGGCACGCCAGAGGCAGAAGACGTGGTCGTCCTCGTCCAGGAAGATCTGACCGTCCAGCCCCCGGAGCTTGGCCTCGGAATTGACGTCAAAGATGAACAGGCCGCCCGGGGTCAGGTTCTTCTTGACCCGGTGGAAAGCCTCGGCCAGCTTATCCGGCTCCGTCACGTAGTTTACGCCGTCGAGACAGCAGACGCAAAGGTCCACGGGATTCGGCAGGCGCAGGCGCTCCATGCTCTGGTGGATGAAATACGGCGGGTTTTCCATCTCCGCCGCTTTGCAGCTGGCCTCCGTCAGCATCTCCTCAGAGCGGTCCGCGCCGAGGACGGAGAGGCCGCGTTCGGCCAGAAGGATCGCCATGGAGCCGGTGCCGCAGGCGAGGTCGAGGGCGGTCTTCGGCGCTGCGCCGAAGCGCGCCAGGATCTCGTCGTAAAATGCGAGGACAGCCGCGTAGGGTACGTCGTTGGTCAGGCGGTCATAGGAGGCCGCAAGGGATTCATATGCCATATTCTGCCCCTTTCCGGAAAAATCCACCGTCCGCCGATGGCTGCGGACGGTGGGTTTGTTCTGCATAAGGTCCGTCTGCCGGTCAATCCGCTTCCGGCTCGTGCAGGCGGGAGATACAGTCGAGGATCGACTGCGGATCGACGTCGCCGTTCAGCACAACAGTGGCAACGGCGAAATACGGCTCGCCCTTTTCCAGGATCCAGACCTGGTACTCCTCCACGTCAATCCCCATCATGGAGAGCACGATGTGAAGAGCAAGCTTCTCCTCTCCGAAGAGCTGCATCTTTACCGTTTCATAGGTCTTTACCGTCATGCCGCCTGCTTCGGCCTGCATGTACGCGGTCGACCTTGATACGTTGAAGATATCTTCATCCGTCGCGTTTTCCAGGAATTTCTGCGCCGGGTGGATCGTCAGCGACAGATTGCTGCCGTTCGGGCTGGCCATGACCATGTCGATCATCTGTCCGACTCTGGCGACCTCCTTGGCCATTTCCGTTCCCCGGAACATTGCCTCGCTCATTCCGCACATCTGCGCGATCTGGGCGTCATCAAAGAAGATGAACCCGTCCGCCAGGGCCACGCGGAGGTTCAGGGTCTCGTTGGTGTAGACGTCGTCCACGACCGTGCCGTGGGTAAGCGCGGGATCGTCGTCTTCCCCGGTCTCCGGCGGCGCAGGCGGATCCGTCGGCGGCTGCGCCGGAGCATCCGTTTCCGGTTCTGTCGTCTCCGGCTCCGTCAGGATCGGCGCCTCGGCAACCTTCGCTTTCGTGGCACAGGCCGCAAGGGCTGCAAGCATACAGACCAGGAGCACAAGTGAAAGCAGGCGTTTCATTTTGAATCTTCTTCCCTCAATCGTCGGTTTCCTCCGGGAGTGAAACAAGCCGCTCCTCGCCGCGGTGTTCCAGGTGCCGGCGGATCTGGCTGGTGATCATCTCGAGGGCTACCAGGTTCTTGCCGCCCTCCAGAACGACCAGGTCGGCGTTCTTCTTGCTCGGTTCCACAAATTGCTCGTGCATCGGCTTGACCGTCGTCTCGTACTGAATCAGGACGGACTCGAGGCTTCTGCCGCGCTTGGCCACGTCGCGTCTGATCCTTCGGATCAGGCGGATATCGGCGTCGGTATCTACAAAAATCTTCATGTCCATCAGATCGCAGAGCGCCTTGTTTTCAAAAATCAGAATGCCTTCCACGATGATGACAGGCTTGGGAACGACCGTCACGGTCTCGTCGGTGCGGTTGTGGATCGTATAGTCGTAGATTGGGCACTCAATGGACCTGCCTTCCTTGAGCTCTTTGAGGTGCTCGATCATCAGGTCGGTTTCAAAGGCGTCCGGGTGGTCGTAGTTCAGCTTGCTGCGCTGCTCAAAGGGAAGGTCGTCATGCGCGCGGTAATAGTTGTCATGGCTCAGAACGGTGATGTCCTCGCCGAAGCTGCGCATGAGGTTCTTCATTAACGTGGTCTTGCCGCTGCCGCTGCCGCCTGCAATGCCGATGACTAAGATTTGATCTGCCATGTTTTCCTCCGTTAGATGCGGTCGATTTGCGTCTTTCCCGGATGCCGGAGCGGACGTTTGCCCGAGGTCCGTCCGGGGTTTTGCCCGTATTTGCGGACAGCTCCCCCCGAAGGGAGAGCTGTCGATGGGTTATCTCATTCCCTTGTCGTACGGAATTCCTTCTGCCTTCGGCGCGCGGGAGTTCTTGGAGGTCAGAGAGAGCACGATCAGGGTGATGACAAAGGGCATCATCATGTAGAGGTAGGGGCTGACCTTGATCGTGTCGCGCAGGAAGTACACGCCGTCTCCGTTGATATCCAGCGTGGAGTAGCTGGCTGCGATGCACTTGAAGAAGCCGAAGATCAGGGAGGCAAAGGCGATGTTCAGAGGCTTCCAGTTGCCGAAGATCATAACGGCCAGAGCCAGGAAGCCGAAGCCGGCGACGTCGCCGTTCGAGGTGCAGTTCTGCGTCGTCATCGCATAGACGAAGCCGCCCATGCCGGCCAGCGCGCCGCTGATGGTCACGCCGGCATAGCGCATCTTGAAGACGTTGATGCCGAGGGAAGCGGCGGCCTGGGGGTTTTCACCGCAGGCACGCAGGCGCAGGCCAAAGCGCGTCTTGTAGAGGATGATCGCCATGATGACGAAGATGATGATGCAGATATAAGTTGCCAGGTAGTTCTTCACGACGAAGGTCTCGGTGAAGAAGTCCAGCTTCTGCATCGGGTCAATGCCAAGGGTCGAGCGCTTGATCATAAACCAGTCTGCCGGGGAGGAGCCGTTCTCCATGCCGAGGGTGTTCTGGTTGGCGATCACGCGGATCAGGAACAGGCAGATTGCCGGGGCCAGCAGGTTCAGCGCCGTGCCGCCGATGGTCTGGTCGGCGCGGAGGTTGATGGCCGAGTAGGACAGAAGCAGGGAGAATACTGCGCCGGCGAAGGCCGCGATCAGCATGATCATCAGCTCCATGAGCTGGAGCATGGCCCAGTTTCCGCTCGCCTGCGCGTCCACAAAGATCTGCAGGCTCTGGAGCGAACGGGTGGCGATGACGCCGATGAAGGCGCCCATGATCATGATGCCTTCAAGCGCCAGGTTGATGACGCCGCTTCGTTCGGAGAAAACGCCGGCCAGAGCGACGATCATCAGTGGGATCGAATACAGGAGCGTCTGCTGAATCAGAAAACTCATACCTGCGCACCCCCTTCCTGATTCTCAGAAACAACCGGGGCCGGATCCTCCGGAGGCTTGATGGCCTCCACGGGCTTTTCCGTCTCTGCAGGCTTCGGAGGCTCCGGATTCACAGCCGCGGGTTTGAATGCGAGCATCTTCTTTTTGTTGCTGCCGCTGAGCCACATGCGGATCATCAGCGCGAAGGCGCTCAGGTAGACGATCGCGGCGATGATAACGTCGGTGATGTACTCGTTGTAGGAGGTCAGAGCCGTCAGTCTGGTGCCGATAATGTTCAGCATTGCCATTAGGATGCCGCTGAAGATGACGCCGATCGGGTTGTTGATTGCCAGCAGGGCGACCGGGATGCCGTTGAAGCCGACCGCCGGCAGGGACTGGTAGGTCTGCCAGGCAAATTCGGTGTTGCCGCTCAGCCAGTAGAGCGCAGCGCCGGCGCCGGCCAGGCAGCCTGCGATCGCCATGGAGAAGACGATGTTGCGCTTGTCCTGGATACCGGCATAGCGCGCCGCGTGGCGGTTGGCGCCGCAGGCCTTGAGCTGGTAGCCGAAGGTCGTCTTATGGATGATGATGTAGACGAGGACTGCAATCGCGATCGCAATCAGAATACCCCCGTTGACCTGGGAGCCGGGAAGCAGTTTGTCCAGGCCGAGCTTCGGGGTCGCGACGTTGTTATAGGTCGTCTTATAGATGTAAGCGGATTTCGTACTCTCGATCAGGTTCTTGAACGAGCCGTGCAGCACGATGGGGTCGCCCATCGCGGAGGTCTGCGCGCCGGTGAAGATCGAGAATTTACCGATATCGAACAGGAGGGTGACAAGGTTTGCCGCGATCCAGTTCGTCATGATGCAGGCAAGTACCTCGTTGATGTTCAGGAACGCCTTCAGAAGGCCGGGAATCGCGCCCCAGAGCGCGCCGGCAAGGCAGCCGCCCAGGAATGCAAGCAGCCAGACAACGGCGGGCGGTACGGTAGTCGTCGGGATGCTGAGCGCGATCATCAGAGACGCCAGCGTGCCCATCAGATACTGACCGGGGGCACCGATGTTGAACAGGCCGGTCTTCTGAGAAACCGCGACGGAGAGGCCGGTCATGATGAGCGGCGTCGCGCGGAAGAGCATGTCGCCGAACAGAGTGGGGTTGAAGCCGAAGGTCAGCGCGCCGTTTTTCGTGCCGGTGCTGAACAGGCCGAGGAAAACCAGCTTGATGCCGTCCAGAATTCCTTTGCCGCCGATATCCGGGTTGGTTGCGCCGACGATCGCAATCAGGACGCTGCCGAATACCATGCCAAGCAGAATGGCAATCAGCGACGACAGGAACTTCTGCGTGCCGTCTTTCCGATAGAGGAGGGATAACTTATTGTTCATTCTTCGTTTCCTTCCTTTCTTACTGTTTAAACACAGACATCTGCGACGGATCCATGCGCTTGGCGCCGGCCATGTAGAGGCCGAGCTCCTGCACGGTCGTCTGCTTCGGATCGAACTCGCCGACGATCTCGCCTTCGTACAGAACCAGGATGCGGTCGGAGAGGCTCATGACCTCGTCCAACTCCAGAGAGATCAGCAGAATCGCCTTGCCCTGGTCGCGTTCCTTGACCAGCTGGCTGTGGATGAACTCGATGGCGCCGACGTCAAGGCCGCGGGTCGGCTGGACGGCGATCAGGAGCTTCTTGTCGCGGTCGATCTCACGGGCGATGATCGCCTTCTGCTGGTTGCCGCCGGACATGGAGCGTGCCATCGTGACCGGGCCCTGGCCGGAGCGAACGTCATATTGCTCGATCAGCTTTTCGGCATAGCTGCGGACGGCAGCCTTGCGGATAAAGCCGGCCTTTTCAAACTGCTTCTCCCGGAAGCGCTGGAGGACCATGTTCTGCTCGAGCGTGAAGTCGAGCACGAGGCCGTGCTTGTGGCGGTCCTCCGGGATGTGGCTCAGATAATTCTGACGCTTGCGGATGGAGGCGTGCGTGACCTCGTCGCCGCTGATGAACACTTTCCCGGCGGAGGGACGCTCCAGGCCGGTCAGGCCGTAGACCAGCTCGCTCTGGCCGTTGCCGTCGATGCCGGCGATGCAGAGGATCTCGCCCTCACGCGCCTGGAAGCTGACGTTCTTGACAGCGTTGTTGTGGTGCAGGCGGGACGGGATCGTCAGATTCTGAACGTCGAGCACGACCTTGCCGGGCTTTGCAGGTTCCTTGACAACCTGCAGCTGAACCGGGCGGCCGACCATCATGTTGGAAAGTTCCTGCTGGTTCGTGTCCGCAACGTTTACGGTGCCGATGTATTTGCCCTTGCGCAGAACGGTCACGCGATCGGCGACTGCCATGATCTCATTGAGCTTGTGCGTGATAAACAGGATGGATTTGCCCTCGCGCTTGAAGCCGCGCATGATTTCCATGAGCTCGTCGATCTCCTGCGGGGTCAGAACCGCCGTCGGCTCGTCGAAGATCAGGATCTCGTTATCGCGGTAGAGCATTTTGAGGATCTCGGTACGCTGCTGCATACCGACCGTGATGTCCTCGACCTTCGCGTCGAGGTCCACCTTCAGGCCATAGCGCTCGATCAGCGCCTCGACCTTCTTGCGCGCCTCCTGCTTCTGCAGGAAGCCCATTTTCGTCGTTTCCGCGCCAAGGATGATATTCTCCAATACGGTGAAAACTTCGACGAGCTTGAAGTGCTGGTGGACCATGCCGATGTTCAGCATCGTCGCGTCGTTCGGGTTGTTGATCCGGACGACCTCGCCGTTTTTCTTGATCACGCCTTCCTCCGGCTGATACAGGCCGAACAGGACACTCATCAGCGTGGATTTGCCGGCGCCGTTTTCACCGAGCAGGGCATGAATTTCTCCGCGGCGAAGTTGGAGGGTGATGTTGTCGTTTGCCTTGATGCCAGGGAACACCTTCGTGATGTTCAGCATCTCAATTACATAATCATCCTTTTGATTATTCATACCGCACCTACTTTCCGATTCATCTGAGCCGCAGATGGCTGCTCGTGTTTATTATAGCAGTCAGCACAGACAATTGCAAGATAATTGTAAAAAAACTGTGAATCTTTATCATTATAAAAAGGGGAAAGGGCGCTTGCCCCTTCCCCTTTTGCAGGTTGATGTAAGAAAATTACTTGATGATGTTCAGGGTGACGTTCTCGAGGTTGCCGACGTTGGCGGGATCGTTGTCGATCTCGATCTTGCCGCTGACGATGTCAGCCAGCATAGCCTTGTACGCATCAACAGTCCAGTTCTTGAGGGACCAGGTCGCGACGGGCAGGCCGACAGCGTCTTCCTTGGCGCCCAGGATGGTGCAGACGCCGCCCCACTTCGCCCAGTCATCCTCGCTGCCGTAAGCAGCCTTCAGAGCGAGCTGCGCAGCTTCGCCGATGCCCTTCAGAGCGGAGGTGATGACAGTGTTGGAAGAGGAGCTCTGGTCGACGTCAACGCCGATGACCTTCGCGTCGTTCGCGGAAGCAGCAGCGGTGATGGAGTCGAAGATGGAGCCGCCGCAGGAGAAGATGACCTGCGTGCCGCTGGTGTACCAGCCGGAAGCCAGAGTCTGCAGCTCAGCAGAGGGCTGGAAGTTTGCGCCGTACAGGAAGGTGTAGTTCATTTCGACCTTTACACCCTTGGCCTCAGCAGCCTTGTTGGCGCCCTGGACGTAGCCCCAGCCGTAACGGTTGACAGCAGCGTTCTCGTCGCCGCCGCAGCCGCAGAAGCCGAGCTTGGTGTAGCCTTCCATGACAGCAGCATAGCCGGCCAGATAGCCGCACTGCTCTTCCTGGAACGCGATGGAAGCGATGTTCTTGGTCGGGGTATCAATCTTCCAGCCGTCGATGAAGACGAACTTGACTTCGGGGAAGTCGTTGGCAGCCTTCTCCAGAGCAGTGCACTGCATGAAGCCGGCGCAGACAATGACCTTCGCGCCGTTGTCGGCAG
>JAFPFL010000015.1 GCA_017425545.1 Oscillospiraceae bacterium | reverse complement strand
TATGCGGTACGATCGAGGACTGCCCGGCAAAGGGTCATACGCACTACGATATGATAAAACGGCTTGACGACCCTTCCAATGATAGCGCCGCCGCATCCTGCTTATTTGAAATTCAGCCCGGTGATGAGGACGACGCCGAATACATTGACGACAAGCTCGTTGAATACAACTGGTCACAGGTGCCTTCTGTGCATGACTTCGAAGGCATCGGAAGGAAGATTCAGGATGATAACGGTGAACCGATAGCCGCCGGGTTTGCGGGAGTGAACTTCTGGAACATCGCTTTTGTAGAAATGCTGTGGGTGGACGAACCTCGACGCAATCAGGGCATAGGTTCCCGTCTCCTTTCGGATATCGAGCGGGAAGCGAAAAAAATCGGCGCCGGTATTGTTATGATCGATGCTCGCGACTGGAATGTTGAGTTCTTTAAGAAACTCGGCTATACGGTGTACTGTACGCTTGAAGACTATCCAAGCGGACACAGCAAATACAAGCTGCAAAAGCGTATCTAAGGAAGCAAATAAGATCGCAATTAAACTCGCAGTAGAATTAACCGTTGAATTAGTATTGATGACGAAGGAATAGACTAACCGGAATTTGATGAAAGCTTTATACAGAAACCGGAGGAGCATGACAATGAAGTTTTCAGAAATACAATATCATCGCCCCGATCCCGAAAGGTTGAAGGCCGAATTAGGCGAACTGATCAGGCAATTGAAAAACGCAGGCAATTATGAGGAAGCCCGCCTGATCTTTCTCGCGTGGGAAGAAAAACAAAAGATCACCAAAACGATGTCCATTGTGTCGTTCATACGCCGCAACATGGATGAGGACGATGAGTTTTACAAGGAAGAGCGCGCTTTCTGGCGTAGCTTCGATGCGGAACTTGAGGGGTACAGCAAAGCCTGGGCAGAGGCGATGCTCGATTCTCCGTTCCGGGCAGAATTTGCAGCCGAGTACGGCGATATGATGCTTCTGAACGCCGAATTCGACAGGAAAACCAAGTCTCCGGAGATCGTTTCTGATCTGCAGAGGGAGGCAGAACTGGTCGAGAAATACGAAGAGTTCGAAGTTGAGGAGTTCTGCTTTGAGGGCAAAACGGTCGGTTACGATGAGATCGGTGAGCTGGAGCAAGACGAAAACGGCGCACGTCGTTTCGCCGCATACAAATCCGAAGGCGCAGGCTGGCGTGAGATTGCGGAATCCCTCGACAACGTTTTCGGAGAGCTCGTGCGTCTGCGCGAGAGCATCGGTAAGAAAATGGGTTTCGACGGATACATCCACTATGAATACTGCAGGCTGAGACGCACCTTTACAAAGGATGACGTGGCGAGGTTTCGTGAGCGGGTGGTGAAATACGTAGTGCCCATTGCTGACGCCATCAAGCGTCAGCAAGCCAGGCGGATTGGCAGCACCTACCCCATGCCCTATTCGGACAACGAATTCTTTTTTAAAAGCGGCAATCCGCATCCCGCAGGGGATGATGACTATCTGGTAAGTGAAGGGCAGAAGCTCTTTGATTCGCTTTCCCCGGAGGCAGGCGAATTCTTTCGTCACATGACAAAAAACGAGATGATGTTCCTTCACGCAGGCGGAGGTGTCGATCTGTATCTGCCGCTTGCCGAATCGCCGTTTATCATGGTCGATCTGAACGGCTCGGGTGATTCCGTGCGTTCTTTCATGCACGAGGCAGGGCATACCTTCGCCTACTGGATGAACAGAAAGCGCGTCCCGGTGGATTACGTTCAGCCAAGCGAGGACATTACAGAGCTGCATTCCATGTGCATGGAGCTGATTGCGCTACAGAACGCGGCAGGGTTTTTCGGTGAAGACGCACAGAAATATACATACTCCCTCATCGGAGAAAGCATAGCATTTATCACCTACGGTACGATGATCGATCATTTTGAGCATTCCGTATTTGAGCATCCGGAGTGGACGTTTGCAGAGCGCCGCGCAGAATGGAACCGGCTTGAGGCTATCTACGAGCCGTGGATCAAATTCGACGGCGAGATCCCATACTACGGTGAGGGTATGCTTTGGCAGCAGCAGGGGCATATCATCGAGGAACCTTTCATGTATATCGACTATGTGCTGACAGGCGTGGTTGGACTGGAAGTCTGGGCGATCATGCAAAACGATCCCAAGGAAGCATGGGATCTTTATATGGCACTCGTTTGCCAGGGCGGCACCCGTCCTTTCGTCGAGCTGATCAGGAACGCCGGCTTACATTCACCGTTCGACGAGGATTGCTTGAAGCGAGTAAGTGAGGCGGCAAAAAGGTGGCTTGACAGCTTTGATATCACAGGGATCGAATGAGGCGCAGCTTGCGGAGATGGTGGGGACTTCGGCCCCGTACATCAGCAGGCTGATAAACAAGAAAGACGGCATCGTGAACAAGGTGTTCGTGGAGATGCTTGAAAAGCTGGGCTACGATATTCAAATCACGTATGTGAAGAAGGAAACAAACTGACAGATCGATGTTTTCGGAGGTAAAAGATTTATGGATAAGAAAACAATGCTGGAAAACCTGGCCCGTGAGGCCTATGAAAAGGGCTCGTTCAACGGCGCATGGCTTTACGCCGAGAACGGGGAGATTGTGTCGAAAGGCGCACTCGGCTTCCGCGACGCGGAGGATAAGCTTCCGATGACGGAGGACAGCATATTTGAAATGGCTTCTGTCACCAAGATGTTCACGGGGACGGCTGTCATGCTCCTCGTCAGGGAGGGCAAGTTGTCCCTTGACGAAGAATACACCGAGCTCTTTCCCGAGTACCCCTATAAAGGCGTTACGATCAGGCATCTTCTGACCCACACCAGCGGCATGCCCGATTTTGACGTTGAGGATCTGGTCGGCCCGGTCCTTGAAAAAGAAAACAGGATCCCTGCGAACAGCGAGATCATTCGCCTGATCCGTGAAACCGGAGAGGAGCCGGTATGCGCTCCGGGCGAGGCGTTTGAGTATTCCGACGTCAACTACATGCTGCTTGCCAATGCGGTGGAAAAGGCCTCCGGCATGAAGTTCGAGGACTTCATGAAGAAGAACGTATTCGAGCCCGCCGGCATGAAGGACTCCGGAATATACCATACCCGTCGGGACGGGAGGCCCTCTGACCGGTTTACCCGCAATATGGTGCTGGAAGACGACGGCAGCTATGTTCCCTCGGACGTCTCGGAGCTTACCGCAAAGTACGTGGTCGGCTCGGACGGCATGAACGGCTGCGACTATCTGTACACGACCATATTCGATATGCTCGCCTGGGATAAGGCGCTCCGCGAAGAAAAGGTACTTACCCTTGAGGAGCAGCGTATCATGTACGCCCCGATGCCGCTCAACAACGGCGGGATCGCCGGCGTCGATGATGACGAAGGCTACGGCTTCGGCTGGGAGTTTCATACCGAACCCGGGCTCGGGCTCATAGTCAGTCACTCTGGCGGTATGCCCGGCCTTGGCACCTGGTTCGAGCGTTTTGTGGACGCGGACAGAGTGATCGTATTTATGAGCTGCCGCGATTTTGCGGACGTCAGAGCGCACCTGAGCTTTGCGCAGGGCCTTGAGAATATCGCAAGAGACAAGGATCCAGAACCCTTCAAAACGATGGAAGATATCGTGATAAAAGATCCCGACAAGTCCAGGTGGGAGAGCTTCTGCGGCAAATACGAGCATCCCGAAGAGAGCGATTTCATTGTCGACGAGGTCTTTATGAAAGACGGCGAGCTTTACGCGAACGCGATCGACGACGAAGGCGACGAGCTCAGCTTCCGCCTCTATCCTATCGGCGAAAATGAGTTCGGCAGAAAACGCGGCATGCTCAGGCTGACCTTCGGCGAAGGCTGCGCGATGTACGACGATTTTACCTGCAAGAAGCTGTAACACATTCAAAGGGGCGGCGGGGAGCGATCCCTGCCGCCTGAAAAGGGAGGAACCGAACATGCAATACGAAATCATACCTTGCGCAGACGGTGATGCGGAATTCATCGAAGAACAGGCGGATCAGGCGACGAACGCCATCGTGCCGCCGGAGGAAGGTGCACAGGAAGAAGTATTCGTTTATCAAGTCACAGACCCGGAAGGGCGTTTTCTGGGCGGGTGTATTCTGATTACAGAGGAATGGAAGACCGCGATCATCGTTGACCTGTGGGTGGAAGAAGCCTATCGTCATCAGGGAATCGCTTCCGCGCTAATCCGGGAATCCGAGCGGAAAGCAAGGGAGCAGGGATGCTATCTTGCGCTGATCGGCACCTTCGATTTTCAGGCAAAGCCGCTCTATGACAAGCATGGTTATGCACTGATCGAAACCATGACGGATTATCCGAAGGGACACGAACACTATTTCCTGCAGAAGCGGCTCGACCTTCCATGCGGAGAAGCAGCCCCAGCCGATCTCGGCTGTTACAAGATTACCCTTGCGGGGGAAGAGATCGCAGAAGAACTCTCCGGCAAGCTGAATCGGCATGACGAAGCTTGTGTCCCGCGCGAACACGCTGATATCTCCATCTGCAAAAAAGCAATCGACGAGAACGGGAAACTCATCGCCGGGATCCTAGGCGGCGTAGATGGCTGGAACAACCCGGATATCGACGCCCTCTGGGTGGACGAGCTGTACCGCGGGAAAGGAATCGGGTCCGCGCTTCTCCGTGCGTTCGAGCGGGAGGCAAAGGAAAACGGCGCCTACAGGCTGGCTGTTGAACCGTTTGATTGGAACGTCGGTTTTTTCAGGAAGAACGGTTACGAAAAAGTCACCGGCGTGCTCGAGGATTATCCGAAAGGACATACCATGTACTGCATGGAGAAGCCTCTTTGACTGGCCCACTGATAAAT
>JAFPFL010000125.1 GCA_017425545.1 Oscillospiraceae bacterium | reverse complement strand
GTTTCCAGTCGCCGGACTTGACTGCGCCGATGTTGATGACCATATCCACCTCGCGTGCGCCGTCGAGCACTGCGCCCTCGGCTTCAAACGCCTTGACCTCAGGCGTCGTCGCACCGAGCGGGAAACCGATCACGCAGCAGGGCGTAACGTCGGTGCCGCGGAGCTGCTCAGCGACAAAGCGGATATAGCTCGGGTTGACGCAGACCGACGCAGTCCCCATCTGCTTGGCTTCGTCGCAGATGCGGCGGATGTCGTCGACGGTGGCGTCGGGCTTGAGCAAGGTGTGGTCAATATACTTTGCAACGGTTTCCGGCGTCAGCGCGGGTGCCGGAGCGGGATAGATTCCAAGCTCCTCCGTTGCCTTTTCAACCTCACGGACGAGCGCTTCGATACGGGATTTTTCCATTCTAATCACCCTTTCGGATTTTGTCAGTATATTTTAACATATCATCCGAAGAATGTACAGAGTATTTTCCGGGGTTTTCCGAATTCTGCGGAAAAAATCTTTCGTCAAAACGCGAAATAATCCTTGTCAATCGGAGAGAAATCAGGTAAAATAATAGAAGTGAAAAAAGGGAGTGTTGAACTTGACGGAACAGAAACTGAAATACAGACGCGTCCTGCTGAAGATCAGCGGAGAAGCGCTTGCCGGCGACGCCCATCGCGGCTTGAACTTCGAGATCATCGGTCAGGTGTGCGACGTCATTAAGCGGTGCGTTCAGGACGGCCTGCAGGTCGGCATTGTAGTCGGCGGCGGCAACTTCTGGCGCGGTCTCAAGGACGGCGGCGACCGGATGCAGCGCGTTCGGGCGGACCACATGGGCATGCTCGCCACTGTGATCAACGCTCTGGCTCTGGCAGACTGCCTTGAGCAGCGCGGCGTTCCTGCGCGGGTCATGACGGCTGTCGAGATGGAGCGGATCGCCGAGCCCTATATCCGTGACAAGGCAGTTCAGCATTTGGAGCACGGCCGAGTGGTCATCTTTGGCTGCGGCACCGGCAATCCCTTCTTCTCCACGGACACCGGCGCGGTGCTCCGTGCGGTCGAGATCGGCGCGGATGTGATCCTGCTCGCCAAGAACATTGACGGCGTCTACTCCGCCGATCCGATGAAGGATCCCTCCGCAGTCCGCTATGAGACGATCACCTTTGACGAAGTGCTCGCAAAGCATCTCGGCGTCATGGACACCACTGCCACCAGCCTTTCCATGGACAACCACATGCCAATCATCGTGTTTGCGCTCAAGGACCCTGAGAACATCTACCGGGTCGCTGCCGGCGAACACATCGGAACGACCGTAAAGGAGGAACTCTAAATGAAAGTTGAATTTCAGGAAAGCACCAGAAAAATGGAAAAGACCCTCGAGGTCCTGAGAGAGGACTTCGGCGCGATCCGCGCCGGACGCGCGAACGCCCGCGTGCTCGACCGTATTCTTGTGCCGTACTACGGCGTGGATACGCCGATCGGCCAGGTAGGCACGATTTCTTCTCCAGATCCCCGCACGCTGATGATCCAGCCCTGGGATCAGACCCTGCTCAAGCCGATCGAGAAAGCCATTCAGGCGTCTGACCTCGGCATCAACCCGCAGAATGACGGCAGAGTGATCCGTCTGATCTTCCCGCAGCTGACTGAGGAACGCCGCAAGGACCTGACCAAGCAGGTGCGGAATATCGGCGAGGGCGGCAAGGTCGCCATCCGGAATCTCCGCCGTGAAGCGATGGACGCGATCAAGAAGATGAAGAAGAACTCTGAGATCACCGAGGACGAGCAGAAGGAAGCCGAAAAAGATCTGCAGGAACTGACGGATAAGTACATCAAGAAGGTCGACGAGATCTGCGAAATCAAGAACAAGGAGCTCATGGAGCTCTGATTTGTGGAAATTAGGCAGCCATTGTGCTGCCTGATTTCTGTAAGAAGGAGATACGCCATGGCGCTGTTCCGAAAAAAACCGAGAACCGAGGAGCCAATCCCCAACCACATTGCCATCATCATGGATGGCAACGGCCGATGGGCAAAGAAGCGCGGTCTTCCGCGCACAGCCGGCCACAAGGTCGGGGCGGAGGCCTTCCGCACGATTGCAAACTATGCCAAATCCATCGGTCTGCACTATCTGACGGTCTATGCGTTCTCCACCGAAAACTGGAAACGCTCCACCGATGAAGTGGAGACGATCATGGGGCTACTCGAGAAATACCTCCGCGAACTGATCCGCGATATGGACAAAAACCGAGTTCGCTTCTGCTTCTTCGGCGACCTCAGCCGGCTCTCGCCCGAGCTTCAGCAGGAGGCGCGCGAAACGGCCGAGCGGTCTGCACGGTATACCGGTGTTCAGGTCAACTTCTGCCTGAATTACGGCGGTCGTGACGAGATTCTTCGCGCCGCGAAGCAGTTTGCCGCGGACTGTGCATCGGGCAAGGCCAGACCGGAGGAACTGACGGAGGCGGGCTTCTCTGATCTCCTCTATTCCGCCGGCGTTCCGGACCCGGATCTGATCATCCGCCCGAGCGGGGAGATCCGCATTTCAAATTTCCTGTTATGGCAGAGCGCTTATTCGGAATACTATTTTACGGATACGCTCTGGCCGGACTTCGGCCCGCGCGATCTCGACGCGGCCATTCATGCCTATAACCGGCGCTCCCGCCGTTTCGGCGGAGTCAAATAGCTTTCTGAGCGAAGGACTGCCATACCTTCTTTCTGCGCAGAATCCCGCGCAGCCAGTTCACCGTTCAGATTCTTCGCTTTTTTGCAACGAAGCAGACAAAGGAGTTGTGATCCATATGAAAACCCGTATCATTGTCGGTGTGGTCGGCCTGGCGCTGCTGCTCATTGTCGTATTGGCACTGCCTGCTGTTGCGACAGCGATCCTTGTTGCCGCGATGGATGCGCTTGCCGTCTATGAGCTGCTGATCGTCACCGGCCTTGTCAAGCACGTTCGCATTTTCGCCTATTCCTCGCTGATCGCCGTTCTGGTCGTCATCTGGAGCTGGCTCGGCATGCCGCGCGCGTTCGGGATCGTCACTGCGTTCGTCTATCTCTGCGCCCTGTTCGCGGAATTGCTTCTGGCGCATACGGAGCTTCGCCTCAGCAAGATCTGCGTTGCGATCTTTGCCGGCGCCGTCGTGCCCTTCCTGCTCGCTTCTCTTGTTCGCCTGCGCGTCATGGACCACGGAAGAGCCTATATCATGACCGCCTTCCTGCTTGCGATGGTTCCGGATACCGGCGCCTACTTCATCGGCACGTTCTTCGGAAAGAAGAAGCTCTGCCCGGTGATCAGCCCGCATAAAACGGTCGAAGGCGCGATCGGCGGTCTTGCCGTCACGATCGTCGCGATGCTGATCTATTCTCTGATCCTCAGCGCCGGCCTTCACTTCAAGGTGAACTATTTCTATGCGATCATCTATGCGATCCTCGGAACCGGCGCCTCGATGATCGGAGATCTGACCTTCTCCGTGATCAAGCGTCAGACGAAGATCAAGGACTATGGCTCGCTGCTTCCCGGCCACGGCGGGATCCTGGACCGTTTTGATTCCACGGCAATGGTCGCGCCCCTGGTCGAGATGCTGCTTCTGCTCATCCCGTTTGCGGTAAAATAAGCGATGACAAAGGTTTTATCGATTCTTGGCTCCACAGGTTCCATCGGGCGGCAGACTCTGGACGTCGTCCGCGGTATGCCGGTCCGCGTTTCCGCGCTGACCGCGGGAGCGAACGTTGAACGCATGGCGGAGCAGATTGCGGAGTTTCACCCCAGCCTGGTTTCCATGGCGACGCAGGAGGCGGCCGCTGAACTCAGCGCCCGCCTGACCGGGGAGGACCGCCCGGTCGTGCTGTGGGGAGAAGAGGGCCTGCTTGCCGCTGCGACTATGCCGCAGGCCGATACGGTCATCACTGCCGTTGTCGGAATGGTCGGCCTGAAGCCGACGCTTGCCGCCCTGAAGGCGGGCAAGCGTGTCGGCCTTGCCAATAAAGAGACCATGGTCTGCGCCGGAGAGCTCGTCATGCGCACGGCGCGCACGCACGGCGCCGAGATCATCCCGGTCGACTCCGAGCACTCTGCGATTTTCCAGTGCCTTGCCGGCTGCGCGGACCGCGGCGAGGTCAGGCGTCTGATCCTGACGTGCTCCGGCGGCCCCTTCTTCGGCAAAACCAGACAGGAGCTTGCGTCCGTCACGAAAGCGGATGCGCTGCGCCATCCGAATTGGAAGATGGGCGAAAAAATCACCATCGACTGCGCAACGCTGATGAACAAGGGCCTCGAGGTCATCGAGGCGATGCGGCTCTACGAGCTTCCGCCCGAGAAGGTCTCCGTCGTCATCCATCGGCAGAGCATCGTCCACTCTCTGGTCGAATACGTCGACGGCGCGATCCTCGCGCAGCTCGGCGTGCCGGATATGCGGATCCCGATCCAGCTTGCCCTGACCTGGCCGCACCGAACTGCGAGCCCCTCAGCCGCGCTCAGCCTGTTCGACTGTCCGCCGCTGACTTTCGCCGCGCCGGATCCCGAGACTTTCCCGTGCCTGCGGATCGCGCTGGAAGCGGCAAAGAAGGGCGGCACAGCCTGTGCCGCAATGAATGGCGCGAACGAGATCGCGGTCGCAAAGTTCCTGCGCGGCGAGATCGGCTTCTATGATATCCCGCGCCTGGTCGAAACTGCAATGTCTGCAGTTCCGTTCATTCCGAATCCGACACTGGAGGACGTTCTTGAGGCGGACCGCCTTGCGCGCAGGTTCACAGCCGAGAACAGTCCGCGGTAGCAGACATTCCCGGAACAGCTCCGATTTGGACTGTGCAGACACAGCATCGATCACTTTCAAAATGAAATGTGAGGGAAACGCAATTGTTAACAGCTCTGTATATAATTCTTGCAATTCTGATCTTCGGCTTTCTGATCTTCATCCATGAACTCGGGCATTTCCTGACCGCGAAGCTCTTCAAGGTTCGCGTCAACGAGTTCTCCATCAACATGGGCCCGAAGCTTTTCGGCTGGCGGAAAGGGGAGACGCAGTACTCCTTCCGACTGATCCCGATCGGCGGTTATTGCGCCATGGAAGGCGAAGACGGCGAGAGCGAAGATCCCCGTTCCTTTGTCAACGCAAAGTGGTGGAAGCGGCTGATCATCCTCTGCGCCGGTTCCTTCATGAACCTGCTGACCGGATTTCTCGTGATGACGATGCTCTATGGCTTCGCAGGCTATGCGATGCAGACGACGAAGATCACCGCGATCGAGCGCAACAGCTCCTTCTCTGAGCAGGGCGTTCAGGTTGGCGACGAGATGTATTCGATCGACGGCAAGCGCGTCTATCAGCGCATGGATATCGATCTGCTCGAAGGCCGCTATGACGCGAACGATACGGAATTCGTCGTGCTCCG
>JAFPFL010000014.1 GCA_017425545.1 Oscillospiraceae bacterium | reverse complement strand
TGTTACCGCCGTGAAAGGGCGGTGTCTTAAACCACTTGACCAACGGGCCTGGTAGCGGCAATCTGACTCGAACAGATGACAACACGGGTATGAACCGGGTGCTCTACCAACTGAGCTATGCCGCCATATCTTCAGTTCCGCCGAAAATCCGGCTGAACAGCATGAAGATTATACCGAATCCAACGCGCTTTGTCAAGCTTTTTTTTGCCGTGGTCTGTGATTGTTTTGCGGATTCATCTGATGCGGCAAAAGCGGCGGCCGGAAAGGAGGCGCAAAACGGTCTCCGAGCCGGTTTGCCCACTTTTCCGGGACAAAGTCATAGTAGGAGATCTGCTTCTCCTGACGCCGCTTCTCAAAAATCGGCAGACTTGCCCAGAGCAGGGAGGGAAGCCCGACCAGCGGCAGATACAATGGCCCGAGGATCAGCGACTGAATTGTGTGCCCGTATTCGTGCGAGAGCAGCCGGTGATCGCCTTTCCGGAAGCCGGGATAGAAGAACAGGAACCGGCCCATCGACATGCTCCCGGCCTCGATCGTCCAGATGACGGCAAGCGCGCCCTGATAGCGAAAATGCTTGCAGCCGCGCAAACGGAAGAAGAGATAAATCGAACCGCCGACGAGATTCTGGAGGATCCCCCAGGTGTACTGCCAGAAAACGTACAGGAATTTTTTCATCACAGAAGATGGGCGCGGAGCATGTCGCCGCTCTCCGGGCTCAGGTAGGCGGGCGCCACGTCAAACACAGTCTTGCAGCCGCACATGCCCTCGAGCCCCATGCGGTGAACGGCGCGCGCATAAGCCGCGAGGACGGAACCTGTAAACTCGGGATTCGAGTCCAGCTTGAGGCTGTATTCGATTGTTTCCGTGTGCGCGTCGTCCCAGCCGGTTCTGCCGCTGCGGAGGACAGAGCCGCCGTGCGGCATCCCGCTGTGCTTTTCCGCCATCTCCTCCGCAGAGATAAAGTTGACCGTGGTGTCGTATTCGTCAAAGTAATAGGGCATGGTCTTGATCTCGCGCTCGATCCGCGCCTTGTCCGCGCCGGGCGCAGCCACGACCCAGCACTCGCGCAGATGCTTGTCCCGGGGCGTCAGAACGGGCTGCTCGCCGCTGCGGACGCGCGCGACGGCTGCCTCGATCGGGACGGTGTACTGCCGCGCGTCGAGAACGCCATCGATCCGGCGGATCGCATCGGAGTGTCCCTGGCTGACACCGCGGCCCCAGAAGGTTTCGTCCTTGCCGTCCGGCAGAATGCAGGAGGCATAAAGCCGCGCGAGGCTGAACAGGCCTGGATCCCAGCCGCAGGAGATCAGCGCGATTTTCCCGGAAGCCTTTGCAGCCGCGTCTACCGCCGAAAAATGCGCGGGGATCTTCGCGTGCGTATCGAAGCTGTCGATCACATGGAAAAGGGACGCATAGGCCGGGGTCTGCACGGGCAGATCGGTCGCGCTGCCGCCACAGAGCAGCAGAACGTCGATCTGATCGGCCATCTCCGGCGCTACGTCCACAGAGAGGACCGGAACGCCCGGCGTGTGGAGCGTGATGGAGGCGGGGTCGCGCCGCGTAAAGACGCAGACAAGCTCCTGATCGCTGTTTTTCGCGATGGCTGCTTCCGTTCCACGCCCAAGATTGCCGTAGCCGAGAATGGCGATGCGTGTTTTCATGGGGAACCCTCCAGTCATTAGATATCGGGGAAATCAAAATGTGTATGAAATCAGTTTAGGCTGGCCCGAAGAGGGGCCAGCCTTGGCGGGCTGATCAGATCAGCTCAGAATGGTCGAAAGGATCGCTTCCATATTGTACAGACCCGGCTCCATCGTGACGACCCACTGCGCCGCGGTGACTGCGCCTTCCGCGAACAGGGCGCGGTCGTGCGCCTCGTGGCGAAGCGTCAGCGTCTGCGTGTCGGTGCAGATGTGGATCTCGTGGATCCCGACGATGTTGCCCATCCGCAGGGAGTGAATGTCGATCTCCTTCGGATCGCGTCTGCCGTTTTCGTGCCGCCCGATCACGAGGCGGCTGTCAGGCCGGACGGACTGGACCGCCCGTGCCAGAGTCAACGCGGTGCCGCTCGGCACGTCAAGCTTGCGGTTGTGGTGGATCTCGACAATCTCAATGTCGGCGTCCGGGAAGGCCTTTGCGGCCTGCTTTGCCAGCGCCGTCAGCACGACGATGCCCAGCGAGAAGTTGCTCGCGAACAGAACCGGGACCATTTTCGCCGCGGTCTGGATGCAGGCAAGCTCTTCCTCAGTCTGTCCGGTGGTCGCGATGACCAGCGGGGTCTTCGACGCGGCGGCGTAGGCGGCCAGCGCCGGGGTCAGACTGTGGTGGGAGAAGTCAATGATGCAGTCCGCCTTGCCGGTGAAATCGGTCAGAGCAGTGTAGACGTCCTCGTCCTGCGTCATCGGGTCTACCAGAACCAGGTCTGTGTCGGGCAGCTTTTCGCGGATCACACGCTGGAGCACTCTGCCCATGCGTCCGCAGGCACCGTGAATCAGAATCTTCATCACGCCACCTCAGATCAGGCCGAGCGCTTCGAGCTCGCTGTAGAGCCTCGTGCGGAAGGGCTCTTCCATCGGCGTCAGCGGCAGGCGGAGCAGCTCCTGAATCTTGCCCATCCGGGCCAGGGCGGCCTTGACGGGGATCGGGTTGGACTGGCTGAACAGGGCGTGGATCAGGGGCAGAAGCTTCATCTGCAGAGCAGCGGAGCCCTTGACGTCGCCGCGGAAGAACCGGTTGCAGATCTCCGCAGTCTCGGCGGGCATCACGTTGGCCAGAACGGAGATGACGCCCTTGCCGCCCATCGAGAGGATCGGCACGATCTGGTCGTCGTTGCCGGAATAGATGTCCATGCGGTCGCCGACCACGCGGAAGGTCTCAGTGATCTTGGAGATCCGCCCGTTGGCCTCCTTGATGGCGACGATGTTCGGATGGTCGGCCAGGATGCCGTAGGTCTCCGGCTCAATGTTCGTCCCGGTCCGGGAGGGAACGTTGTAGAGAATGACAGGAACGGAGGACTTGTCGGCGATCGCAGTGTAGCTGGCGATCAGGCCGGCCTGTGTCGGCTTGTTGTAGTACGGCGTCACACAGAGGACAGCGCTTGCGCCGATCGCGCAGGCGTACTGCGTCATCATCAGGGCGTGCCCGGTGTCGTTGGACCCGGTGCCGGCAATGATCGGGATCTTGCCGCCGACGCGCTGGATCGCAAATTCCAGCACCTTGCAGTGCTCATTGTCGGTGAGCGTCGGAGCCTCGCCTGTGGTTGCGCAGACCACGATGGCGGAAATACCGGAAGCGATCTGCCAGTCGATCATCTTGCCGAGCGCCTCATAGTCGACGCCGGATTCCGTCATCGGCGTGACAATCGCAGTTGCGGCGCCGGTAAAAATATGCTTCTTTTCCATACCCGGACCCTTCTTTCAGACGGCGGCGCGCAAACGCGCCCCGTTTCTCATTTTTTTGTATTATACCACGCGCTCTTCCGAAGTGCAAGTGTTTTTGTCCGTTTGCCTGCCGTCGAGTTCGGCTTGGCCGGAGCTCTGCGCCTGCCCAATCCGCTTCGGCAGACGGATCGTCAGAACGATCTCGTCGCCGCTGTCCTCGCGGGTCATCGTCGAGGCGATCCCCGCGCTGCGCAGCGTATCGAGATGGTGGCTGACCGCGTTTAGAAAGAGCCGGACGTCGCGGGTGATCAGCTTTCGCATCCCCTGGCGCGGCTGCACGGATCTGGCCAGCACGGCTTCCACATAGGCCTCCGTCTGCGCGACGTTCCACCCCTTCCGCGCAATGACCGCGATCGCCGCAAGCCGCTCCTCCTCTCCGGGCAGCCGCAGCAGGGCCCGCGCGTGGCGCTCAGAGAGCCCCGCCTGCCGCAGCGCCTCGCGCACGGGCGGCGTGTGCCGGAGCAGGCGCAGCTTGTTGGCAATCGCCGACTGACTTTTGCCGAGCCGATGGGCCACCTGATCCTGATTCAGGCCGTACAGCCGCATCAGGCGGGAGATGCCCTCCGCCTCCTCCAGATAGTCCAGATCGCGCCGCTGCAGATTCTCCACCAGGGCAAGCATCCCAGACTGCGGCTCGTCAACGTGCATCAGAATGCAGGGGATCCGCTCCAGCCCTGCGAGCTTTGCCGCGCGCAGCCGCCGCTCGCCTGCGATCAGCTCGTAGCCGCCGTCCCTGCGGCGGACGGAGACGGGCTGCAGCAACCCGTGCTGCGCGATGCTGGCCGCGAGCTCCTGCAGGGCGTCGCGGTCGAAGATCCGCCGCGGCTGCGCAGGGTTCGGGCAGATTCGGTCGATGGGCAGGTACTGCACCCGCCCGGATTCAAAGGGACTCGTCCCGTTTTTTTGCATGGTCATCCTCCAAGATTCAAGATCAGAAACAGAAAGGACGCCGGAGCGTCCGTATGTACCGATTCCATTCTAACGGATGCTTCTGAAAAAACACGCGAAGCCGGACCAGGAAATAAAAAAACCGGGGTCGGACACTGCATCGGCGTCCGACCCCGGAGATGGGGACGATCGAATTATACGTTGAACAGGAAGTTGACGATGTCGCCGTCTTTCATGACGTACTCCTTGCCCTCGCTGCGAAGCAGACCCTTCGCGCGGGCGTTGGCCATCGTTCCGCAGGCCTTCAGATCTTCAAAAGCAACGACCTCGGCGCGGATGAAGCCGCGCTCGATGTCGGAGTGGATCTTGCCGGCAGCCTTCGGCGCCTTTGTCCCGCTGGTGATTGTCCAGGCGTGGACGTCGTCGGGACCGGCGGTCAGGAAGGAGATATAGCCGAGCAGCTCATAGGAGGTCCGGATCAGGCGGTCCAGTCCGCGCTCTGTCAGTCCCAGCTCTTCCATGAAGAGCTGCGCGTCCTCGGGCTCGAGATCCATGATTTCCTCCTCGAACTTGGCCGCGACCGGCAGCACTGCAGCGCCTTCCTCGGCGGCCAGAGCAGAGATGGCCTGGAACTGTTCGTTGTTCCGGTAGTCGGCCATGCCGTTCTCGTCGAGGTTTGCGGCGTAGATGACCGGCTTCGTGGAAAGCAGGCCGCCGTCCTGAAGAATGTCCTTGTCCTCCTCGGTAAAGTTGAAGGTCCGGGCCGGCTTGCCGTCGGAGAGGTGCGCTAAAAGCTGTTCGCACATCTCCGCCTCGCGCTTGTACTTCTTGTCTCCGCCCTTGAGGTTTTTCTTCGCCTTTTCCAGACGGCGCTCGACGACCTCGATATCAGCCAGAATCAGCTCCAGCGCGAGGGTCTCGGCGTCGGAGCGGGCGTCCGCCGGATCGGTAAAGAGGCTGCTGTTGTTAAAGCAGCGCACCACGTGGACCAGGGCGTCGGTCTGCCGGATGTTCTGCAGCACCGCGTTGCCGCGTCCGCTGCCCTTGTTCACGCCGGCCACGTCGACGAAGTCGATGCTGGCAGGGGAGTATTTCTTCGGCTTGTAATACTCTGCGAGCCAGTCGAGCCGCTCGTCCGGAACCTTGGCCTGGCCGATGTTCGGCTTGGCGGAAGCGCCCATATAGCCGCCGGTCTCCGCCTTCGAGCCGGTCAGCGCGTTATAAAGCGTCGTCTTTCCGACGCCGGGAAGTCCCACAATGCCCAATTTCATTGCTGTTTCCTCCTAATTATGCCGATCTCCGAACGGCGCGCTTTTCCCGCGTCGGGATCCGGCTCAAAGAATTTCCCACATGAACACGGCGCTGTCCTGGAGCTCAATGTCCGCGGGATTGAGGTTGACGGCCATCGCGCGGCTCGCCTTGGCCAGGCGGGGACCGCCGTCCATGACCATCTCGGTTGCTGAGTTGTAGTTCAGATGGCGTAAGTCGTAATCGATCTTCTGCAGCTCACCGAGTTGGACCTTTGCTGCCTTGCAGAGCGCCTCCGCGCGGAGTCTCGCGCTCTCGCCGGCAGACTGCAGCAGCTCCGCGTCCAACAGCTCCGGGTTCCGGACCGTGAAAGCCACGTTGAGCTCCGGCTGTGCCTTGCTCTCTGCGACCGCGTTCAGGGCCAGACCGAGGCGCTTGTTGTCAAAGTCGAAGCGCAGGCGCTGGTCGTAGCTGCACACATAACCGGCAAAGACATTTTCATAGCCGCCGTTCGGCTGGCGGACGCTTTCGTATTCGGCGTTGACGTGGAAGCCGACGGTCTGGAAGTCCTTCCCGGCGAAGCCGGCGTTCTTGAGCGCGTTTTCCAGCGCCTCGACCTTTTCGGCGGCGAGATCCAGGGCCTCGTCGTAAACCTTCTCCTTGGCCCAGAGTCGCAGGGAGAGCTCAACGGTATCCACAGGGGCGGAAATCTTTCCGATTCCCTTCACGGTGATGGTTCTCATATCGGCTCCTTTCTCCGCCTCGCGGCGGCGTCTGATTTTTGTACGGAAGCTTAGTAGGCGACGCCCCAGAGAATGCTCTTGACAGCCTTCCGACCGCAGATCGGGCAGACGTCGTCGAGATGCTCCTGTGCGAAGGGCATGCAGCGGGAGGACATGCCGGCCTCGTCCTTCATGCGGTTTTCGCAGGCTTCGTCGCCGCACCACATGGTCTTGATGAAACCGCCGTGCTCCGCCTGCAGGGCCTTTGCCTCCTCCAGGGAGTGTGCTTCGTAGATGTGCTCATCGAGATTCTGCTTGGCCTTCTCAAACAGTCCGTCGTGGACGGCCTGCAGGAGCTCCTCGACCTTTGTTTCCAGATCGTCGAGTCTGACCGCGGTCTTCTCGCCACTGTCGCGGCGGACGATCACGCACTGACCGGCCTCAATGTCGCGCGGGCCGAGCTCGAGACGCAGGGGAACGCCCTTCATCTCATATTCGGCGCACTTCCAGCCCATGCTGTTGTCGGAAACGTCGATCTTTGTGCGGACGCCGGCGGCAAGCAGACGGTTCATCACGTCCGTGGCAGCCTCGGTGACGCCCGGCTTGTGGGCCGCAACGGGGACCACGATGACCTGGATCGGCGCAACCTTCGGAGGCAGGACCAGACCGTTGTTGTCGCCGTGGGTCATGATGATGCCGCCGATCAGACGGGTGGAGACGCCCCAGGAGGTCTGGAAGGGATTCACGCGCTGGTTGTCCCTGTTCGTGAAGGTGATGTCGAACGCCTTGGCAAAGCCGTCGCCGAAGTAGTGGCTCGTGCCGGCCTGCAAGGCCTTGCGGTCGTGCATCATGCACTCGATTGTGTAGGTGGCCTCGGCGCCGTTGAACTTCTCCTTGTCGGTCTTGCGGCCGCGGATGACGGGCATCGCCAGCACCTGCTCGCAGAAGTCCGCATAGACGTTCAGCATCCGCTGGGTGAAGGCTTCGGCCTCTTCGGCAGTGGCGTGCATCGTGTGGCCTTCCTGCCAGAGGAACTCGCGGTGGCGAAGGAAGGGGCGGCTGGTCTTTTCCCAGCGCAGCACAGAGCACCACTGGTTGTAGAGCTTCGGCAGATCGCGGTGGGACTGGATCACGTTTTTATAGTGCTCGCAGAACAAGGTCTCAGAGGTGGGGCGGATGCAGTAGCGCTCCTCCAGCTTCTCGTTGCCGCCCATAGTGACCCAGGCGCACTCGGGGGCGAAGCCTTCCACGTGGTCCTTCTCCTTCTGGAGCAGGGTCTCGGGGATCAGCATCGGCATATAGACGTTTTCTACGCCGCATTTCTTGAATTCGGCGTCCATGATCCGCTGAATGTTCTCCCAGATGGCATAGCCATAGGGACGGTAGATGAACATGCCCTTGATGGAGGAGTAGTCGATGAGCTCCGCCTTCTTGCACACGTCGGTGAACCACTGGGCGAAGTCGACCTCCATATCGGTGATCTGTTCTACCTTCTTATCTTTTGCCATTTTTTTCCATCCTTCCAAGGCGGCCTTCCGCCTATAAATTGCTATTATATATTGTAACACATCTGTCAAGTGACCGCATAGGATGATTTGCGAAGTTTCTTCGGCTGAAAATCTCTTGCCGGAAGCGACCGGCTTGCCTGCGGGGCAGGAGGTGGATATGATCCCAATGACCGTGCTACTCGACGAAAAAACGGCAGAGTTTTACGCCAAAATCGCGGCGCATGCGGGCAGAACCGTGGAGACGGTGCTTGCCGACAGCCTGTTTAAGCTGGCGGGCGAGCTATCCCTTGAGGCGCTTGCCGCAAAGCAGCGCAAGGGCGTTTAGCGCGCGGGCTGCGTCTGACCCGTACGGGATCAGAACCCGTGCGCAAGGGCGTTTTGTGCACGCACGAGCCGCATCCGTTCCGGCGCGGAACGGACGCGAAAAAGTCGGATTTTCTCCAAATCCGGTTTTTTTCGATTGATTTCCGGCTTGCCTCTGTTTATAATATAAAAAGGAAAGAAGCGTCCCAAAAGGAGGCATACCGATGAAATCCATACAGGACATCTATAAAATCGGAAAGGGTCCTTCGTCCTCGCATACCATGGGGCCTCAGCGTGCCGCAGCGATTTTCCGGGAGGAGCATCCGGACGCCGAGCAGTACCGGGTCGTGCTCTACGGGTCGCTCGCCAAGACAGGCATCGGCCACGGCACGGACCGCGTTCTGCGCGACACGTTTGCACCGATCCCGACCGAGGTCGTCTTTGCAAAGGAGGACCCCGCGGATCTCAAGCATCCCAACACGCTGGATTTTTTTGCCGTGGAAAACGGCGTGGAATCGCCCGCCATGCGCGTGCAATCCGTCGGCGGCGGAGATATCGTGATTGAGGGCCGCAATCAGGACACGGACCTGCGCGACGACGTCTATCCCGAGAATTCTTTTGCCGAGATCGCGCAGTTCTGCAAGTGGCGCGAGATCCGCATCTGGGAGTTTGTCGAGCTCAACGAAGGACCTGAGATCTGGGATTTCCTGGCAAAGGTCTGGAAGACGATGCGCTGGGCAATTGCCGACGGCCTCCATACCTCCGGCATCCTTCCCGGCGGCCTGAACCTTGAGCGCAAGGCCAAATATCTCTATGAACAGGCGACGATAAATCAGATCGTCCAGTTGAAGGAGACCCGCACGATCTGCGCCTACGCTTTCGCCGTCTCCGAGCAGAACGCCGATAACGGCAACATCGTCACAGCGCCGACCTGCGGCAGCTGCGGCGTTGTCCCTGCGGTCCTGCGCTATATGCAGGAGTATTATAAATTCTCGGATGAGGAGATCCTGCACGCCCTCGCGACTGCCGGCATCATCGGCAATCTGATCAAGCAGAACGCTTCGATCTCCGGCGCCGAATGCGGCTGCCAGGCGGAGATCGGTGCAGCCTGCTCAATGGCCGCCGCCGCACTCTGCGAGCTCAAGGGCATGAACCTGGAGCAGATCGAATACGCAGCGGAGATCGCCCTGGAGCATCACCTCGGCCTGACCTGCGACCCGATCTGCGGTCTCGTGCAGATCCCCTGCATCGAGCGAAATGCAGTTGCCGCCATGCGCGCGATGAACTGCTTCAACCTGGCCTATTTCCTCTATGACACCCGCTCGATCAGCTTTGACATGGTCGTCAAAACCATGTACCAGACCGGCGTCAACATTGCCAAGGCCTTCCGCGAAACCTCGGAAGGCGGTCTCGCCCGGCTCTACCGCAGAAACAGACAGTAGCGCCCGACGCTGAGGCATGACGCCCTGAAAAACAGATAGAAAGCCGCCCGCGCGATTCTGCGCGGGCGGCTTTCATGCGTTTCCGGACCTGTCATCTCTGCATCCGGATGTCTTCGCCTTCAAACACGAGAAGCGAATAGGCGCCGACCAGCCGGGAGGCGATCTGTCCGCCGTAGCGGGCCTCCAGGTTTTCGGGCCGCAGATTTGTGGAAATCAGCGTCGGCTTTTTGCCGAGCATCCGGTCGTTTACGAGCCGGTAGAGGGCGGCGAGGACGAACGGAGAGGTCATTTCCGTGCCCAGGTCGTCCAGAATCAACAGGTCCGCTGCCTCGTAATCCTCCACGGTGGAGGCGTCCGCCCGGTCGAATTTGACGTTTTCAAAATCTGAGAACAGCTGGCCGGCGGAGGCATAGACGACGCCGAAGCCCTTTTCTGTCACCTGCCTTGCAATGCAGGCGGAGAGGAAGGTCTTTCCGAGCCCTGTCGCCCCGGAGAACAGCAGGCTGGGGGAGGAAGCGGAGAAGTCGGCGGCGTATTTTTTGCAGAACGACAGGTTCTTCTGCATCAGATTCCGCGGCGTCGTCCCGATCGAGGGGTAGTAGCGATCCGGGTAGACGTCCAGAGAGAAGGTGTCGAAGCGCTCGCGCCCGGTCGGGAACAGCGGAGCAAGCACATGCCGCTGCTCTTGACGGCAGAGCTCGTGCAGGCACTCGCACATTGCGCCGTTGCGATAGCCGCTGCCGCCGCAGAGGGCGCAAAGCGGGCTGTCGTCCAGCGAATCCTCGGGGATCTCCGCTTCATCCAGGATCCACTGCCGTTCCTCCTGGAGCTGGAGATTCTTCTTTTTGATCTGCTCGATCGCCAGGCTCGGATCCTGCCCGCGGCTGAAGCAGACGGAGACGATGCCGGCAGCCGTCGTTCGCAGTTCCCGGTCGATCTCCCGCAGCCTGGGCCGGAGCGTGTAAGCCCGGTTCAGATTGTCCTCATATTCCGCCTGTTTTTTCCGGTTGTCTTCTTCCAGCCGCAGCTTTGCGCGGCGAAGGACTTCCTTGCTGTAGCTCATGACTCATCCTCCCGGTGATCGGAGAGTATTCGGTTCACCGCGTCCTTCATCAGCGGACTGACGGCTTCCCCGTGGCGCTGGTATCCGCCGCGCCCGGCAGCGGGCTTGCGGTCGTGCGCCTTGATCTGGCTGACCGTGTAAAGTCCCTGACTGTTCCAGCTCTCCAGGATCCGGCTCATGTATTTCCAGGTCAGGCCGCCGGTGTTCTCGCAGGTTTTCTCATAGGCAAGTGAGATCGCGTCGTCTTCGAAGCCCATGTCGAGCCAGCTCTGGAGATAGCGCTCCTCGGGCGGGGCAAGCCTGCGGCCGGAAATGCCGAGCAGCCTGCAAAGCTCTTCCATGCGCGTATTTCTGGCGTTCTGATTCTGCATGAAGGCGGCTGCCTTTTCCACCGAGTCGATCTGCGCGTCCGCCCAGCGGTAAGCCTCTTTTTCCACCATGCGCATCGAGGGCATTCTTCCGGCGCCTCGCGTGCGGTTGCGTTCCACGCAGTAGTGGACGAGAATGTTGACGACCTCGGCTGTCAGCCCGAGATATTCGACCATGGACAGCAGGATCTTCAGCTCCTCCACGTTCAGCACCTTCCCAAGGCAGCGCTGAACCTCCCCGACCAGCTTGCGGAAGCCGGAGCGGGGCAGCTCCATCTGCCGGCGGACGTCGTCTTCCGAGTATTCGGGGAGTTCGGCGGGCTGAAGGAACTTCGGGTTCATCCGCTCGTCTAATCCGAGCTGGCGGAGCAGAGCCGCCGCGGTCTCCAGCCGCGGCTCGGAGAATCCGGTGGCCACATCACTGAATTCCGCGGCACGGCAGAGATACAGCAGGGCGCTGTCCCCGTTCCCGGCGGCGAGGAGCCTTCTGATGTTTTCTTTTGTGAGTATGACTTCCGGCATGATATTCCCTCCAAATCGGTTGCCCTTTATTATAGCACATCCGATGGAGTCGAACAAGCAGAGCAGAGGTAGAAGAAACACCAAAAAAAGGTCGCAAATTTTGGCATCCGTCCATATTTTGTGGAATAGATGTATATGATACCCAATTTACGGAAAAACACGGATTTCCCATTGCACGAACGGAAGAAACATGCTATAATAAACCAAATTATCGCCAATGAAATGGAAAGCGAGGAAAGCACATGTCATTCCATAAAAAAGAACTCTCTCGAATTCTGTCGGCGGTGCTTGCGCTGGTTCTGATCCTGTCTGCCTTTACCGGCTGCGGAAAGAAGAACGAAAACGCGGAGACCGCCGCCCCCTCCGAAGCGACGGAGCCCGCAACCGCGGCGGCCACCCCGTCGGAAACGCTGGACCCGTCCACTGACTATGAAGGCCTGAAGACGCTCAGCGCCTATACAGTCAACGACCTTACCGCAGACGATCCCCGCCTCGACAAGGTGGTTGCGGAGTGTTGCGGAGAGAAGCTGACCAACCGTCAGCTCCAGATCTACTTCTATATGCAGCTGTTCAGCTATGCCAGCGAAGTCTCGCAGTACGGCATCACGCTCGATCAGATCGGAATCGACCTCGATTCTCCCCTGAGCGAACAGGACAGCAAGGAAATGAGCGGGCTAACGCTGGAGCAATTCTTCCTGAAGTCGGCGCTCGATCAGTTCCACCAGTCTGCCGCCATTAAGGCCGATGCGGACGAGGCAAATTATGTCATGGACGAGGAAGTCAAGGCGCAGCTGAAGACGATGGTGGAAGGGCTCGAGGAAGAGTCGAAGAACCGCGGCTACGATTCTCTGGACGCCTTCCTGGAGGATTCCTTCGGCGTCGGCGTCAAGAAGGCGGACTACACCGCCTACACGGACTACTATTATTATGTAATGTCCTATGAAAGCGAGCTCTACAATAAACTGGAGTGCTCGGACGAAGATCTGCTGGAGTATTTCAACACGCACGCAGAAAACTACTCCGGCGTTACGATGGATCAGATGCTGATCAACGTGCGCCACATCCTTGTGATGCCGAAGGACGCCGACGGCGACAAGAAGTCCACGGAAGCGGAGTGGGCGGAGGCCAAGGCCGAAGCGGAGCGCCTCTATGCAGAGTATCAGGAGGATCCGACCGAGGAGCACTTTGCGGCGCTTGCGAAGGAGCATTCCGAGGATCGCGGCTCCGCTGCCAACGGCGGCCTGTATGAAGACGTCTATCCGGGCCAGATGGTCCAGACGTTCAACGACTGGTGCTTTGACGCCGAGCGCAAGCCCGGCGATACAGGCATTGTGGAAACCACCTACGGCTACCACGTGATGTACTTCGTCGAAAACACCGGCGAATACTACTGGAAGACCCTTGCGAAGAAGGACTATGCATCTACCCGGATGAACACGCTTCTGCAGGAGATCGTCGACAGGGCGGATATGACGGTCGACTATGCCTCCATCGTTCTGAATCCGACGCCGAAGTCCCTTGTCCCGGCAGACGCATAACCTCAAAGACATACATAGCGGCCCGCTGACAATCGCCGGCGGGCCGCTTTCTCATATGGCAGATCAGGCGAAGTTGTTTCGGAAAAGCTCGATCATCTCGCCGGTCAGGCTGATCGACGAGTGGTCCGAGGGGATCTCCGCCCGCGGAAACCAGACGGCCTCCGAGAGCTCGTCGTCCTGCAGCGTGATCCTGTCGCTGCCGTCGAGCTCACAAAAGAATCCCATGAGCAGGCTGTCGGTAAAGACCCAGGGCTGCGATTTGTAGAAACGCAGATTCTTAACATGCACGCCGGTCTCCTCCAGGACCTCACGCCGCACCGTGTCCTCGATGGTCTCGCCGATCTCATTGAAGCCCGCGACAAGCGCATACCGCTTGAACGGACGGTTGCGGTACCGCGTCAGAAGCAGACGGTCCCCGTCATGCACGGCAACGATCACAGCCGGGCAGATCTTCGGATAGTTGATCAGTCCGCAGTCGGGGCAGACGCGTGCACGCTCGGTTTCGCTGTCAAGCATCTTGCTGCCGCATCTTCCGCAGAACCGGCTGGCATTGTACCAGCGGTGCAGACTCTCTCCGACGGCGCATGCAAAGACCAGCTCCTTCGGCTCCATCTGCCGGCAGTCCCTGCTCGGGATGAGATCCTCCTGCGCAAGCAGGCCGCCGGAATCGCCGAGGAAGAATGCACGCTCGTCAAGCGAGAACGCATAGCGGAGCGGCGCCGCGCGGAGCGCCGCCGGCAGCGAAGCGACGGTGGGGAGCGCAAGCGCGCTTCCGTTTCGCACAGCCAGAACAGAGTCGCCCTGATAGATCAGAACCGTGTCGTCGTCCTTTGGCGCGCGATTATAAAATGGATTGTGATAGGTAATAGCTCCGAGATCCTGAAACATCGAATCCCTCCTTGTGTCATCTGATTACTATCCTATACCATATGTTGTGGTCCAGTCAATACCATTTTTTTCTCCGAAAAAAACATGGATTTTTTTCATGAAAAGCTGAAATTTTGCTTGACAAAACGGGGGGGAGCGTGGTAATATATCGAAGCGCTCGCGAGAGAGCCCCCTGTGGGGAACGAACGAGAGCGCGGTTGTACCTTGAAAATTAAACAACGAGAAACATGAACAAACACCATGGACAATTACAGATGGAAACATCTGAGAGTTGTTCTTGAAAGTCAATTGTAAGGATTGAGATTGCAAGAATAGCCAACGAAATTCTTGAGTGAAGCTAAGAGCGAATTCAAGTAAAATAGATTTTAGGGCTGAAAGGCTTTAAGATACCAT
>JAFPFL010000124.1 GCA_017425545.1 Oscillospiraceae bacterium | reverse complement strand
GGCAGAACGTAAAGTTCCTCCACCTCAAAGCAGCGGGTGTCCTTTGGCATCACGGACGTATCTTCCTTGCTGCAAAAGCAGTGGCCGAAGAGATAGCCGACAACAGCGTCCCCGTCCATGGCCAGGAAGATCCGATTTCCCTCGATATCCGCCCGGGTATTCGCCCGATAGCCGTGGCAGCTGTTTTCGTCCTCCCATCGGACCGATAAATCGATCAGCATTTCCAAGAGACTGTCGCTGAGTGTCGCTTCACAGTATCGCATCGGGAACTACCTTCATTCCAGCTCGTCCAGGTTCAGCGAGAAGCTGTCCAGGCAGTGGGTCATAAACCAGTCCAGCTCCGGCAGGTGCATGTCCTCCAGAGCCTTCCGGGTCTGTTTCGCGGCGGATTCAAACTCGAGGTTTCCGGCCTTGAGCTCCTCGATGCACTTGATGTGCGCCGAGAGCTTGTCGGCGGCCTTGACGATGTCGTGGCTGACCGGGTCGTCCTCATAGATATAGGGCGCCATGGAGGACCGCAAGGCCTCCGGAAGCATCCCGAGCAGCTTTTCGCCGCTGACGCGCTCGACCTGCTTGTAGGCAGTCTTGATCTCCGGGTTGTAGTACTTGATCGGGGTCGGCAGATCGCCGGTCAGGATCTCGGAGGCGTCGTGATAGAGGGCGGCGGTCGCGCAGCGCTCGGGGTCGGCGTCCAGGTGCAGAATATCCCGCCGGATCAGGGCGAGGGAGTGGGCGAGCACGGCGACCATGTGGCTGTGCTCGGCGATGTTCTCGGAAAAGGTGTTGCGCATCAGTCCCCAGCGCGTGATGTAGCGCATCCGGGAGATCAGGGCGTAAAATCGAAACTGCATGGTTGACACACTCACTTTCTCTGTAGGCTCAAAGCTCTCCGGCCGCGTACATCAGGGCGGACAGCGCGGCCAGCGGCGCGGTCTCGCAGCGCAGGATCCGCGCGCCGAGGGTGCAGATCTGCAGCCCGGCGGCCTCGGCCTGAGCAATCTCGTCTTCGGCGAAGCCGCCCTCTGCGCCGGTCATCAGACTGACGGTCCGGAAGGGCCCTGCCTCGATCGCCGCGCGGAGCGTGCGGCTTTTTTCGTTTTCGTAGAACAGGATCGGAAGCTCCGCCTGCGCGGCCTCCTTGAGGGCTGCTGCGTAGGAGGGCAGCGCCCGGACTGCCGGGATGCGCCCGCGCCGGGACTGCTCCGCCGCCGATTGGGCGATCTTCTGCCAGCGTTCGAGCTTGTTTTTCAGACTCTTTTCATCCGGCCTGGACACGCAGAATCGTGTCGGAAAGGCGACGATCTCGGTCGCCCCGAGCTCGGTCGCCTTCTGGATCACGTGCTCGAGCTTGTCCGCCTTCGGGAAGGCAAGGTAGACAGCCGCGGAGATCGCGGGCTCTCCGGGCGAGCCGGCCGCCTCGCCCGCGAGGAAGTCCTCGCCGCCGAGAAAGCGGCAGACGCACTCGCGCGCTGCGCCGTCACAGAGGGTGATCTCCTCGTCGGGTCGCAGCCGCAGCACCTTCGCGTGCTTCGCGTTCTCACCATCCAGCCGGAACGTCGCTCCGGCCTCCGGGAGGGTTTCAACAAAAAAACGAGCCATAAGGGTTCCTTTCGTGTTTGAAACAGATGCAGGGACAAGCTGTGCTTGTCCCTCACTCCGTAATATGCGTATGGTTGTTGATATGGTCCTCGCAGTAGCAGCGGTAGCCCTTGCACTTCGAGCAGTAGCGGAATTCGAGCTTGGGGTTGGTCAGCTCGGTGCGGCCGCAGACCGTACAGCGGAACCGTGCGTTGTCCCCGGCGCGGGGGACGTTGTAGATCGTGCCCTGCTTGACCGCCCGCTTCCGGCTCTTGTGGGTCGGGTGGAAGCGCAGGAAATCCGGCAGGAGATTCACGATCTGCTTGCCGAAGAACAGGAAGTAGTTGAGCAGGGCGATGATCGGCAGCAGCCAGGCCAGATATGGGAAGCTGCCCGCCTCCAGCGACCGAACCATCGCAATGACGCCGAGTACGACCTGGACGAGCGTCACGCCCAGGTCGACCAGGCCGAGCCACTTCATCTTGACCGGGATGATGAAATAGATGCGGACCATCTCGTTCGGCAGGATCGTCGCCACAGCCAGGAAGAGGCTCAGATTGATATAGCCCGCCCCGGCGTTGACGCGCAGCAGCAGTGCCGCAATGTCCGTCAGCAGGATGCCGCTGAAATAGTAGATGTTCAGCCGCAGCGTGCCCCAGTACTGCTCGAGGATCTGGCCGCACCAGTAATAGAACAGCAGGGCAATGACGCCCAGAAACGGCGAACCGCCGGCCAGGAAGGTCAGGGGGTAGGAGATCAACCTCCAGACCTCGCCCCGAAGGATCGCGCTGCGATCGAAGATCAGCAGGTAATAGAACAGCGGATTCTGGCTGTTGAGCAAGCACAGCAGGTAGACGATCAGATTGCCGACGGCAATGTAGAGCATCAGATTGCGGATGCCCCTGCGGCTGTTTTTATAAAAGAAGCGGTTGATTTTCGTGCGGAGCTTTTTCATAGGATCACTTCCGAAAAGAGTATAACCAGTATAGCCCATCGGCGGTCGGAATGCAAGAAAGATTCTGTAAACATTTGGCAGGAGATACTTGCAATTCCGTCGCGCCCTGTGTTATGATATAAAAAATATAATCTGCGGGAGGCTGCAAAGCATGAGCATCATCAAAGATCCGTCTCTGGCCGAATCCGGCCGGATGAAAATTGCCTGGGTCCGGGACTTTATGCCGGCGCTCGGCGCGATCCGCGCCAGAATGGAACGGGAAAAGCCCTTCGCGGGCAAGAAGATCACCATGTCCATCCACATGGAGGCCAAGACGGCCTACCTGGCCACCTGCCTGAAGGCGGGCGGCGCCGAGGTCCATGCCACGGGCAGCAACCCGCTCTCCACCCAGGACGACGTGGCCGCCGGCCTCGCCTCTTTAGGCGTGGAAACCTACGCGATCTACGGCGTCAGCGAAGAGGACTACCGCCGCCTGCAGAAGGCCGCCCTTGCCTGCCATCCCGATATCGTCATCGACGACGGCGGCGACCTGGTCGCCCTGCTGACCGGCGAATGCGCAGACCTGGCCGACCGCGTCATCGGCGGCGCGGAGGAGACCACGACCGGCATTCTCCGCCTGAAGGCCTGGGCGCGGGACGGCAGACTGCCTTTCCCGATGATGGACGTCAACGACGCCAAGTGCAAGCACTACTATGACAACCGCTACGGCACCGGCCAGTCCGTCTGGGATGCGATCATGCACACGACGAACCTGCTCGTCGCGGGCAAGACCGTCGTCGTCGCCGGCTACGGCTGGTGCGGCCGCGGCGTCGCGATGCGCGCCAAGGGCATGGGCGCGAACGTCATCGTCACCGAGATCGACCCAATCAAGGCCCTCGAGGCCTCGATGGAGGGGATGCGCGTGATGCCGATGGACGAGGCCGCCCCGCTCGGCGACCTCTTCGTGACCGTCACGGGCTGCTGCGACGTCATCACAAAGCGCCACTTTGAAAAGATGAAAAACAACGCCTTCCTGTCCAACGCCGGCCACTTCAACGTGGAGGTCAACGTGGAGGAGCTCGGGAAATATGCGGTGCGCAGCTTCCCGCGCCGGCAGGACATCGTCGGCTACGAACTGCCGGACGGCAGAGTGCTGAACGTCCTGGCGGAAGGCCGCCTGGTCAACCTGGCCTCCGGCAACGGCCATCCCGCCGAGATCATGGACATGAGTTTTGCCCTGCAGGCGCTCAGCGCGGAGTACGTCATGAACCACGGCAGCCGCCTCGGCGCCGGCGTATGGGAAGTCCCGGCCGAGATCGACGACACGGTCTCCCGCCTCAAGCTGGAGGGCATCGGCATGGCGGTTGATACGCTGACGCCCGAGCAGGAAGCCTACCTCCTCGGCGAGGAAGGCTGATCGTCGGCGCGGCAGCTGCCGCGCATCGCGCAGCCCGCGCAGTCTCCGCCGCAGCTGTGTTTTCCCGCCTTCCGGTCCCGCACCAGCTTCCAGACGGCGAGCGCGACGACAATCATCAGGACCAGCGCGACGATCACGGAGCCGAGATTGTGCTGAAGCCAGTTCAGCATATCAAAACCCCCTTCGTCATTCAACGGATTCTTACGGCAGAGCCGTCTCCGCCTGTCCTGAGTATACCATCCGGAAGACCGCCGGGCAAGCATTTTTTTGCCGCGGCGGTCTTCCGGAGTTCGCCGCCCGCGCGCAGCGGAACCAAACCCGTCGGCGCTGCATAGAATGCTGCAGGAGGCGGTTTTATGTCCGGAACGATCCTGCTCTGCGCCCTGCTCACCGCCGCGCTGCTTTTGCTGGCCTGCCTTGTCCTTGCATGGCTGCTTCTTCCGCTGCGCCCGGGGCGATGCGTCTGCCTGCTCTTCGGAGAGGGCGACGGCGCGGAGCTTGAGCAGGCCTGCCGCGCCTGTCTGTTTCTGCGCGGGCTCGGCCTGCTTCGCCAGCCGCTCGTGGTTGTGGATCTCGGATTGAATGAAGCGGGCAGGCGGCTCGCGGAGGCGCTGACGAGGCTGGACGATTCGATCCTGCTGCTCAGCTGCGCGGAGCTGACAGCCTATCTCGCGCGGCGCAAAGCAAACGCACAAACGGAGTGACAAACGCGAATGGAAGCGGAACTGGTACAATTGGAAGGCAGCGTTGCGAGCGTGGTTTTCCAGAATCCCGAAAACGGCTATACGGTCCTGCGCCTGAAAATCGGCGCAAACGAGACGGCCACCGTCGTCGGAACCGTCCCGGTCACCGCAGTCGGAGAACGGCTGCGGGTCGAGGGCGTCTGGAACGAGCACAGCTCCTACGGCAGGCAGCTCGAGATCCGAACCGTCGAGCGTCTGATGCCGGAGAACCGCATCGAGATCCTGGCCTACCTGTCCTCCCACGCGATCCGGGGCGTCGGCCCGAAGCTTGCCGCCCGGATCGTGGAGCGCTTCGGCGCGGAGAGCCTCCGCGTCATCGAGAACGAGCCTGCGCGCCTGGCGGAGATCACCGGCATTTCGCCGGCCAAGGCGGCAGAGATCCACGAGAGCTTCCAGTCGCAGCAGGGGCTGCGGCATCTGGTCGAATTTCTGGCGCAGTATGAGCTTCCGACCGAGCTGGCCGTGAGCGTCTTCCGCGCCTACGGTGAGCTGTCCATGATGGCGATCCAGGACAACCCCTATTTTCTGACCGAGGAGAGCTACCACGCCGACTTCTCGAAGGTGGACGCCTTCGCCCTGTCTCTGGGCTTTGACGGCGCGGACGAGCGCCGCGTGGACGCCGGCGTTTTGTATGAACTCAGCTATAACTGCCGCGGCGGGCACAGCTTCGTCCCCCGCGACGCCCTCGTCAGCGTCTCGGCGAGCTTCCTCGGCCTGCCGCAGGACGTGATCTGCGTGGCGCTGGACCGCCTGGCCGCGCAGGAGCGGATCATCACCGATCCGATCGCCGGCCTGGAGGCCGTCTATCTGCCGGAGTACGGCCGTGCCGAGCGCGAGCTCGCCGCCCGTTTTCTGGAAATGGCGGACAGCGTCGCCCAGCTTCCGACCAATCTTGCGCGGGCGGTCGCCGAGGTCGAGGCCGCCGCGCAGATCGAATACGCCGAGCTCCAGAAGGAGGCTCTATACGCCGCGGCGACGGATCGCCTGCTGCTGGTCACCGGCGGCCCCGGCACCGGCAAGACGACGATCCTGCGCGGCGTGCTGGAGCTCTATGACCGCATGCGGCTCAAGACCCTGCTCGCGGCGCCCACCGGGCGTGCGGCCAAGCGTCTGAGCGAGGTCACAGGCCGGGATGCCAGCACGATCCACCGCCTGCTCGAGGTGGACATCTCCCCGGAGAGCGGGGAGATGGTCTTCGCCCACAACGCGCGGAATCCGCTCAGCTGCGACGCCGTGATCGTCGACGAGTGCTCCATGGTCGATCTGCTTCTGATGCACGATCTGGTCTCCGCCCTGCCGCCGAAATGCCGTCTGATTCTGGTCGGCGACCCGGACCAGCTCCCGCCGGTCGGCGCGGGCAGCGTGTTTTCCGATCTGATCCGGAGCGAAAGGATCCCGATGATCCGCCTGACGGAGATCTTCCGCCAGGCGCGCGAGAGCCTGATCGTCATGAACGCCCACCGCGTCAACCACGGCGAAATGCCGATGCTCGACGAGAAAAAACGCGACTTCTTTTTCCTCCAGCAGAGCTCCGACGAGGCCGTGAGCCGCACGATCACAGACCTGTGCAGCCGCAGACTGCCGCAGAACATGGGCATTCCGGCCGAGGAGATCCAGGTGCTGAGCCCCACGCGGAAAGGGGAGACCGGCACCCGCGCCCTGAATCAGATGCTCCAGGCCGCGCTCAATCCGCCCGCGGCGGGCAAGGCTGAGAAGAAATACGGCGATTTCTCCTTCCGCGTCGGCGACCGGGTCATGCAGATCCGCAACAACTACAACATCATCTGGCGCAGAGACGGCGCCTCCGAGATGGGCTCCGGCGTCTTCAACGGCGACGTCGGCATCATCCGGGACATCGACTATCAGGCGCAGAATCTGACGATCCATTTTGACGACCGCGTCGCCGTCTACACCTGGGACATGCTCTCCCAGCTCGAGCCGGCCTTCGCGATGACCGTCCACAAGAGCCAGGGCAGCGAATACCGCGCAGTCATCCTCTGCGCCTGGCGCGGCACCCCGCTGCTGCTCAGCCGCAGCATCCTCTACACAGCGATCACCCGCGCAAGAGAGCTGCTGATCGTGGTCGGCGACCGCGGCGTGATCGAGTACATGGTCGGCAACGACAAAAAACAAAAGCGCTTCAGCGGCCTGCGCTGGCGGCTGCGGAATCCGTGAGCGCCGATCTTCTCGGCCGCCTGGCCGATCTGGTTTATCCCCGCCGCTGCGTGTTCTGCCATCGGATCCTCCGCGCCGAGCCCGGCCGGGTCTGTCCCGCCTGTGCAAAGCAGCTTCCGCCCGCGCCGGAGATCCACGGCCGCGGGGAATTCTACCGGAAGGCCGTCGGCGTGTACGCCTACACCGGCCCCGTGCGCGAATCCGTCATCCGGTTCAAGTTTGAAGGCTGCGCCTTCTACGCGGAGACCTACGGCTGGCTGCTGGCCGAGGCCGTCTCGCGGGAGCTTGCCGGCAAATACGACCTGATCACCTTCGTCCCGATCAGCCCGCAGCGCCGGTTCACCCGCGGCTACGACCAGGCGAAGCTTCTGGCGCAGGCCGTCGGCCGGGCGCTGGGTCAGCCGGTGATCCGCACGGCGCGCAAGGTGCGCAACACCGAGCGCCAGTCCTGCCTCGGCGGCGTTGCCGCGCGGCGGGCGAATATTCTCAACGCCTTCCGTCCCTGGCGCCCGGAGCGCTGGGCAGGGAAGCGTCTGCTCCTCATTGACGACGTTCTGACCACCGGCGCGACGGTCTCCGAGCTCAGCCGCGAGCTGCTCGTCTACGGCGCCGCGTCGGTCTGCTGCGGCTTTCTGGCCGTCACACCCAAATCATAATGCGATAAAGCAGGTGAAGCTATGTCATTCTTATCCAAAGACCTGGGCATTGACCTCGGCACCGCGAACGTGGTGATCTACGCCGAGGGAAAGGGCATCGTTCTGCGCGAGCCCGCCGTCGTAGCCGTGGATAAAAACACCGGCAAGGTTCTGAAGGTCGGCGCGGCTGCGCGGAACATGCTGGGCAGAACGCCCGGCAACGTGGTCGCCCTGCGCCCGATGCAGGATGGCGTCGTCTCCGACTATGAGATGACGCAGAAGATGCTGACCGAGTTCTTCCGTACGATCTCCCGGTTCTCGTTCGTCAAGCCGCGCGTGATCATCTCGGTCCCGTGCGGGGTCACGAGCATCGAGGAACGCGCGGTCGTGCAGATTGCGCTGGAAGCCGGCGCCCGCCGCGTCTATCTGATCGAGGAGTCGCTCGCCGCTGCCCTCGGCGCGAATCTGAGCTTCTCCGGCCCGGACGGCCACATGGTCGTGGACATCGGCGGCGGCACGACGGACATCGGCGTTCTGACCATGAACGGCATCGCCCAGTCTGCCTCCATCAAGGTCGCCGGCAGCGCCTTCGATGAGGCGATCATCCGCTACCTGCGCAAGAAGTACGGCCTTTTGGTCGGCCAGACGACGGCGGAGGACGCCAAGATCCTGGTCGGCTCGGTCTTTGAGCGCGGCGAGCCAGTCGTGACGAAGATCAAGGGCCGGGATTTCAAGACCGGCCTCGCCCGCGAGATGATGATCTCCTCGTCTGACATGGTGGAGGCTCTGCGCCGTCCCGCCCGTCAGATCACCGACGAGATCCTCTACGTGCTCGAGCAGACCACGCCGGAGCTTGTGGCCGATATCGCCCGCAACGGCATTGTCCTGACCGGCGGCGGCAGCCAGATCTGGGGCATGGACAAGCTGATCACCGACCGCACCGGCATCAGCTGCACGGTCGCCGACGACGCCGACTCCTGCGTCGCCTACGGCTGCGGCAAGAGCCTGGGCTGGATCAACCGCATGATGGAAGGTCCGATCAACTTTGCCAGAAGAAAGCTGCTCAAGGAATAACGCCCGGGAAGATGCCCCGGCGGATCTGCTCGAATACCGGGACGATGGGGCATCCTCGTGGCCCCGAAACGACGAATAACGGAGGTACCCAAGATGAATGAAAACGGCAGTTTTCCGGTCAACCCGCCCGCCCCGCGGCGCGTCCGCACCGAATGGGACGCGACGAAGACCGGCGATCTGGTCCTTGCGGTTCTGATGGCAGTGCTCGGCGTCCTGCTGATGGACGCGATCTTCTTCACCGGCCTGAATCTCGGCGCGGGCATCTGCCTGTTTCTGATGGGCATTTGCACGGCGGTCTATCTCTTTCCCGCCCGCCGGGACCTGCACGTCTACGGCCTGTTCTGCCGTGCGGTGATGCTGGCCCTCGCGGTCAGCTTCCTGTTCTCGGACGACAGCGGCCTCAAATTCCTTTCGCTTCTGGCGATCGTGATCTACGGCAGCATCGCCCCGCTCGAGCTGCTCGCGCAGCGCCGCTATGAGGCCGGCACGACGCGCTCCGTGATGGACCTCTGCCGCCTGATCTTCGCCTGCTCTTTCGGCAAGATCGGCGTGGGCTGCATGGCGCTCTTCCACAAGGAGCGAAACGGCTCAATTGAAAAGCGCCGCATCGGCGCTGTCCTGATCGGCCTCTGCTGCGCGATCCCGGCGCTTATGATTGTGGTGCCGCTGCTGATCTCCTCCGACGCCGCCTTCGAGAGCCTCGTGACCCGCCTCCGCGTCGAGGACATGGGCCGGCACATCGCCTCGCTGATGTTCGGTCTCTTCCTGGCGCTGCTGCTGTTCTGCCAGCACTTTTACCTGCGCATCCGCGAGCCGGTCGGCGAGGCAGGGGAGCGGAGCTTCCGCGGCGTCGAGCCGCTGATCGTCGGCAGCTTCCTCGGCGCGATCTGCCTCGTCTACGCGGTCTATCTGATCTCCCAGGGCGCCTACTTCTTCGACGGCTTCCGCAGCCTGCTGCCTGCGGGCTATACGCCCGCGATGTACGCGCGGCGCGGCTTCTTTGAGATGTGCGGCCTCTGCGTTCTGAACCTGACCTTCCTGTTCCTGGCGGCTCTGCTCTGCCGCCGGACCGGCGACCGCCTGCCGCTTTCGATCCGTCTGATGCTGCTCTTCCTCTGCCTGTTCTCTCTGACGCTGACGGCGATCTCGGTCTCCAAGCTCGTCCTCTACATCCGCAGCTTCGGCATGACCAGGCTGCGCATTCTGACCACGGGCTTTGACCTTGTGATGGCGTCCCTGCTGATCGCTCTGGCGCTGCGCCTCTTCGTGCGGAAGATCCCCTATCTCAAGATCGCAGCCGTCACCGGCGCCGTCGTTCTGCTGACGCTGAGCTTTGCCAACGTCGACCGCGTCGTCGCCCGCTACAACGCCCGCGCCTATCAGAACGGCACGCTTTCCTCGATCGACATGAAGACGATGGACAAGCTCTCCGACGCCGCCGTCCCGTATCTCGTCGAGCTGGCGGAGGATGAGGATCCGCAGGTCGCAGCGACGGCGCGCAATCAGCTCCGCGGACGCGCGGTGGACCTCTTTCTGATCGTCGACGGCAGACCCGCGGAGCCCAGAAAGACCGACTGGCGCGCCTGGAATGCTGTCACTGCCGAGGCGCGGCGCATGCTGCTCAAAAACTGGGATCGCCTCGAGCTCGAAAACCCGCCGCAGAAGGACCGCTGACCTTCCTCCGCCCCGTCTGATGGTACAGACCGTCGTCCTGCATATGGTCTGACAGCCTGCAGATAATCACACAGCCTGCGATCCAAAAAGCGGCCCGGTTCCAAACGGAACCGGGCCGCTGTGCATGTTGGTATCTGGATTACAGACCCATTTCCTTCTTGACCTCGCCGAAGCACTTGACGGCAAAGTCGATGTCTTCCTTGGTGTGGCCGGCGGAAAGCTGGGTACGGATGCGGTCCTTGCCCTTCGGCACGACCGGGTAGCAGAACGCGACCACGTAGACGCCCTTCTTGAGCATCCGGTCGGCGAACTCGTGGGCGATCTTCGGATCGTAGAGCATGACCGGGACGATCGGGTGCTCGCCGGGCAGCAGGTCGAAGCCGAGCTTCTCCATCTCCGCGCGGAAGTAACGGGCATTCTCATGCACCTTGTCGCGCAGGGCGGTGGAGGCCTCGAGCAGGTCGAGGGTCTTCAGTGTGGCGGCGCAGATGGCGGGGGCCAGGGTGTTGGAGAACAGGTAGGGGCGGGAGTTCTGGCGGAGCAGGTCCACGATGGGCTGCTTGGCAGCGGTGTAGCCGCCGGAAGCGCCGCCGAGAGCCTTGCCGAAGGTGCCGGTCAGGATGTCGACACGGCCCATGACGCCGCAGAACTCGGGCGTGCCGCGGCCGTGCTCACCCATGAAGCCGACGGCGTGGGAGTCGTCGACCATGACCAGAGCGTCGAACTCGTCGGCGAGGTCGCAGATGGCCTTCAGGTTGGCAATGTAGCCGTCCATGGAGAACACGCCGTCGGTCGCGATCATGATCTTCTTGCAGCCTGTGTCGCGGGCGTCCTGCAGCTTGGCGCGCAGGTCTTCCATGTTGTTGTTCAGATAACGATAGCGCTTGGCCTTGCAGAGGCGGACGCCGTCGATGATGGAGGCGTGGTTGAGCTCGTCGGAGATGATGGCGTCTTCCGCGCCGAGCAGGGTGCCGAACAGGCCGCCGTTGGCGTCGAAGCAGGAGGAGTAGAGGATGGCGTCGTCCATGCCGACGAAGTTGGCAATCCGGCGCTCGAGCTCCTTGTGGATCTCCTGGGTGCCGCAGATGAAGCGGACGGAGGACAGGCCGAAGCCCCAGCGGTCATAGCTGGCTTTGGCGGCTTCCATCAGCTCCTTGTTGGTGGACAGGCCCAGGTAGTTGTTGGCGCAGAAGTTCACGACGCCGTCAGCCTGAGTGGTGTCGATGCGGGAATACTGCGGGGTCTTGATGATGCGCTCTTCGCGCCAGGTGCCAGCCTTGCGGATGGCGTCGAGTTCAGCTTCAAAAGCAGTGTAAGCAGACTTCATGTGAATACTCCTCCTATTAATTACTTTTTGGTCGTCCAGTCGAGAATGACCTTGCCGGACTTGCCGCTGTTCATGGCCGCGAAGCCCTTCTCAAAGTCGGTGTAGTGGAAACGATGGGTGATGACGGGGTGCAGGTCCAGGCCGCCCTGAACCATATAGGCCATCTGATGCCAGTTGTCCATTCTGCGGCCATAGATGCCCTGCAGGGTCAGACCGCGGTCGATGATCTCGTTCATGTTCATGTTAAACGGCTTGTTGCCGATGCCGAGCAGGCTGATCTTGCCGCCGTTGCGCATGGAGACGATCATCTGCTTGAGGCCGGCCTCGCTGCCGGACATTTCCAGACCTACGTCAAAGCCCTCGGTGATGCCGGCCTTGGCCATGATCTCGTTGAGATCTTCGCGCATCGTGTTTACGGCGTAATCCACGCCCATCTTGCTGGCAAGCACGAGACGGTCGTCGTTGATGTCGGTGATGATGACGCGGCGGGCGCCTGCATATCTGCAGATGCCGGCGGCAATGATGCCGATGGGGCCGGCGCCGGTAATCAGAACGTCCTCGCCGACGAGCGGGAACATCAGGGCGGTGTGGGTGGCGTTGCCGAAGGCGTCAAAGAAGGCGACGACGTCCTCGTCGAGATCCTCGGAGATCTTGATCACGTTGGTGGCGGGGATGCAGACGTACTCTGCGAACGCGCCGTCGCGGTCAACGCCGACGGACATCGTGTCCTTGCACCACTGGATGTTGCCGCTGCGGCAGTTGCGGCAGCGATGGCAGGTGATGTGCCCTTCGCCGGAGACGCGCTCGCCGACCCGGAGGCCTTCTACGTCGGGGCCGATCTCGGCGATCTCACCGACGTACTCGTGACCGATGGTCATGGGCGGGTGCTTGATGTGCTTGGCAGCCCAGGGATCCCAGTTGAAGATATGTACGTCCGTGCCGCAGATCGCGGTCTTGTGGATCTTGATCAGGACCTCGCCGGCTTTCGGTACGGGAACAGGAACGCGGCGCAGCTCAAGGCCGGGTCCCGCAGTCGGTTTTACGATCGCATCCATTAACTGGCTCATATTGAAAACTCCTTCCTCAAGAAACAAACTAAAACCGGCTTGCGCGAGTCAGTGCCGATGTCCGGTTTCCGCATCCGGTCTATCCTACAGTATATCACAAAAGATCAAAAAGTAAAGTAAAAAGTAGGTTGAAACATGAAAAAGGGATAGCTCCTCGGAGCCATCCCTTTTCATCCGACAGGAAGCTGTCAGCGTTGGAAATGAATCAATGGATGAAATATGCTCTCGCGGCGTCGCCGAACTTGATCATGTTCTGGGTCAGGGTCACAAGGTCGGGGTTGGAGTCGTCCTTCATCTGGTATGCGTAGGTGACGATGCTGTAGGTCACGGAGCCGCTGACGCATTCGCCGGTGGATTTTCTGTAGATCCTGATCGTCGCCGGTACGCGCATCTGCAGAGAGTTGAAGAAGTTCGCTTCCACGACCTTGTTGCTGTCCTTAGTCAGGAAGTCAGCCCCGTCCACAGTCTTTGTCTGTCCGTTGTAGCTGATGCGCGCTTCCAGATCGCTGACGTCCTGTACG
>JAFPFL010000123.1 GCA_017425545.1 Oscillospiraceae bacterium | reverse complement strand
GTCCATCCGGGCGACTACATCGGCTTCGCGGACGACGTCATTTACGTAGACTCCCCCGACCGCGAGACGGCGGCGGCGGAGCTGGCGCGGGCGCTCAAGGCCGGCGACTTCGACATCCTCCTGCTGGTGGCAGGCAGGGACGCGCCGCAGGACGAGACGCTCCGCCTCAAGGCCGTTCTGAAAACGGAGTTCCCGCGCACAGAGGTCATCTCCCTGCGCGGCGAGCAGCCGATCTACGATTACATTCTGATTCTGGAATAAGAGAAAGGAAGGTTCCCCATGCTGAAGCTCTTTACCGATACCGACTGCGACGTGACCCCTGAGCTTGCCCGCGAATATGACTGCAGCCTGATCTCGATGCCCTATTCGATCGACGGCGTGACCACCTATCCCTACCGGGACGGCGAAGCGATCGACCTGCACGCCTTCTACGACCGCCTCCGCGGCGGCGTGCTGCCGAACACGAGCGCCCTGAGCGAGCAGACCTATCTGGACGCCTTCGAGCCCTGCTTCGCCGCGGGCGACGACGTCCTCTACGTCCACTTCTCCCGCGCGATGACCGCGACCTTCGACTCGATGGACCGCGCGATGGACCTGCTCCGGCAGAAATACCCCGGGCGGAAGCTCTATGAGATCGACACCAAGGGCATCACGACAATCAGCTACACGATCTTCCGCGCCGCCGCGGATCTCTATAAGGCCGGGAAGTCCGCCGAGGAGATCGTGGAATGGGCGAAGACCGAGGTGGATCACTACGCGATGTACTTCTTCGCGGACGATCTGAAGTTCTTCCGCCACAGCGGCCGCGTCTCCGCGCTGGCCGGCACGATGGGCACGCTGATCGGCATCCGCCCGATCATCTACATGAACGCCGAGGGCAGGATGGTCTCGGTCGGCAAGGAAAAGGGCCGGGTCAAGGCGATGCAGCGCCTGCTTTCAACAGTCGACGAGCTCGGCGACGACGTGGCCGCGCACCGCGTCGTGATCGGCCACACCGACTGCATGGACCTCGCGCAGGAGCTCGCCGACACGCTGCAGGCCAAGTACGGCGGCAGGCTGGATCTGGAGATCCGCACCGTCAACCCCACCGCCGGCTCGCACTGCGGCCCCAACGGCGTCGGCGTCTGCTTCCACGCGAAGAGACGCTGAGAGCTCCCGCAAAAAGCACCCGACGGGCGAGCTTCGGATGGGTGCTCCTGCAATTCAACTTCGTATTTTTTCTCCCGTAAGGAGGCATTTGATATGATTACCGTCCGGCAAGTCACGACCAAAAAGCAGCAGAAGGAATTTCTCGATTTCCCGCTGAAGCTCTACAGGGGCTGCCCGTATTTCGTCCCGCCGCTGTACAGCGACGAGAAGAAAATGTTCCGCAGCGACTACGTCTACTACGACACCTGCGAGTCCGTCTTCTACAACGCCTACCGAGACGGCAAAATGGTCGGACGCATCCAGGGCATCCTGCAGAAAGCCCACAACGAAAAGACCGGCGAGAAGCGCATCCGCTTCACCCGCTTTGACGCGATCGACGATCAGGCCGTCGCCGACGCCCTCTTCGGCGCGCTCGAAAACTGGGCGAAGGAAAAGGGCATGAACATCGTCTGCGGCCCGCTCGGCTTCTCCGATCTCGAGCGCGAGGGCCTGCTGATCGAGGGCTTCGACGAGCTTGCCACCTTCGAGGAGCAGTACAACTACGACTACTACGGCAGGCTCATCGAGCGCTGCGGCTACGGCAAGGAGGTCGACTGGGAGGAGCGCAAGATCTACCTCCCGGACGAGGACGACGGCACCCTCGACAAGATGGCCGACTTCATCATGAAGCGCTACCGCCTCCACATCGGCGAGGCCAAAAGCAAGAAGGACTTCATCGACCGCTACGGCAAGGAGTTCTTCGAGCTGCTCGACCGCGGCTACAAGGACATCTACGGCACCGTCCCCTTCACCGACGGCATGCGCAAGATGCTGATCGACAACTTCATGCTGATCATCGAGCTCAAATACGTCGGCGTCGTGCTCGACGAGAACGACAGGCTCGTCATGCTCGGCATCCTCTTCCCCTCGCTGTCGAAGGCCGTCCAGCCCTCCGGCGGCAAGCTGACCCCGGCGGCTCTGGTCCGCATCCTGCACGCCGCGAAGCACCCGAAGCTTCTGGACTTCGGCCTGATCGCCGTCGACCCCGACTGGGCCAACCGCGGCATCGCGACGATCGCCTCGGCCCACATCCTGAAGCTCCTGCGCGAGCCCGGCATCGAGTACGCCGAGACGAACCTGAATCTCGAGGACAACCACGCGATCATCAACATGTGGAAGCGGTTCAAGGCCGTGCAGCACAAGCGCCGCCGCTCCTACATCAAGTGTCTGGAGGGCTGAGCGATGAAATTTGTGATGGACTGCCTCGGCGGCGACAACAGTCCCCGCTCCAACGTGCGCGGCGCGCTGATGGCGATGGAAAAGTATCCCGACCTCTCCATTGTCTTCACGGGCGTGCAGGCCGACATTGAAGCCGAGCTCGCCGCGGCCGGAAACGCCGACCGCAGCCGGATCGAGATCGTCCACGCCCCCGAGGCGATCACCGGCGAGGACAAGCCGACCGACGCGATCCGGCTCAAGAAGGAGAGCTCGATGGTCCGCGGCCTGCGCATGCTGCGCGACGATCCCGAGATCGCCGCGATGATCTCCACCGGCTCCACCGGCGCCCTCGTCGCCGGCGCGACGCTGCGCATCGGCCGTCTGCCCGGCATCCGCCGCCCGGCCTTCTGCCCGATCCTGCCGACCATAAAGGGCGGCATCGTGGGCGTCTGCGACTCCGGCGCGAACGTCGACATCCTGCCCGAGCAGCTCCAGCAGTTCGCGATCATGGGCAGCCGGTATCTGGAGTGCGCCTTCGGCATCGAAAACCCCCGCGTCGCCCTGCTGAACATCGGCGTCGAGACCGAGAAGGGCGACGACCTGCGCAAGAAGGCCTTCGTCCTGCTCTCGAACACGCCCGGCATCCGCTTCGCCGGCAACATGGAGAGCCGAGACCTGCTGACCGGAACCTACGACCTCGTCGTCTGCGACGGCTTCGCGGGCAACGTGCTGATCAAGACCACCGAGGGCACCGCCCTCGAGCTGATGAAGAAGCTCAAGCGCGACATCTGCTCCAAGAGCATCTACAAGCTCGGCGCCCTCTTTATGAAGAAGATGTTCGACGAGGAGAAGCGCTTCTTCGACTACCAGAACTACGGCGGCTCTGTCCTGCTCGGCGCGGAAAAGGTCGTGGTCAAGGGCCACGGCTCCAGCAGTCCGGAGGCTGTCTGCAAGTGTGTGGAGCAGGCCTGCAGGATCTCGCTCGGCGGCATGAACGAGAAGAT
>JAFPFL010000122.1 GCA_017425545.1 Oscillospiraceae bacterium | reverse complement strand
TCGGCGATCAGAAGATCAAGGTCATCAAGGAAGTCCGCGGCATCACCGGCCTGGGCCTCGCCGAGGCGAAGGCGAAGGTCGAGGGCGTGCCCGCTGTCCAGAAGGAAGCTGTCTCCGAGGACGAGGCCGAAGAGCTCAAGAAGCAGCTCGAGGCTGTCGGCGCCACCGTCGAACTCAAGTAAGAAAACCTTACACAGCAAAAAGCCTGTCTCCGCTTTGGAGACAGGCTTTTTTGTTTGAATCCTCTCACAGGCGGTCCTTTTCAAGAACCGCCTGTGAAGCCGAAGGCTTTATCCGCCGCAATTGACGATGTTGGAAATCATGCCGTCGTAGAACCGCAGGATCTCAAACGCGTTTTCATTGAGGAGGCCGCCGCAGAAGCTCAGGTGATCGAAAAACAGCTCCGGCATAACATACCAGACGCCGGGACGCGCGCCGGTCACACCGACATTGGCCTGGATATGCGGATCCTCGATCCAGCTGCCGTTCTCCCAATGCGCCGGCCAGCGTCCCGACACGACGTTCACAAGGCCGTCGTTCGGCCACCAGGAGGCGTCTGTTGTAGTCGGCGGTACGGAGACCAGTCTGCGGTAATCACCGTAGCCGTCGGCAAACTTGCCCTCGGTAGTGCCGATGTACCGTCCCATTCTGCCAGCCTGAATCTGAACCACGAACCACATACGCGGCGACGGACGGCTGACGTTGGCGAGCGGATCGTAGATCATACGGTTGCCGTAGTACGAGAAGTAGTAGACGTTCGGCTGCATCTGAATATCCTTGTTGATATACAGAGCCTTGTCGATTGTCAGATCGTGGAACGCGTTGTCGTTGTGGTTCAGGAGCTTCGAGCTCAAAGCGTTTTGCAGAGCGGACGAGAAGTCCTGACCCGGATACGGCTGAATACCGAAATGCTCAAGCTGGAAGTCATACAGCCCCTTGAACGAGCTCAATCCCAGAATCTTGGCCAGCTCCTCACCCAGCTGCGCGATGGTATAGGTGAAGCCGTTGTTGGCCTCGATGAAGGTCGTGCCGTTCGACGGCGCAGCCAGCGCAGTGATGGAATAGACCCAGTCGGCCTTGCCTCCCGTGAACAGCGGGGAGATCGTGCCGCACTCTGGGTGCGCCTTCATGTAGGCCAGTTCTTCAGCGCTGCCTTCGGCGAGCAGATCCAGCATCAGACGGCTTGTTGCGCCGCCGAAGCTGTGGCCGACGAGATTGACCGGGTGCTTGGCGTCCCAAACGCCGTCAATGAGCTTGGAATACTTGCCGCCGGAATAGTCGCGGCCGTAGCGCTCATGGCCGTACTTGGCAGCGTGTGCCGCGCCGTAGTCCGTGACGGTGCCGGTCAGCTGCGCATACAGCTCGCAGGCGCGATCCCACGCACTGGAAAACGGGCCGACAGACGCCGCGTAAGCCTCCACGCCCTGGCTGCGCAGATACTTCACGGTGTTCGTGGCCGTCATGCCCCAGTATGCGATCAGGCTGTTGATGTCGTCATATTCGCCCCAGCCGAGCAGACCGTGGACAAGGATCACGGGGTACTTCGTCGTGGTCAGCACCGAGCCGCTTCCGCAGGCATAGCGATACAGGAACGTGACGATCTGCGCACGGGTGCAGGGATCGTTCGGCGCGAAATGCGCAGCGTCCTTGCCGGTCGTGATGCCCTGCTCCTTCGCCCACGCGACCGCCTTGGCGTAATAGGCATCCTCCGGCACATCAACGAAGCCGCTCTTTCCGGCAGGCTCCTTCGAGCCGTCGGCGCGCCAGAGGAACGTAACCGCCTGCGCCCGGGTTACGTACAGGTCCGGGCCGAAATGCGTCTTGTCGATTCCCTCGGTAATCCCCTGCGTGGTCGCCCAGAGGACGGCGTCATGGTAGTAGGCGCTTGCCGGGACATCCACGAAGGCCATCTCGGCATTCGGAACGACAGGCGAGCCGCTCATGCGCCAGAGGAACGTGACCATCTGCGCGCGGGTACAGACCAAATTTGGGGAAAAGGTCGTTGCAGACGTACCCTTGGTGATGCCGCGCGTCACGGCCCATTCCACGGCGTCAGCATAAAACGCATCGGAAGGGACGTCCGTGAACTGTCCCGCCGCTGCGGCAGTCGGCGCCAGAATGCTGCAGACCAACAACAGCGACAGGATGAGGCTCAAAAACCTCGACTTTTTCATGTATGCTTCCTCCCATCTGTTTTCAGTAAATCAGATGTATCTATCTTAACACTATGAAGGATAATTGTCCAGTAGGTGACACAGGAAAACTCCCCCGGGATCCGGGGGAGTTTGTTTTGGCTTTATCCGCCGCAGTTGGCGATTCCGGCGATCAGGAGATCATAGAAGGCTCTGGTGTCTACAGTCGTCTCGCTGAGAAGACCGCCCATGTAGCTCAGGTGATCCATATCTCCCCGCGGGAACACGTTCCAAACGCCGCGCTGCGCATTGGTCGTGCAGTAGCAGACATTGACATGGGGATCATCGACCCACACACCGTTGACATAGTGCGCCGGCCACCGGCTGGACATGGGGTTGACGAGGCCGGTATTCGGCTGCCACTCCACACCGGTATAGGTGGGCGTCACGCGAATCTGCCGTTCATAGCTGCCATAGCCGTAAGGAAATACGCCCTCTGTGGTGCCGACATACTGACCCATTTTCGCGCCGAAATGCGCGGCGAGGAACTGCATGCGATTGGTGGGAAC
>JAFPFL010000121.1 GCA_017425545.1 Oscillospiraceae bacterium | reverse complement strand
GTACTTCCTGCGGTCGGCCTCGGCTTTCGCCAGAGTCTTCACGGCATCGATGGTCTTGCCGGTGTTGTTGATCAGGTCGTCATAGCTGAGGTTCAGGTCTGGAATTGCGCTGTTGAGCGCGTTCATGATGGTCAGGATTTCCTGCTGGTCCGCAGCCGTGATCACGCTCTGCGTGCTAAGGGCTTCCAGTCTGGTGACCAGACTCAGGATGCCGTCGCCCTCGGTCCGGGCGCTGTGGGTTGCCGCGTCGGTGGAGGAGATATATTCCTCATACGCCTTCCGGGCTTCCGCCTGCTGGTCACGGTACTCGCCGATCGTCTGCACGCCGTCTCCGTAGGAAGAATTAAGCTCGTTGATCTTCTGCTTGAGCTCCTGGGCCTGATAGGAGGTGTCGCCGTAAAGCTCGCAGGCTTCCTTGTACTCCTTGTTGAGTTCTGCCACCTCTTGCTGGTGGATCTGGGCTGTGGCGCTGAGGTCCCTGGAATCGTCCCGGAGCTTTGCGCTCTCCACCAGGAGGGCGCCGAAGGCAACGGCCAGGCCGGCGATCAGAGCCACCGGACCGGCGACCGCAGCAGCAGAGGCTACCAGTTCCTTCGACACCACCGCTGCCAGCTTAGCAACGGCAATATACCCGGTCAAGACTGCCACGAAGACGCCCACGCCTGCGGTGATGGCGGCGATTGCCTTCACCACGGCCGGGTGCTTCTGGATGAACTTCGTGAGACCGCTGAACACGCCCGCAGCGAGCTTATAGACCCCGCTCAGAGATTCTGTGAACTGTTCGCCGACCGCGATGCTCAGGCCTTCCCATGCGCTCTTGGCCAGCGTGAGCTGGCCGTTCATGTTGTTCAGCTTGATGTCGGCCATCTTCTGCGCCGCGCCGGTGGAGTTATTGATGCTGTCGGCAAGGCTCTGATAGTCGGCGTCGGTGGAATTCAGGATTGCCAGCAGGCCATTGTAGCCGCGCTTGCTGGCAATCGTCATAGCGTTGTTGACCTTTTCGGCCTCGGTCATTTTGTTGAACCAGCCGCGGAGCTCCTGAATGGTATCGGAGAAGCTCTTCATGGTGCCGTCCGCGTTCAGAGCCGAGAACTCATATTCTCCGAAGGCCTTGCTGGTCAGCGTCACGCCGTCCAGCAGACCGTTGAACATGTTCTTCATGGCCGTGCCCGCGATGGAGCCCTTGATGCCGTTGTTAGCCATCAGGCCCATTGCAACGGCCACGTCCTCCACGGAGTAGCCCAGGGCGCCTGCTACGGCGGCGCTCTGCTTGAAGGTCTCGCCCATCGTGGCAACGTCCGTGTTGGAGTTGGTCGCTGCCGCGGCCAACACGTCGGCAAACCGGGCGGTGTCCTTCGCGCTCAGACCGAAGGCGGTCAGGTTGTCGGTCACGATGTCGGAGACCATTGCCAGGTCTTCCCCGGAGGCTGCTGCCAGGTTCAGAACGCCGGGCATACCGGCGATCATCTCCTGCGCGTCCCATCCGGCCATGCCCATATAGGTCATTGCCTCAGCGGACTGCTGTGCGGTGAAGACCGTCGTGGAACCGAGCCGCTTTGCCTCTTCGGACAGGGCTTCGACCTCGCTGGCGCTTGCCCCTGACAGGGCCTCTACCGTGGAGATCGTCGCTTCAAAGTCTCCGGCAATAGAGACGCATTCGGCAAAGGCTTCGTAGATCTCGTGGACCGCCTTCGCGATCCCTGCGGCAGCGAGGGCCGCGCCGAGAGCTTCCGCTGCCTCTGCGCCCTTTTCGCCGAATTTCCCGGCGGCGTCTCCGGCGTCCTCCATCTTGCCCCTGGTCTGGTCGAGCTCGCCCTTGAGCCGGGAGAGCTCGGAGTCCAGCTTCGAGGTGTCCACCCCGGCAGCTTCGAGCTTCTGCTTGTAGGCTTCCAGCTTCTGGATCTGCTCCTGGAGTGCGGAGGACGTCTTCTCGATCTGCGCCTTCTTCGACAGCAGCTTGTTCTCCAGGTCGGAGGAATAGGAGCCGGTCTCCTGCATCTCCTTCTGGATGTTATCGTACTGCTGCTGGAGGAGGGCGAGCTTCTGCTTGGTGTTCTCGACGGCCGTCTGCTGTTTCTGATAGCCGGTGATGTCGTTGGCCGTCTGAGACAGGGTGCGGTATTCATCCTGGAACTGCTTCACGGCAGCCGAGGCCTGCTGGAACGTAGACCGATACTGGCTGTTCATCTTGGCATTCAGGCTGAACAGCATCTGGTATTCTCTCTGGCTTGCCATAGGCACCCCCCTTACTTTGGTTTCATCTCGCGCTGGACCTCGTTGCTCGTCTGGATCCAGCGGACGAACTGGCGCAGCGGCATCTCGGTCCAATACGGGATTGGCGTGTAGGTGTTCATCCCGAGGATCATGATGTTCCGCCGAAGCCAGGCGCCGCCGTCATGCAGATGCGAGCTGACGCCCAGGCCGAGCCTTAGAAAAAACGCCTCGAAGCGGCGAGGATCCGGTTGCAGTCCTTCACGAACATCAGCCGGAAGATGTCGGCCCCCACCTTCTCGTTGCAGGCGCGGGCGCACATTCTGGAAAGGTACATGGAATCGGCGGTCCGCACGAGCACGGCGTGACCCCTGCTCATGAGCTCGTCTTCCACGTCCATGCTGTCGCCGCCGGTGAGGCTGTCGAAGTCGAACGTCAGCTCCTTGTACTCCTTCCCATCGTAGGTCACGGGCCGGATCAGCTCGTATTTGAGAATGCCGCTTTCGCTTTCTTCCAGCACGGCGGCGTCAGAACCGAGAGCGGCTTCCGCTTCCTTCTGTTCTTCGATCTCGGCGTCGTTTTTGATGATCTCCATTGTCTGCTCCTTTCATAGTCGAAAATTCCGGGGCGGTTTCCCGCCCCGGAGGTGGATGTTACTTGCCAAGGGCCTTGCGGACGGCCTCAGCGTAGTCAGTGCCGTTGATGTAGCACTTGTTGTTCAGGGGGTCCAGCTCGACCAGCTTCTTGCCGTCGGCATAGATCGCCCAGTAGCGGACCGCCATCTCGACGGAGCCGTTGTTCGGGTTGCCGGGGGTCAGGGAACCCGCATTGAAGGTCTTCGGCACGCACTCCAGGACGTGCTTCACCGCCTCCACGCCAAGCTTCGCGGCGATGGGGTCCTCGTACTGGTTCGCGGCCCGGATGGTCAGGTGGTGGCGCTTCGGCTCGGCCAGACCCAGGGTACGGGAGGTGGTCTGCCGGAAGTTGAAGGTGATGCTCATGGCGTTCAGGTACGCGGGAGCGACAGCTTCGATGGCACCGGCGATTCCGGCACCGTTGATCTCCTGAGTCAGAAAGCCGATGGTGGGTAAAAAAATGTCCAAAATGTGGATTTTTAATAAAAAAAAATGCAGGATGTAATCATATGACCTGTGGAAATCCTATATGTAAATATGAATTTTGCTGGCTATGCATGAATGAGGCAGTACCGGGGCATTATGATTATGGCC
>JAFPFL010000120.1 GCA_017425545.1 Oscillospiraceae bacterium | reverse complement strand
GAGCTTCCGGATCTACTCGACCAACCGGTTCTTTCTGGTCACAGCCCTGATCCCCTTCTGCGTGGGGACGGTGCTCACCTTCGTCAGCGGTAACATTGGCGCCGGCGTCGCCTTCGGCGGAGCCTTCGCCCTGATCCGCTTTCGTTCCGCTCAGGGCACGGCGGACGAGATCGCCGCCATTCTGATCGCCATGGCCGGCGGCATCGGCTTCGGGATCGGCTGCGTGGCCTACGGCGTATGCATTCTGATCGGGCTTTCGCTGTTCTACTTCATACTTGCCGGGCTGAAGCTTTTTGAGCATAAGGGGAAGGCGGCGGACCAGCTGCTGCAGGTGACCATTCCGGAGGCGCTGAATTTCAACAGCGTCTTTGACGACACCTTTTCACACTATCTCCGCACCTGGTCGGGCGAGGGCGTGAAATCCATCGCCATGGGCTCTATGTTCCGCCTCTCCTTCAAGGTTCGGATGAAGGATCCCGCAGAGGAAAAGGCCTTCATCGATGAACTGCGGACGAAAAACGGCAATCTTGAGATCGCTCTGCTGCCCTATGTGACGGCGCACACGACGCTTTGAGGCGTCCCAATCAATCCTCACCCGAAAACCGATACGCTCTTTCAGAAAGGAGTTCTTGATATGAAACGCAGATCCGGATTTCTTCTTCCGATCCTGCTGATCGCCGCCCTGCTCCTGTCCGCCTGTTCCACTGGAAAGCAGACGACTGGGCAGACGACCGACAGTACTTCCTCCGTCAGCACCGCAGCAAGCGACACTGCTTCGACGAATACGGATCTTTTCACGGACCGGGATCTCGCGCAGACCGCGGATCTCAGCAGCGCCGCGACCATCACCGTCTCCGACAACGGTTCTGACGTCGTCAGCACGGAGGGCGTCTATGTCCTCACTGGCACGGCGAGCAACTATACCCTCTGCGTAGAGGCCGCGAGCGACGCCAAGGTGCAGCTGGTTCTGGACGGTCTCAACATCACCAATGACAGCGCGCCCTGCATCATCGTGAACGCCGCCGACAAGGTTTTCCTCACCACCACGGACAGCGAGAACACCCTTGCGGTGCTTGGCGCTTTCTCCGGCGACGAGGACGCCGTTATCTATTCCAAAGTTGACCTGACTTTCAACGGCGTCGGCACGCTCACCGTCACCTCCGCCAATGGCAACGGCGTCAGCGGCAAGGACGACGTGAAGATCACCGGAGGCGCCTATGTCATCACCTCAGCCGAGGACGGCGTCGAGGCCAACGACTCCATCTCCATCTGCGGCGGCGATCTCACCATTACCGGCAAGAAGGACGGCCTGCACAGCGAATACAGCAAGGACGACACCGCGGGCTCTGTTTACATTTCCGGCGGAACGCTGAAGATCTCCGTCAGCGAGGACGCGATCCAGGCGAACAGCTCTGCCGTCTTTGACGGCGGCGCCGTGACCCTGAGCGGCAGAGAGGGCATCGAGGCCACCTATGTAAAAATCAATGACGGCGTCATCACCATTGAGGCCAATGACGACGGCATCAACGCCTCTGCCAAGAGCTCTCTCTATTCTTTGCCGACCGTCGAAATCAACGGCGGCACCCTCGCCATTACCATGGCTTCCGGCGACACCGACGCCGTAGACGCCAACGGCAACCTGATTATTACCGGCGGCCTGATTCAGATCACGGCGCAATCTGCCTTTGACTTTGACGGAACGGTGACCTTCACCGGCGGCACGGTCTACGTCAACGGCAAGCAGGTGACCCAGATCACCAACTCCATGATGAACGGCATGGGCGGCAGACGGTAGGCCTGAATCAGCTTGCCTGAAATCCGGCTCGCTTCTCCGTCGCCTTTACAATTGTGCTGAAACAATAAGAATCCCCCGGCCAAGGCCGGGGGATTCCTGTAATCGGATATTTATTTCAGCCGCGTGTCAAGTTCGATTTGTTCAGGCCTGCCGGATCAATACATCCCGCCGCCCATGCCGCCGGCTCCGCCGGCAGCGGCTGCCATCGCAGCGTCCGCCTGAGGATCGGGCTTATCCACGACCAGAGACTCTGTCGTCAGGATCGAAGCGGCGATCGAAGCGGCATTCTCGAGGGCGCTGCGGGTGACCTTGGTCGGATCCACGATGCCGGAGGGGATCATGTCGACGTAGACGTCCTTGGCTGCGTCGTAGCCGTAGCCCATCTTGCGGCTGTTCTTGATCTTCTCGAAGATCACAGAGCCGTCGACGCCGGCGTTCTCGGCGATCTGACGGATCGGAGCCTGCAGGGCGCGGGCGATGATCGCGGCGCCGGTCTTCTCGTCGCCGGTCAGACGGGAGACGAGCTTCTCGACTGCAGGGATCGCGTTGACGTAGGCAGTTCCGCCGCCGGCGACAATGCCTTCCTCAACAGCCGCGCGGGTCGCGTTCAGAGCGTCCTCCACGCGCATCTTCTGTTCCTTCATGGCAACCTCGGTCTGCGCGCCGACGCGGATGACCGCGACGCCGCCGGACAGCTTGGCCAGCCGCTCCTGCAGCTTTTCCTTGTCGTAATCGGAGGTTGTGACCTCGATCGCGGCGCGGATCTCACGCACGCGCTCCTTGATGGCATTCGGATCGCCCATGCCGTCGACGATCGTGGTGTTGTCCTTGGTGGACTTGATCTGTCTTGCACGGCCCAGATCGGGAACGTCAACTTCCTTGAGATCCATGTTCAGATCGGAGGAGACGTAGGTGCCGCCGGTCAGGATGGCGATGTCGCGGAGCATTTCCTTTCTGCGGTCGCCGAAGCCGGGGGCCTTGACGCACAGGCAGGTGAAGGTGCCGCGCAGACGGTTGACGAGCAGGGTGGCCAGGGCGTCTCCGTCGACGTCCTCGGCGATGATGACGAGCTTCTTGCCGGACTGGACAATCTTCTCGAGTACGGGCAGGATCTCCTGGATCGAGGAGATCTTCTTATCGGTGATCAGGATGTAGGGATCGTCAATGACGGCTTCCATCTTGTCGGTGTCGGTAACCATATAGGGGGAGATATAGCCGCGGTCGAACTGCATGCCTTCCACGACGTCCAGGCCGGTTTCAGCGGTCTTGGATTCCTCGATCGTGATGACTCCGGAGGAGGTGACCTTTTCCATGGCCTCGGCGATCAGCTTGCCGATCTCCTCGTCGCCGGAAGAGATCGCGCCGACTCTGGCGATATCGTCGGAGCCGTTGATCTCCTGGCTGTTTTCCTTGATTGCTTCCACAGCGACCTCAACGGCCTTGTTGATGCCCTTGCGCATGATCATCGGGTTGGCGCCCGCGGTCACGTTCTTCAGGCCCTCGTGGGTAATGGCCTGAGCCAGCAGGGTGGCGGTGGTGGTGCCGTCGCCGGCAACGTCGTTGGTCTTGGTCGCGACTTCGCGGATCAGCTGCGCGCCCATGTTCTCAAACGCGTCTTCCAGTTCAATATCCTTTGCGATCGTCACGCCGTCGTTGGTGACCAGGGGAGCGCCGTACTTCTTGCCGAGCACAACGTTGCGGCCCTTGGGGCCGAGGGTGACTTTCACGGTATTGGCCAGCTGGTCAAGGCCGGTCAGGATCTTTTTTCTGGCTTCTACGCCATAAACAATTTGCTTTGCCATAATACTTCTTCCTCCTGCTTATTCTACGATGGCCAGAATGTCGTTCTGGCGAACGATGGAGTAGTCGACGCCGTCGAGCTTGACCTCGGTGCCGGCATACTTTGCCACAACGACCTTGTCGCCGGGTTTCACGGACATCACAACTTCTTTGCCGTCCACAACGCCGCCGGGGCCGACAGCGATGACTTCGGAGATAACGGGCTTCTCCTTGTTGGCGGTGGAGAGGATGATGCCGGACTTCGTGGTCTCTTCTGCTTCCGTGGCCTTGAGCAGGACCCGGTCAGCCAAAGGTTTTAATGTCATAACAGGAATGCCTCCTTAAAAAAATTACGAAATCATGCGGGATTATCCCGAAATTAGCACTCATAATTCCTGAGTGCTAAACGTATTATAGCATGAAATCCTCTGTTGTCAACCCAATAATTGTTAATTTTTTCAAAACGGGAGGAGCCGCCAAACGGCGGACAGACGCGTGCCAGGAATTGCAGCGCGCGAAAAAACGCAGGAGCTCCGTCTGGAGCTCCTGCGTTTTTCAATGTCAGAAGGCCGCCCTGCACAAGACGATTCTATCCCTGCGCGTCGGCCTTTCCCTCCAGATCGAGGATCGTCCGGAACTGGGTTTCGTAGAGCTCGCGGTAGACGCCGCCCTTCTGCAGCAGGGTCTCGTGGTCACCCTGCTCTGCGATCACGCCGCCCTGCACGACCAGGATCCGGTCCGCCTTCAGGATGGTGGACAGCCTGTGTGCGATCACGATCGAGGTCCTGCCCTCCATCAGATGCTCCAGCGCGTCCTGGATTGCGTGCTCGGAGATCGAGTCGAGCGCCGAGGTCGCCTCGTCGAGGATCAGGATCCGCGGATTCTTGAGGATGACCCGCGCGATGGACAGGCGCTGCTTCTCGCCGCCGGAGAGCTTGAGCCCGCGGTTTCCGACCACGGTGTCGTAGCCGTCCGGCTGGCTGCGGATATAGTCGTCAATGCTGGCGATCCTGCAGGCTTCCTCCAGCTCCTCCTGGGTCGCGTCCTCCTTTGCATAGAGGAGGTTCTCGCGAATGGTCCCGTTGAACAGATAGGTCTCCTGCGTCACGACGCCGATGTTGGAGCGCAGATAGGCCAGATCCATGTCCCGCACGTCTACGCCGCCGAGCGTCACCGCGCCGCCGAGCACGTCATAGAGCCGTGGAATCAGATTGACGACGGTGGACTTGCCGGAGCCGGAGGGGCCGACGATCGCGTACATCTTCCCGGCGGGTACCGTGAAGTCAATGTCGGTCAGAAGCGGCTTTTCCGGGTCATATGAAAAGACGACGTGGTCGTAGCGGAGATCCGCGTTTGTCAGATCGGGCTTCTGCGCGTTTTCCGGGCTGACGATATTGTTCTTCAGATCGAAATAGTCGAAGATGCGGGTGAACAGAGCCAGCGACCGGGTGAAATCCACCTGAATGTTCAAAAGCGACTGCACCGGCCGGTAGAGCCGGTTGATCAGGGCCACCGTCGCGGTGATTGTACCGACGGTCAGCGCGGGATCCGATCTGGCGATGATGAAATAGCCGCCGGCAAAGTAGATGAGCAGCGGGCCAAGCTGGGTAAACATCCCCATGACCACGCCGAACCATTTGCCGCTTCGCTGCTCCTTCAGATTGAGCTTGGTCACCTCGTTGTTGACGCTGCGGAAGCGTTCATACTCCCGCTCCTCGCGCGTAAAGAGCTTGACCAGCAATGAACCGCTGACGGACAGCGTCTCGTTGACGAGCTGATTCATCTCGTCGTTTTTTTCCTGGCTCTTTGTCAGGAGCTTCCAGCGGGTCTTGCCCACGCTCCTGGTGGGCAGGATCAGCAGGGGAATCACGACCATGCCGACCAGCGCAAGCTGCCAGCTCATGGTAAAGAGGGCGATCAGCGTCGTGACGACTGTCGCCGTGTTGCTGACGATGCTTGAGAGCGTTCCGGAGATGACGGAGCTTACGCCGCTGATGTCGGTATTCATGCGGGTAATGATGTCGCCCTGGCGCTCGGTCGTGAAGAACGCGTGCGGCATGTGCTGCAGATGGTCATACATCTGGTTTTTCATGTCGTAGATGATCCGCTGGGAGATCCACGCGTTGATATAACTCTCGAGCACGCCGATCACCTGGGATACGGTGAGGGTTGCAAAGGCAATGAGCAGAAGCTGAATCAGCAGCTTCATGTTTTTCCCGACCAGCGCCTCATCTACGATGCGGCCGGTGACGATGGAGGGCAGCAGACCCACCGACGCCGAGAGCAGGATCGCAAGAAATACGAGCAGGAACTGCGGCCAATAAGGCTTGAGATAGGACAGGATACGCAAGAGCAGTTTTTTGTTGACCTTAGGCATTGCCTTTTTTTCTTCGTCGGTCAGAAACCCACGCGGGCCGATGCCTCTGCCGGGAGCGGGCACGATCATCACCCTTTCCTGTATTTTTATACCTGGATTGCTGCGATTATTATAGCAGGGAGCTTCGATAAAGTAAATAAAAATCCGGGATGCCGGTAAAAAGAAAAATCCGTTGCATTCCATAGTCGTTTGTGGTATCTTATATAATAAAGAAGAGACGGACGGTGAGAATGTGGGAAAGCGAAGAAAATGGCTGCGCAGGGGCGTTCTGCTTCTGACGGTCCTGTGGATCTGTTTTATTTTTTCGCGGTCGCTGCAGAATGCGGACAGCTCAGACAGCGAGAGCGGCTTTGTGCTGCGCCTGCTGCAGAAGCTGAACCTCGGCGTATCCATGCACTTTGTCCGCAAGCTCGCCCACTTCACCGAGTTTTGGATCCTCGGCTTTCTGTCCCTGACCGGGTTTCGTCTGTATGGGAAGAAATCTTTTCTGCTGCCTGCCCTGTTCGGCCTGCTTATTGCCGCTGCCGATGAGACGATCCAGCGCTTCGTCCCTGGCAGGAGCGGCCAGATTATGGACGTCCTTCTGGACTTCTGCGGCGTCGCGGCGGGATGCCTGGCGGCGCTTGTGATTCGCAGGCTTCTGCTTTGGCGGAGAAAACGAAAGGAAAATAGACCATGAGCGATAAGCGGAAGTCGTCCGGCGAGGAGGGCAACCTGCACGTCGGACACCGAAAGAGGATGCTGGAACGATTCCAGAAAAACGGGCTTGACGCCTTTTCAGATGTGGAGACGCTGGAATTTCTGCTCGGCTATGCACTTGCGCGGATCGATACGAACGTGATTGCCCATCGGCTCCTGAACCGCTTCGGCAACCTCAGCCGCGTCTTTGACGCCCCAGTGGAGCTGCTGACGCAGGTGGAGGGCGTCGGCCTGCGGACGGCCAGCCTGATCCGCCTGTGCGCCGCGCTCTGGAACCGGACGGAGGAGGTCCGCCTCAGCAATGAGCGTTATCTGCGGACAACGTCGGAGGTCGGCCAATATCTGGTCGCAAAGATCGGCGCCTACCGGGAGGAACGCGCGTTCCTGCTCTGCCTGGACAACAGCTGTAAGGTGATCGTTTTTCGGGAGATCTCCAGAGGAGGCCTTAACATCGTCAACCTGCCTTTCCGAAAAATCGTGGAAGTGTCTCTGGCATACAACGCCGCTTCGATCGTGCTTTCACACAACCATGTCGGCGCCTCCGCCGTCCCCTCGCTCGAGGATATCAACTATACGAGGGAAGCGCAGAAGGTTCTGAAGCAGATGGACGTGATCCTTGCCGACCATATCATTGTCAGTGAGCACAGCTTTGTATCCATGCGGAAGAGCAGCATGATGCAGCCGGTTGGCCCGGACGCCGAAGACAGCCTGTGAGCTGCAATCCGAAACCAATGACACGCCGCCGCGTGAAACGCCGTTTGGCTTTCACGCGGCGGCTTTCTGTCTGCGCTTCTGCGTCAGGTCGACCGAATGTTCCCGATTTGCCGCGGGAATCATAGAATAAGCCGGAGGGATGACCGATGTATGACGTATATCTGATTTTTCGCTCGATCACGCACGGACAGACGGGAAGAGCCGTTCTGCGGCGGGCCGGGATCCCGTCGGCGCTCGTCAGAAGCCCCGCGCGGCTTTCCCGGAACGGCTGCGCCTATGCGCTGACGCTGCGGCGGGAAAACTGGCCGGCTGCAAGAGCGCAGCTTCTTGAGGCGGACAGACTGCCGCAGTCTGTCTGGGAGCGCGGCGCGGACGGCGGCTTCAGGAGGCTTGATCCATGATCTATCTGGACAACGCAGCCACGACGTTTCAAAAGCCGGAGGCGGTCTACCGTGCCGTCCTGCAGGCCATGCGGCAATGCGCAAGCCCGGGCCGAGGCGGCTATGCGGAGGCAGTCCGCGCGGAAGAAACGGTCTACCGCACGAGAGCACTTGCCTCAGAGCTGTTTTCGTGCCAGCCGGAGCAGGTCTGCTTCACTTCCTGCGCGACGGAGGGCCTGAACGCCGCAATCCGGACGCTGGTCCGGCCCGGAGACCGCGTCGTGATCTCCGGCCTCGAGCATAACGCTGTCACGAGGACGCTCCATGCGGTCGGCGCCGCCCCGGAGGTCGTGACCGCGCCGCTGTTTTCCCCCGACGACTGGGCGGCGGCCTTTGACCGCGCGATCACCCCGGGTACGGCGGCTGTTATATGCACCCATGTGTCCAACGTCTTCGGCGCCGTGCTTCCGATCTACCGGATCAGCCGGATCTGCGCCGAGCGCGGGGTGCCCCTGATCGTGGACGCCTCGCAGTCCGCCGGGATCCTTCCGGTGAGCCTGAAACGCTGGCGGGCAGCATTCGTCGCCATGCCGGGGCACAAGGGCTTGTACGGCCCGCAGGGAACCGGTCTGCTGCTCTGCGGCAGGCAGCCGGATCCGCTCCTCTTCGGCGGCACCGGAAGCAGCTCCGCCGACGCTCAGATGCCGGACTTCCTGCCGGACCGCATGGAGGCGGGTACGCGGAACGTCCCCGGAATTGCCGGTCTCGGCGCCGGCCTGCAATACCTTCGAGAGCGGAATCTGAGTCTCGACCTCCAGCGGGAGCAGCAGATGATTTCCCGGATGGCGGACGGTCTCGTTAGCCTCGGCGCCGACGTGTATGCCGGCGAGGCGCAGGCAGGCGTCCTGTCGTTCCGGATCCCGGATACAGACCCGGTCGAGGCGGCCGGGCAGCTTGCCGACTCCGGGATCGCGGTCCGCGCCGGCCTGCACTGCGCGCCGCTCGCTCATCGGACGGCCGGAACATTTCCGGATGGAACAATTCGCGTGTCTGTTTCGTCTTTGACGGTGCCGCAGGCGGCGGAGGTTTTCCTTCGCCGGATGGGCGGCCTGTTTTTGAAAAAACCGGGTGCAGGTCGAGAAAAGCCTTGCTATTTTTCAAAGAATCATGTATAATTGGAAAGATAAAATAGGTTTACTATAGACGGATACCGGATGGCGGGGGATTTGCATGAAAGAAATACAGGAATTTTTCTCCAACATTAAGAATACCTTCCCGACGATCACCGTCGTGGATATTCTGGATATTCTTCTTGTTGCATTTTTGATATATCAGGTCATCAACCTGATTCGTTCGACGAGCGCATACCGGATTGCCCGCGCCATTATCCTGCTGCTCGCGCTCACGCTGATCACGGACCTGCTGAACCTGCATACGCTGAATTATTTGCTCGACCGCATCCTGGAATTAGGCGTTGTCGCGCTGGTCATTGTGTTCCAGCCTGAGCTCCGCCGTTTCCTTGAACGCATCGGCGGACGCTCGGTTCGCGGCCTGATCGGCATCGGCGCCAACCCGGACGATCAGCTCAAGGACGCCATCGAGGAGACGGTCAAAGCCTGCGGCGCGATGGCCAAAGAGCGGGTCGGCGCTCTGATCGTCTTCGAGCGCGAAAACTCCCTGGAGCAGATCAGCAACACCGGCACAAAGGTGGACGCCGCCGTCTCGCAGGAGCTGATCCGGAACATCTTCTTCCCGAAGGCTGCTCTGCATGACGGTGCGATGATCATCAACGCCGGCCGCATCGAATCCGCCGGCTGCGTGCTTCCGCTTTCGGAAAACCGCAACCTCAGCACGGACCTCGGCACCCGGCACCGCGCCGGCGTCGGCATGAGCGAATCCAACGACAGCCTGGTCATCATCGTCTCTGAGGAGACCGGCACCATTTCCGTCGCAGTGGAGGGAATGCTCAAGCGGCCTCTGACGGTGGAAACGCTGCGGAAGTTGCTGATGCAGCAGCTGATCGGAGAAGAGAAGAAGAGCTCCGTACTAGACAAGATCAAGAGTTATACGAAGGGAGGCGGCAAGAATGATCAAAGGTCGTAAAATTGTCACCCTTCTGATTGCCGCCGCGGCCGCCGTTCTGCTCTGGCTTTATGTGGTCACGTCGGTTGCGCCGGAGGCGACTGCCCGGATCAACAGCATTCCCGTCACGATCGACGGCAGCATCATTCTGGAGGAGCGCGGCCTGATCATCACGAAGCGCAACACAACCGCGGTTTCGCTGGAGGTGAGCGCATCTAGAAGCGATCTGAACAAGCTCAACGCCAGCAGCATCCGCATCTCCGCCGACGCGAGCAAGATCCGCAGCCCTGGCGATTATGAACTGAGCTACACCGTTATCTTCCCGGATACAGTCAATACCGGAGACATCGATATTCTCCGCAAGAGCACCAACCGCGTCGGCGTTACGGTAGAAAAGCTTGAAAAGAAGACCCTCGCGCTCAGCACGCATTGGGAAAACTCTGTGCAGGACGGCTATATTGCAGAGCTTGCGAGCGCTGTGATAGAACCCGCGGAGGTCACCCTGGTCGGCCCGGAAAACGAGATTTCTCAGATCACTGAGGCCAGAGTCAGCTTTGACCTTGCCTCCCGGAATGAGACGGTCTTCGAGACGGTCCCGATCGCCTTCTTAAATAAAGACGGCGAGGAGGTCTCTCTTTCCGAATACACGAATGTGACTGTGACGGACGCGACGCTGACGCTTCAGATCTTCAAGGAGAAGAAGCTCACGCTGAAGGCCGAACTGGTCGGCGACAACGTAATCCATGAGGACAACGCGGTGGTTTCCTACTCAATCGACACGATCACGGTCAAGGGTGCCGCGGAAGTGATCGATGCAATGCCGGATGAGCTGGTGGTGGGAACGCCGATCGAGCTGTCATCCATCGACGGTTCCAAGAAGACGTTCCACTTCAACCTCGATCTGCCTGCCGGCGTTGTCAATGAGAGCGGCGAGACGACGGTCGATGTGACCATCAAATTTGAGGGCATCAGCAGCGCAACGATCCCGATCACGGATATCAGCGTCATCAACCCGATGGAGGGCTATGAGGCGACTGTCGTCTCCAAGACCGTCTATGTCACGGTCCGCGGCGACACCGAGGAGGTCAACAAGATCCGTGAGGCCAGCGGCAAGGGCAGAGACGTCGGCATTCGTGTCCAGGTCGATCTGCAGGGCAGCACCCAGACCGCTGCCAGCTTTACCGCGCGCGGAAAGGTGATCAACGAGGACCATCCGAATCTCGCTGTCGTCGAGGAAGTGGTCGTCAGCATCTCCCTGACGAAAATCAGCGAAACGTAATACGGCGGGAACCAATAAGCCCGCAAGAAGGAGCCGCAAATGTTTGGCTATGTCAGACCCTACCGCGATGAGCTGCGGATGTGCGATTACGACACATACCGGGCGGCATACTGCGGCCTGTGCAGAGCCAGCGCAAAGCGGTTTGGCTTCCGCACGCGTTTTCTGGTCAACTACGATATGACGTTTCTCTATCTGGTGCGCGCCGGCATCCGCCCGCGTGCGAAGCAGGGGAAATGCTGGTGCCCGTCGAAGCTGTGCGGCTCCAAGCGCTGCCTGATCGACGATGCCGGCTATGCCGAGGTCGCCGCGTACAACGTCATTCTGTGCTACCATAAGATCCTCGACCAGATCGCGGACGGAGGCTTCTTCCGCGCCCTCGGCGCCAGATTCCTGAAGCTTCTGTTCCGTCGCCCCTACCGCAAAGCGTCGAAAGCCGCGCCGGCGTACAGTGCGCTTGTTCGAAGCAGACTGGACGCCCTGCATGCACTGGAGAAGGCTGAAAGTCCGAGTCTCGACCGGACGGCGGACGCCTTTGCCGAGATCGTCGCCGGCTGTGCGGACGACCTTGAAGACGAGGCAATCCGCCGCCCGGCCAGAAGCCTTCTGTATCAGGTCGGCCGATACGTCTATCTCTGCGATGCGCTCGACGATCTGTGCCGGGATATCCGCAAGGGCGCCTATAACCCGCTGCGCTTCCGCTTTACACCGACTGCGGACGGGCTTTCCGCGGAGGATCAGGCCTACCTGCAGCAGCTGATGGACAGCTCCGTCAATTTAGCCGGCGCGGCGCTCAGCCTGCTGCCGATACAGTCCGGCGGACGTCTGCTTGAAAACATCGTTTACCTTGGGCTGCCTGCGGTCTTTGCCGCGGTGCGGGCCGGAAAGTTTCAGAATACATCCCTGCGAATCCCCGGAAAGGAGATCAAAGCATGAGAGATCCATACGAAGTGCTGGGCGTGTCCCGGACCGCTTCTGACAGCGAGATCAAAAAAGCCTATCATGACCTGGCCAAAAAATATCACCCGGACAACTATACGGACAACCCGCTTGCGGACCTTGCCTCCGAGAAGATGAAAGAGATCAACGAGGCCTACGACGCGATCCAGAAGGGCCGCGCGAGCCAGGGTTCCTATTCTGCCGGCGGCAGCTCCTACAGCAGCTACCAGTCGAGCTCCTCGTCCTATAGCGGCTACGGCAGCGGACAATTTGCAACTGTGCGCACCTACCTGAACAACAACCGCCTGAACGAGGCCGAAGCCATGCTCAACGGCATGCCGAACCGGAGCGCCGAATGGTACTATCTGATGGGAGAGATTTCCTATCGCCGCGGCTGGCTGGATATGGCGCGCCAGCATTATCAGACCGCCTGCAGCATGGAGCCGGGCAACCTTGAATACCAGCGCGCGATACAGACCGTGCGCGGCAGCTACACGCCCTATCGCCAGAACTATCAGCAGTCGAGCGACCTGAACGACGCTTGCAACATCTGCAACGCGCTGCTGTGCCTGAACTGCCTGTGCGGAGGATGCAACAATTGAGCCGGACCCGGAAGCTGACGCTCTCCGCGATGGTCGCCGCGCTCTGCGTTGCGCTGATGTATTTGAGCGTGCTGGTGCCGCGCGTGAGCCTGGCGATCACCGCCCTCGCGGGGATCTTTCCCGCAGCTGTCGTGATTGTCTGCGGCAGCGGCTGGGCGGCCGGCACGTTTGTGACCGCTGCGGCTCTCGGATTGCTGCTCCTGCCGGAAAAGACCGCGCCGCTGTGGTTCGCCTTTTTCTTCGGGCATTATCCGATCTGGAAGGCGCTGATCGAGCGCCTGCAGACCAGGCTCGGCAAGGTCTGGATCGGATGGATCCTCAAGCTGCTCGGCGCCTGCCTGTGCGTGGGTCTGCTGTATTACCTGTTCCGGGGCAGCTTCCTCGCCGGGATCCCCGCCGCCGTTCGCAGTACCGCCGGACCGATTGTCGTCGGTCTGATCCTTGCGGCGGCCTTTGTCGCCTATGACATTGCATTTTCAATTCTGATCGGTTATTTCCGCGCCAGGATCCTGCCGCGGATCAGATAAAAGGAGCTGAGTTTTTGATTAAAAGCATGACCGGGTACGGACGGGCGCTCGGAGAATACGAGGACAGGCAGATTACGGTCGAGATCCGTTCCGTCAACAACCGTTATCTCGACTGCGGCGTCAAGCTGCCGCGCATGTGCAGCTTTGCAGAGGACGCAGTCAAGCAGTGTGTCAAACAGCACGTCTCCCGCGGCAAGGTCGACGTTTACGTCACCGTGAACCTGACCCGCGGCACCAATGAGAACATCTGCCTCAACCGCGCCGTTGTGGAGGGCTACCTCAGCGCCATGCGCCAGATCGCATCGGACTACGGTGTCAGGGACGACATCAGCGTCACCGCGCTGAGCGCGCTGCCGGACGTCTTCTCCGTGCAGAAGGCGGAGGAAGACGAGGAGCTGCTCAAGAAGCAGCTGCTGTCCGTCACCGAGCAGGCGCTTGCCGCCTACGATCAGATGCGCACAGTCGAGGGCGAGGCTCTGGCTGCGGACCTCCGCGCAAAAGCGGAGACGGTTCGCCGGATGGTCGCCTTCGTGGAGGAGCGCAGCCCGGCCACTGTCGCGGAGTACCGCGAGCGGCTGTACGCGAAGATGCAGGAGGTGCTCGCCTCTACAACCGTAGACGAGGCCAGAATCATGACCGAAGCCGCGATCTACGCGGACAAGGTCGCGGTCGATGAGGAGACGGTGCGCCTGCACAGCCACCTGTCCCAGCTCGAGACCATGCTCGCCCAGTCCGAACCCGTCGGAAGAAAGCTGGATTTCCTGATGCAGGAGATCAACCGCGAGGCGAACACGATCGGCTCGAAGTGCAGCGACCTTCAGATCGCGCAGACCGTTGTCAACCTGAAGGCGGAGCTGGAAAAGATCCGCGAGCAGATCCAGAATATCGAGTAACGACTTCTCACAAGCGAGGCAAAGACATGAAGCTGATCAACATCGGATTTGGAAATATGGTCTCCGCGCAGCGACTGCTGACCGTCATCAGCCCGGATTCCGCTCCGGTCAAGCGCCTGATCCAGGAAGCAAGGGATCGGGGCATGCTGATCGACGCCAGCTACGGCAGAAAGACCCGGTCGGTTCTCATCATGGACACGGACCATGTGATTCTGTCGGGCCTGGAGCCCAAAACCATCGCAGGGCGCGCCGCCGGAGAGGATGAACCGGATGAAGAAGGGTAGACTGATCGTAATCTCCGGTCCGTCCGGCGTCGGGAAGGGCACGGTTGTCAAGGCCGTCCTTGCAAGCAACCCGAAGACCTGGCTCTCGGTTTCCGCGACCACGCGGCCGATGCGCCCCGGCGAGACGGACGGCGTGCAATACCGGTTCATCTCCCGCGAGCGCTTTGAGCAGATGATTGACGCCGGGCAGTTCCTGGAATATGCCTGCTACGTGGACAACTACTACGGCAGCCCGCTGGAGCCGATCGAGCGCAAGCTCGCCGACGGCTTTGACGTTCTGCTGGAGATCGAGGTGCAGGGCGGTCTGCAGATCATGGAAAAGCGACCGGACGCCATTTCGATCTTCCTGATCGCGCCCTCGTTTGCAGAGCTTGCCGCGCGCCTGCGCGGCAGAGGCGACACCGACGGAGCCGTCATTCCGAAGCGGCTCGAGACAGCCCGCAGAGAATACGGCGTCGCCCCGCAATATGACTATATCGTTGTAAATGACCGGCTGGAGGACGCAGTCAGCGACGTCCTGGCGATCCTGCGTTCAGAATCGCTCCGCGCCGGCAATCAGCTGGAAAAATTAAAGGAGGCAGATTCTGATGCTTTATCCCCCGATGAGTGAACTTTTGACCCACATTGACAGCCGCTATCTTTTGGTGAACGTGGTCGCACGCCGTGCAAGGCAGCTCTCCATTGAGTCCAGAGAATTCGGCGAGCCTCTGCCGGACAAGCCTGTCACGATCGCCATCCGCGAGGTCGCGGAAGGCAAGCTCGCCGCAGAGGTCAAGCAGGAGTACCTGCGGTAACGCCTCGGCTGCCGCACATGGTTGCGAAGATTGCGCTTGCCGGCGTGATTTACGCGCTGGACAAGCCCTGGAGCTATCGCGTCCCCGAGGGAATGGAGCTGCGCCCCGGCATGCGGGTGTTTGTTCCCTTCGGCCGGGGCAATCGCGGCACGGAGGGCATGGTGCTCAGCCTGGAGCCGGGAGACGGCCAGGATCTGAAGCCCGTTCTCGATGTGCTTGATCCGGAGCCGGTCATGACGGAGCAGATGCTCCGCCTGGCTGCTTTCGTGCGGGAACGCTATTTCTGCACCTTCTACGATGCAATCCACGCCATGCTGCCCGGCGGCCTGTGGCTGCAGAACCGCGCCGTCTATCTGCTCGATGCGGTGCCGGACGACTGGCAGACGCGCACGCAGAACGAGCCGGATGCGGCGGAGATCCTCCGCCTGCTGCAGGACGCAGGGGGCTGCCTGTCCGAAGACGCCTTGCTGCGCCAGATCGGTGCGCGCGGGCTGCCGGAGGTTCTCAACCGCCTGATTCAGCGCCGCTGGATCCGAAAGCAGAATGAGCTCCGGAAGAAAACGGCGGATAAGGCGGAGAAGATGATCCACTGCGCCGTCTCCGGCGACCGGATCGCCGAGTTCTGCCGGAAGAAGCGCCGCTCAGCCCCAATGCAGGCGGCCGTGATGGAGCTCCTCGGCGCCGTCGGTGCTGTCTCCTGGAAAGAGTTGCGCTACTTTACCGGCGCGTCCCTGCAGACGCTCCACAGCCTTGAAAAGGCCGGACTTCTGACGGTCAGCTTCCGCGAGGTCCTGCGCAGCCCGAAGATCACCGCCGCAGATCGCGACGTGTCTTTCGTGCTCAATGAAGATCAGACTGTCGTGTTTGAGGGCATCCGCGCCCAGATGCGCCGTCCCAAGCCCGGCGCAGCCCTGTTGTTTGGCGTGACGGGCTCCGGCAAGACTGCAATCTATATCCATCTGATCCGGGACTGCCTTGCCCGCGGAAAAAGCGCGATGCTGCTGGTCCCGGAAATTGCCCTGACGCCGCAGCTTCTGAGCCTCTTTTCCGCCTGCTTCGGCGAGCAAATCGCCGTCATGCACAGCGCCCTTCCGGTCGGAGAGCGCTTTGACGCCTATAAGCGCGTCGCGCGCGGAGAGGCAAAGGTCGTGCTCGGCACGCGCTCGGCGGTGTTTGCGCCGCTGCGTGAGCCTGGCCTTCTGATCCTGGACGAGGAGCAGGAGCACACCTATAAATCGGAAAACAGTCCCCGCTATCATGCCCGTGAGATCGCGCTCTATCGGGGCAGCCGGGAAGACGCGCTGGTTCTGCTCGGCTCTGCAACGCCGAGCGTGGAGTCCATGTATCTGGCCGAGCGGGGCGTCTATCAGCTTTACCGCCTGGGCCGCCGCTTCAACGGCATGTCCCTTCCCTCCGTGGAGCTGGTGGATATGAAGCAGGAGATCCTTCACGGCAACAGCAGCTCGCTCAGTGAACCGCTTGTCGCGGCAATCCGAAGCCGTCTTGCCAAGAAGGAGAAGACGATCCTGCTGCTCAACCGCAGAGGCGGGAACCGGCTTGCGGTCTGCGTGGACTGCGGCCATGTGCCCTCATGCCCGCGCTGCAGCGTCCACCTGACCTATCACATAGCCAACGACCGCCTGATGTGCCACTACTGCGGCTATTCCGAGCCGATGCCGCAGACCTGTCCGGCCTGCGGCGGACATCTCAAGCGGATCGGCTATGGAACCCAGCAGCTGGAATACGATCTCCGCCAGGCGATCCCGGAGGCGGAGGCCCTTCGCATGGACGCCGATACCGTGACGCCGTCGAATCCGCATGAGAAGATCCTCAAGCGCTTCGAGACGGAGGATATCCCCGTTCTGATCGGCACGCAGATGGTCGCCAAGGGCCTGAACTTTGACGACGTGACGCTTGTCGGCGTCATTGACGCCGATATGTCGCTCTATCTGGATCACTTCCGCGCCTCGGAAACGACGTTCTCTCTGATCACGCAGGTCGTCGGACGCTCCGGCAGAGGCGCGATGCGCGGCACCGCGCTGATCCAGACCTTTACGCCGCGCAACCCCGTTCTGCAGCTTGCCTCCCGTCAGGATTACGAGGGCTTCTACCGTGCGGAGCTGCCCATTCGGCAGATGCAGAACTGCCCGCCCTTTGCCGATCTGATCACTGTCGGCTTCTCCGGCTCGCCGGAGGCGCACGTGGAGCGGTGCGCAAAGGAATTTGCGGAGGACCTGTGGAACCGGCTCTCCGGCTCTGAGCTCCGCGCCGGCGTGGCGGACCTGCTCGGCCCCGCGCCGGAGGTCATCATGAAAATCAACCTGAAATACCGCTTCCGTCTGACGCTGGTCTGCAAAAACAGCCGCCCGCTGCGGCAGGCGATCAGCGAGGCCATCCGTGCCTTCTCCCAGAACCGGAAGACAAACGGCGTTTCCGTCTTCGTCGATGTGAACGCCTACGAATAGCACCACTGCAAAGGAGTAGTCCAATGGCACTCAGAAATATTCTTACCGCCGAGAATCCCACGCTGAAAAGGGTCTGCCGCCCCGTCACGTCGTTTGACGACCGTCTGGCGACGCTGCTGGACGATATGAAGGAAACGCTTGCCAAGGCAAATGGCGTCGGCCTGGCCGCGCCGCAGGTCGGAATCGTCCGCCGCGCCGTCATCGTCGACGTCGGCGATCAAATGATCGAGCTCGTCAATCCGAAGATCCTGGAATCCGCCGGCGAACAGGACGGGCTCGAGGGCTGCCTGAGCGTACCGGATCATTACGGCATGGTCAAGCGCCCGAATTACGTCAAGGTCGAGGCGCAGGACCGCCACGGCGACTGGCATGAGTATGAAGGCGAAGGCCTGATTGCCCGCTGCTTCTGCCATGAGCTTGAGCACCTGGACGGCCATCTCTTCACGGAGAAAGCCTACCACATGCTGTCCGACGAGGAGATGGACAGACTGATGGAGGCGCAGGAAGAGGAAAACGCATGAGGATCGTGTTCATGGGCACGCCGGCATTCGCGGCGACCTGTCTTGCCGCGATCCTGGAGACGGAGCACGAGGTTGTCGGCGTCTATACCAAGATCGACACGCCGAAAAACCGCGGCATGAAGCTGCAGGCCTCTGAGGTCAAGCAGCTTGCTCTGGAGCGGGGGCTGCCGGTCTACCAGCCTGTGAGCTTCCGCGACGACGCGGTCTGCCGGGAGCTTGCCGCGCTCGCGCCGGACCTGATCGTTGCGGTCGCCTACGGCAAGATCCTGCCGCAGCGTGTGCTCGACATCCCGAAGCTCGGCGCGATCAACATCCACGGCAGCATTCTGCCGGCTCTGCGCGGCTCCGCGCCGGTGCAGTGGGCCGTGCTCAACGATCTGCCCGAGACCGGCGTGACGGCGATGTATCTGAACGCCGGAATGGACGAGGGCGATGTCATCGCCGTCCGCAAGACGCCGATCGGCCCCGAGGAGACGGCCGGCGAGCTGATGGATCGCCTTGCCGTGCTCGGCGCGGCGCTTCTGAAGGATACGCTGGCGGAGATTGCCGCCGGAACGTCGACCCGCACGCCGCAGGATCCCGCCCTTGCGACCTATGCCCCGATGCTGGACAAAAGCCTCTCTCCGATCGACTGGACGCGGGGCATGCGCGGCATTCTCGCGCAGATCCGCGGCCTGAATCCCTGGCCGATCGCCACCGCGGAGCTCGGCGGAACGTTCTTCAAGATCTATGAGGCGAAGGCCTGCCCGGAGATCTCGGGCGAGACCGGAAAACCGCTTTCTCTCACAAAGAAAGGCCTGATCGTCGGCTGCGGCGACGGCGCGCTTCTGATTACGCGCCTGCAGGCGCAGGGCGGAAAGGTCATGCCCGCCGCGGATTACTTCCGCGGCCACCCGATCGAATTATCGTGATGTCTGCGAGAAATACCGCTCTGACGACCCTGATTGCCTGCCGCAGGCAGGGCGCCTGGTCGGACGGAGCGCTGAAACAGAATCTTGCGCGCGACCGTCTGGACCGCCGCGACGCTGCCTTTGCGACAAGACTGGTCTACGGCGTCCTGCAGAACCGGATGCTGCTCGACTTCTGGCTCTCCCGCTTCGTGCGCGGAAAGCTGACGTCGCTTGAGCCAGCCGTTCTGGATATTCTGCGCCTGGCGGTCTATCAGCTGCGCTTCCTGGACCGGGTCCCTGCTTCCGCCGCAGTCTCCGAGGCGGTCGAGCAGACAAAGAAATACGCCAATGCGCGGGCAGCGGGTTTGGTCAACGGCGTGCTGCGCGCGATGCTGCGCGATCCGAATGCCTTCCCAACGCCGGAAGACCTTCCAACCCGCTACAGCCATCCGGCGGCGCTTGTGGAGCTGCTGTCGGAAAGCGTCGGATCGGAGAAGCTTGAGCCGCTTCTGGCCTGCCACAATGCCATTCCTGCCACCTGTGTCCAGGTCAACACCTGCCGCGCCGAAACGGACGCGGTGTGCGCGGATCTCCGCGAAGAGGGCTTCGAGGCGCAGCCGCATCCCTGGCTTCCGGATTGCCTGGAGCTCTCCGGCGGTTCGCCGGAGGACAGCCGCGCCTACCGTGGCGGCCTCATCTATGCGCAGGACCCCGCCGCCAGACTTGCGGTCCTGGCCGCTGCCCCTGCGCCGGGCATGGACGTGCTCGACTGCTGCGCGGCGCCAGGCGGCAAGAGCTTTGCCGCTGCGATCTGCATGGAAAACCGCGGGGCCCTGCGGTCCTGCGACATTCACCCGCACAAGATCAACCTGATCCGCCGCGGCGCGGAGCGGCTCGGGCTGAGCTGCATCACAGCCGCGGAGGCGGACGCCTCTGTTCCGAAACCGGAGTGGGAACGGCGCTTTGACCTCGTGCTTGCCGATGTGCCCTGCTCAGGGCTCGGCGTCATCCGAAAGAAGCCTGATATCCGGGATAAAGACCTGTCCGCGCTTTCCGCCCTGCCGGAGATCCAGATGAAGATTCTTGCGGCGCAGGCGTCGCATGTCAAGCCGGGCGGGGTGCTCCTCTACAGCACCTGCACGGTTCTGAAGCGTGAAAACGAAGACGTCGCCGCGGCCTTTGCCGCGTCGCACCCGGCGTTCCGTCTGGAGGCCTTTGTACTCCCGGGCGGGATCTCCGCGCCGGAGGGACGGTGCACGCTTCTGCCCTGCGATCAGGGAACAGACGGATTTTTCATTGCAAAATTCAGGAGGGAATCTTGAAACCGGAGATCAAAAACCTGACGCTTCCGGAACTGGAAGCCGAGCTTCACGAGATGGGCGAGCCGAAATTCCGCGCTGCGCAGATCTATACCTGGCTTCACCGCGGCGCGCCGGACTTCTCTGCGATGACGAACCTGCCGCTGTCGCTGCGCGAGAAGCTTGCCGACCGCTGGGAGATCACGGCGCCGCAGGTCGTGCGGAAGCTGGTCTCCGAGCTCGATGGAACCATCAAATATCTCTGGCGTCTGAGGGACGGAAACTGCGTCGAGACGGTCCTGATGCGCTATCACCACGGCAACACGGTCTGCATCTCCTCGGAGGTCGGCTGTCCGATGGGCTGCGCGTTCTGCGCGTCCACGATCGGCGGCCTGGTCCGCCGCCTGTCCGCCGGAGAGATGCTCGACGAGGTCCTGTTTACGCAGCTGGATTCGGGACTTGAGATCTCGAACATTGTCCTCATGGGCATCGGCGAGCCGCTCGACAATTATGACAACGTTCTGCGTTTCCTCGAGCTGGTCAACAGCCCGGAGGGCATGAACATCGGCATGCGCCACATCAGCCTGTCCACCTGTGGGATCGTCCCGCGGATCCGGGAGCTTGCCGAAAGCAAGCTGCAGCTGACGCTGTCGGTCAGCCTGCACGCCCCGGAGGACAGCATCCGCAACACGATCATGCCGGTCAACCGCCGCTGGAACGTCGAGGAGCTGCTCGACGCCTGCCGCGACTATTTCCAGGCCACCGGCCGCCGGATCTCCTTCGAGTATGCGATGATCCGCGGCGTCAACGACAGCGTGGACGACGCGAAGCTGCTGATCCGCCGCCTGCGTGGGCTCGCGGCGCATGTCAACCTGATCCCGCTCAACCACGTGGATGAGAGCCCTTTGGAGCCGAGCGACCGGGAAACCGTTCTGCGGTTTCAGAAGCAGCTCGAGGACAACGGCGTTCCGTGCACGATCCGCCGCACGCTCGGCAGCGACATCGACGCTTCCTGCGGGCAGCTGCGGCGAAAATACCAGGAAAAAACCGGTGAATAAAAAACACGATGAAGGGAGTCTTGCCGGATGGAAGCTTGGGGATTGACCGATCCCGGCCTCGTCAGACCGCAGAATCAGGACTATTATCTCCTGCAGGCGCTTGGAAAGCATGATCTGGCCGCCGTCGTCTGTGACGGGATGGGCGGCGCGAAATCCGGCAACGTGGCGAGCCGGCTTGCCGCAGAGATCTTCATGGAAGAGCTCAAACGCGGCTACCGCGCAGGCATGACGGACGAGCAGACGGAATATCTCTTAAAGACGGGCATCTCCATTGCCAATACGGCGGTCTATGAAAACGCTGCGCTGAACGAGGATATGCACGGCATGGGGACGACGCTGGTCGCGGTCCTGATCCTGGGGAAGACCGCGTATTTCGTCAACGTCGGCGACAGCCGCGGATATCTGCTAAACAGCAGCGGCATCACGAAGATCACTGTGGATCATTCTCTGGTGGAGCTGATGGTGCAGCGCGGCGAGCTCTCCTCGGAGCAGGCGAAGGCCTATCCCGGCAAGAATCTGATCACCCGCGCCGTCGGAACGGAAAAGGCAGTCACCTGCGATACGTTCCGCTGCCCGGTCCACGCCGGTGACTATTTCCTGCTCTGCACAGACGGGCTGACCAATCTGCTGGCGGATCAGGAGCTGCTGTTCGAAGTCATTCACGGCGTTCACACAGAAGACTGCTGCAGCAGACTGGTCGGCATTGCCAGGGACCGCGGAGCCCCGGACAATGTTACGGCAGTTCTGATTGCCTGCTGAAAAGGCGGAAGGGAGGATTACAATGGACAAATACATCGGAAAGGTCCTGGATGACCGCTATGAGATACTTGAAGTGATCGGCGTCGGCGGCATGGCTGTCGTCTACAAGGCGATGGACCACAGGCTGAACCGCTTTGTCGCGGTCAAGATCCTGAAGGACGATTTTTCCACCGACGCGGATTTCCGCCGCCGCTTCCACGGCGAATCCCAGGCTGTTGCGATGATGTCGCATCCGAACATCGTGAGCGTCTACGATGTCTCCAAGAGCAGCGATCTGGATTACATTGTCATGGAGCTCATCGACGGGATCACGCTCAAGCAGTATATGGAGCAGAAAGGCCCGCTCTCCTGGCGGGAGACCCTGCATTTTTCCATGCAGATCGCCAAAGCCCTGGAGCATGCCCACAGCCGCAATATCATCCACCGTGACATCAAGCCCCACAACGTGATGATCCTCAAGGACGGCAGCGTCAAGGTCGCCGACTTCGGCATTGCCCGCATCGCCTCTGCAACCAGCACGCTGACCAAAGAGGCGCTCGGCTCTGTGCACTATATCTCCCCCGAGCAGGCCAAGGGCGCGCGCGTGGACGCCCGCACCGACATCTATTCCCTTGGCGTCGTGATGTATGAGATGTTGACCGGCCGCCCGCCATACGATGGAGAAACCCCGGTCAGCGTCGCGATCCAGCACATCAACGGCACGCCGCTGGCGCCCTCTCTTCTCAACAGCGAGATCCCGACCGGCCTGGAGCAGATCACCATGCACGCCATGTGCTCCGACCTGAACATCCGCTATGCCTCCATCAGTGATATGCTGCAGGACATGGAGGAGTTCCGCAAGAATCCGACGATCCGCTTTACCTTCCTGCCGGCGCGCACCGCTGCTCCAGCCGTCGGCGTTCGCCCGCAGGCGCCCGTCCGCCCGCAGACGCTTCCCGCGCGGCCAGACCCGCGCGAGGTGGAATACGTGACCTCTCCGGAGGAGAAGCGGCGCAAGATCCTGCTTGCGGTCGGCGCTGGCCTCGGCGTGGTTGCGCTAATCATCATTGCCCTGCTTCTGATTAAAGCGCTGTCGAAGGGCGGCAGCAGTCAGTCGTCGGAGAACCAGGTCGTCTCCTCTACGCTTCCTGACAAGGTCGAGGTTCCGCCGCTGGTCGGCTCGATCTACAGCGACATTCCCAAGGATGAACCGCCCTACAGCTACTTCCAGTTTATCGTCAACGGCGATTCCTACCAGTACAACGATGAATACCCGGACGGCGTGATCTTTGAGCAATCCATCCCCGGCGGCGCGGAGGTCGCGCCCGGGACGGAGATCTTCCTCTACATCTCCATGGGTGAGCGGACAGACACGATGCCGAACCTGAGCGAGTACGTTTACGAGAACGCAGTCTTCATGCTTGAGGCGATGGAGTTGGATCTCCATCCGCTGCAGGAGCAGGAGTTCAGCGACGAGATCGCCAAGGGCAGAGTCATTCGGACGGTTCCGGAAGCCGGCTCCACACTGGTCAAGGGCCAGGTCGTTACGGTCTATGTCAGCAAGGGCAGAGAATCCGTTGAGCTTCCGAACTTTACGAATATGCCCCTCGCCTCTGCGCTGCAGAAGCTGAAGGACCTGGATCTTAAGGCTGCCCCGAAGGAGGACTTCAGCGATACGATTGCGGTCGGCTCTGTGATCTCCCAGAGCCCGGCGCCGAATACAGAGGTCGAGCCCGGCACCACCGTTACGCTGGTGGTCTCCAAGGGCAAGGCGACCAAGCAGATGGTCAGTGTGATCGGCGCGGACTCCATCTATGCCAAGCCGCTGCTGGAGGGCCTCGGCCTGCATGTCACGATCGTCGAGGAAAGCAGCTCCACCGTCCCGAAGGGACAGGTGATCAGCCAGAGTATCAACCCCGGCACAGAAGTATCCTACGGCATGCCGGTGACGCTTGTAGTCTCCACCGGTCCTGCCCCGGAGCCTGTCACGGAGCCGGATACAACAGAACCGGGCGGTCAGGATCCTGTAGAGCCGTCGCCCGAGCCGACGCCCCCTGAAACGCAGGACAGTGCGACGCCATGAGGGAAGATACGGCAAAGAAACCAATTCTGACCGGGATCATCGTCAAGGCGCTGAGCGGATTCTATGATGTTGCGACGGACGAGGGCAGGATCACGTGCCGCGCCAGAGGCCTGTTCCGCAAAACCGGAGAGTCTCCGCTGGTCGGCGACCATGTGGAGATCCTCTGCTCCGGAAGCGGGGGCACCGTCGAACGGCTGCTGCCCCGGAAGAATGTATTTCTCCGTCCGGCGGTCGCAAATGTCGACGCGCTTGTCATCTTTGCCTCCGCGGCGATCCCCGCCACAGAACCCTTCATGATCGACCGGATGACCGTGCTGTCCGAACGGCAGGGCGTCGAGCCGATCCTGTGCATCAACAAGACGGACCTTGATCCTGCGGACAGACTGACCCGGATCTATCAAAGCACCGGCTTCGCGGTCGTCAACACGAGCGCCGAGACCGGCGCCGGCATCGAGGAGCTTCTTTCGCGGATCCGCGGCAGGACGGTGGTCTTCACCGGCAACTCCGGCGTCGGAAAGAGCGCGGTTCTGCGCAGGCTCTGCCCGGACGCCGGGATCGAGACCGGGGAGGTCTCCCAGAAGCTCGGCCGCGGCCGGCATACAACGCGCCATATTGAGTTCTTCGATCTCGGCAATCACACCTACGCCGCGGATACGCCCGGCTTTGCCGCCTTTGCCCCGGAGGAAACCGCCCGGATCCCAAAGGAGGAGCTTCAGGAGCTGTTCCCGGAATTTGCGCCATATCGGACCGGCTGCCGCTTCCCGGACTGCTCCCATCGCAGCGAGCCCGACTGCGTGCTGCTGCAGGCGCTCGCAGCGGGCAGGATTGAAAAGACCAGGCACGAGAGCTATTGCAGACTGTATGCGGCTTCCGAGCAGTGCAAGCCCTGGGAGTTCAAATAGAACAGGGATAATTTCACCGCTTTCCACATAACTTGTGTGGAAGGCGGTGATTTTTTTATGATTCCCTGCAATCGCATGTACAGCTGGTCGCTTTACGCTGCGGGCGGCGCATTTCTGATTGCCGCGCTGATCGGATCGTTCTGGATCAGCTTTACGCTCGGCGCGCTGTTGATCCTGCTGGGATTTTTCATTTACCGATAGACTATTTTCAGGATCGGCCGCGTATAAATGCAACAGAATCTACAAGGAGTGATACGTTTATGGAGCTTTCCTTCCACGACCAGCGCGTCAGCTATCTTGCACAGACGAGATATGACAACCTCTATCAGGAGCAGACGGAGGAGATGACCGTCCCGGAGACTATGCCGGAGATCGCAAGGATCGTCGACTGCTCCGGCATGGTCATCGTACAGAACAAATCGCTCGACACAGGCTCGATCAGCGTCAGCGGCGGGATCCAGGCCTGCGTCCTCTATGTGCCCGAGGGGGACTCTCCGGCCCTTTCGCGCATTGAGGTATTCCTGCCGTTTACCGTGACGAAAAAGGTCCCCGTTCCGGAAAACAGCACGCTCTTCTACTGGGGCTGGCTGCGGAGCATCGACGCGCGTTTCATCAATTCGCGTAAGGTCCTGGTCCGCGCCAACCTGGGCAGCGAGCTGACCGTCCTGAGCCCGGCCGAGTGGACGCTGAAGCAGCTCGACCGCTGCCCGGCCGGCCTTGCGTGCAGAACGAACGTCTATCCGATGCGCCTGCCGGTCTGCGCGGCGGAAAAGGAGCTGCAGATCGCGGACGAGGTGCTCATGCCGGAAGACTGCATCGGGGCGGACCGCCTGCTCAAGTGGACGGTCGGCGCGGAGATCGCGGATACGGCGGTGATCGGAGAAAAGGCGGTCTTCAAAGGGAATCTGCGGATCCGTGCGCTGTTCCAGAACGAGGCCGGCGCGCTTGCCGCCTGGCAGGGTACTGTACCGTTCTCCCAATATGCCGACCTTGAGACGGCAGGGGAGGATCCCTTCGTATCCGTCCAGCCGATCTTCCGCCACGCGGAGCTCGACACAGACGGCCAGATCGACAGCCGCCGTCTGCTTCTGAACGTGACCGTCACCGCCCAGCTCGTGGTCACGTCCGCAGTCCCGATCCAGCTCACGGAGGACGCCTACAGTCTGGAGGGGACCTTTTCCCCGGAGTGGGAAACGCGGACGCTCACGCCGCTGCTGGACCGGCAGACGAAGACTCTCGCGCAGAGCCTGCCTCTGCCGGAGGACGCAGAGCGGGTCCTGGACTGGACGATCCTGCCGGACTGTCCGGGCGGGAGCGCCGGAGAGCTCAGCGCCGGACTCTGGGCAAATCTGCTTTACTATGACCGGGATAAAGCCTTGCAGGGGAAGATCATCCGGGATACGGTCCGGACCGGCTTCCTCCGGGGCGATGACAGCGCCTGCCGCTGCGTCCTCTCGCTCAGCGGAGAGGCGCAGGTCCAAACAGATTCCATCCGCCTCGAGCTCAGCGCGGTCTGCGACACCGAAAAGCAGACGGTTTTCCGAAATCTCTGCGGCGGCACGGCGGAACCCGGCAAGAGCGCGGGCGGTCCGTCGCTGATCGTCCGGCGGGGGAAGGGGCCGCTTTGGGACCTCGCCAAGGAGAACGGCTCCACGGTGGAGGCGCTGCAGGCGGCGAACCATCTGGACACGGACGTTCTGGAGGAGGAGCGCCTGCTCCTGATTCCGACGGGACTGGCGGCGAGAACAGCGAAGGAGGAAGAGGCATGAAGCTGTATGAGGATATTCAGAAGCGCACGGGCGGAAACATCTACATCGGCGTGACCGGTCCGGTCCGAACCGGGAAATCCAGCTTTGTCAAGCGCCTGATGGAGGAGCTGATCCTGCCGAATATCGCAGACGATTATCGCCGGGAACGGGCGATGGATGAGCTCCCCCAAAGCGGCTCCGGCAAAACGATCATGACCGCTGAGCCGAAGTTTGTCCCCGAGGATGCCGTTGAGATCTCTCCGGACGGGAAGACGAAGCTCTCCGTCCGCCTGATTGATTCGGTCGGCTATGTGATTCCTGGCGCGCTCGGCGCGATGGAAAACGGCGAGCCGCGCATGGTGACGACCCCCTGGTTCGACCATGAGATCCCGATGACGGACGCCGCCGAACTCGGCACGAAAAAGGTCATGGAGAACCATTGCACCGTCGGTATTGTGCTCACCACGGACGGCAGCGTCACCGAGATCCCGCGCGCCGATTACGAGCAGGCGGAATCGCGCGCCATCCGGGATATGCAGGCCACCGGAAAGCCCTTCCTTGTTCTGCTCAACACCGAAAACCCGGATTCCGAACAGGCGTCTGCCCTCGCCGAGCAGATCCGGACGCAGTATCTTGTCCGCTGCCGTCCGGTGAACGTCCTGCGCATGGGAAAAACGGAGATCCGTCAGATCCTCGAGGACCTGCTCTGCGAGTTTTCCGCCGAGGAATTCCGCTTCCGCTTTCCTGCCTGGTTTGACGCGCTCGAGCTTGCCCATCCGCTCAAGCAGAGCGTTTACGCCGCAGTCGCTGAGGCGGCCGGCAGCGTTCACAGGCTTTCCGAGGCGGAGCGGCCGGCGGAAGCCCTGCGGGCGCTGGATTCGGTCAGCGAGTGCCTGACGAGCCAAATCGATCTCGGGCAGGGAAGCGTCAGCTACCGCGTGCAGATGCCGGACGCCTTATTCTACGAGATCCTCTCGGAACGCTCAGGCGTGACGATGCAGAGCGACGGGGACCTGCTCGCCGCGCTCAGCCGCTACCGCGCGATCCGTGGGGAGTATGAACGCCTCCAGGCCGCCCTCGAGCAGGTGCGGACGACCGGCTACGGCATCGTCATGCCGGAGCGGGAGGAGGTGGAGATGCAGACCCCGGAACTGATCCGCAAGGGCAGCGCCTGCGGCGTCCGCCTTCGCGCAATGGCTCCGTCGATCCACATGATGCGCGCGGATATCACAGCCGAGATCAGTCCGATGGTGGGAGACGAGCGTCAGACAGGAGAGCTGGTCAACAGCCTGATTGACAGCTACGAGAGCGACCGTGAGGCCTTCTGGCAGAGCAATATCTTTGGCAAGACGCTCTACGATCTTGTCAGCGAGAGTCTGACGGCGAAGATTGCCAAGCTCCCGGAGGAGTCGCGCCTCAAGGTGAAGAACGCCCTGGCGAAAATTGTCAATGAAGGCGCAAACGGCCTGATCTGCCTGGTTCTGTGAAAATAGTCCTTGCATTCCGCGCCCCGTTCGGGTACAATGAGGTTGCAGAAAAATACCCGAACGGGAAAGGATGAGTTTTCTTGAATGCTTACGAAAAAATGACCCAGGCCGAACGCGCTGCGGAACTCAAAAAGCTGCAGGTGGAGTTTGAAGCTCTCTGCGGCCGGAATCTGTCCCTCAACATGGCCAGAGGCAAGCCCGGCTCCAAGCAGCTCGATCTGTCCACCGAAATGCTCACCATCGTGAAGGAAGCCTCGGACTGCAAGATTGACGGCATCGACGCCCGCAACTACGGCGAGCTGGCCGGTCTGCCCTCCGCGCGGAAGCTCTTTGCCGAGATCCTCGGCGTGACCCCGGAGCAGTGCTTTATCGGCGGCAGCGCAAGCCTTCAGCTGATGTACGACGTGATCGCCAAGGCCTTCACCCACGGCCTGCCCCACAGTCCCCGCCCCTGGGCCAGAGAAGACAAGATCAAGTGGCTCTGCCCGGCTCCCGGCTATGACCGTCATTTCAATATCACCAAGAGCTTCGGCATGGAGCTGATTCCGATCGAGATGCTCCCGACCGGTCCGGACATGGACAAAGTCGAAGAGCTGGTCAAGGATCCAACCGTCAAGGGCATCTGGTGCGTGCCGAAGTACTCCAACCCCGACGGCATCGTCTATTCCGACGAGACCGTCCGCCGCTTCGCTGCGCTGAAGCCCGCTGCGCCGGACTTCACGATCATGTGGGACAACGCCTACTGCGTCCACGAATTTGAGGGAGACTTCGTTCCCTTCCCGGATATCCTCGCCATGTGCGCCGAGCAGGGCCGCCCGGATATGGCCTTCGAGTTTGCCTCGACCTCCAAGATCACCTTCCCCGGCGCCGGCATCTCCGTCCTTGCCACCAGCCTGGCAAACATGGACTGGTACAAGGGTCTGGCAACCTTCCAGATCATCTCCTACGACAAGCTCAACCAGCTTCGCCACGTCCGCTTCCTGCAGGATAAGGCGCACACGATTGCCTTCATGAAGAAGCACGCCGAGGTCCTGGCTCCGAAGTTCCGCTGCGTCCTCGAGACCCTCGACCGTGAGATCGCTCCGCTCGGCCTGGCTAAATGGCAGACCCCGAAGGGCGGCTACTTCGTCTCCGTCTATACCCTGCCCGGCCTTGCAACCCGCACCTGGGAGCTCTGCAAGAAGGCCGGCGTCACGATGACCAAGGCCGGCGCCACCTATCCCGGCGGCAAGGACCCGCAGGACAGCAACCTCCGCATCGCCCCCAGCTATCCGGAACTGGACGAGCTGCAGCAGGCGATCGAGATCTTCTGCGTCTGCCTGAAGCTGGCTGCGCTGGAGAAGCTCTGCGCCTGATTCCGCATCCCGAGAGAATCCCGTCCCGCCGCGGTTTTTCCCGCGGCGGGCGGTTTTTATTGCATTTTTCCCGGGCGTATGCTATGATAAATACAAAAGGAGTTGATTTTAATGGCAGACTATAAGTCCCGTGAGGAGCTGGAGCATCAGGCCATGGACGCCGTTGCGCAGCAGAAAGCAGAAGAGGATAAGGAACACTATGTGGAGCGGCCGAAGGCCCATCGGATCCTCGCCTGGATCCTGATCTGTGCGGTCATCGTCGGCGTGATCCTCTATTATTTCTGGATCGCAAAGGCCGGGAAGCTGTAATTTGCCATGAGAATTCTGGGAATCGACCCCGGCTATGCCACGACCGGCTTCGGCCTGATCCTCTCGGAGGGATCGACCCTGCAGCTTCTGCAATACGGGACGGTCACGACGCCGAAGGATCTTTCGTTTCCCCAGCGCCTTGAGATGCTGTACGATGACGTCATGCGCCTGGTTGAAGCCGTCAAGCCGGACGCGGCGGCGGTCGAGGAGCTCTTCTGGGGCCACAACATCACTACCGGCATCGGCGTCTCGCACGGCAGGGGGGTCATTCTGCTTGCGCTTGCAAAGTCGGGGGTCCCGATTTTTGAATACACGCCGATGCAGGTCAAACAGGCCGTGGTCGGCTACGGGAAGGCGGAAAAGCGCCAGGTCATGGATATGACGAAGCGCCTGCTGCACATGGAAAAAGTCGCCCGCCCGGACGACGCCGCCGACGCGATCGCGATCGCGCTCTGCCACGCCAGAGCCAAGAGCTCCCTGCTCTCCAGGCTGGGACAAATGACGGAGGGAACCTGAGTATGTTTTACTATCTGAACGGAAGAATCGCCCTTCTGGACGCGAACCTCGCGGTTGTCGACTGCGGCGGCGTGGGCTACGCCTGCTTTGCCAGCAACTATACGCTCTCTCAGCTCCGGGTGGGGGAGGAGCACCGTCTGTTTACGCACTGCAATATTAAGGAAGACGCCTTTGATATCTACGGCTTTGCCACGAAGGAAGAGCTTCGTCTGTTTGAGCAGCTGATCAGCGTAACAGGCGTCGGCCCGGCCTCCGCGCTTGCGATCCTCTCCATCCTGACACCCGACCAGCTGACGCTGTCCATCATGACCGGGGATGAGAAGGCGATCACCCGGGCAAAGGGCGTCGGCCTGAAAACCGCCAAGCGCATCATTCTCGAGCTGAAGGACAAGATCGGCGGCGCCGAGCTGGACTTCTCGCAGGGCCAGCCAGCCGCTGCGGTGAATCCGTCGCTCAGCGGAAAGATCGCCACCGCCACGGCTGCGCTCGCCGAGCTCGGGTATTCCCAGGCGGAGGCATCCGCGGCGCTTAAGGGCGCAGATACCGAGAAGCTGTCCGTGGAGGAGTTGATCCGCTACGGCCTGCGCGCGATGGTCATGAAGTGAGGAGGCAGATACGATGAGCATTGACTTTACGCAGAATTATGAAGCACCGATCGTGACTGCTTCCGTTACTCCGATGGACGACGGCGAGATCGCTCTCCGCCCGAAGACGCTCGACGACTATACCGGCCAGGAGGACGCCAAGGAGAACCTTGCAGTCTACATCGAGGCAGCCAAGCGCCGCAATGAGCCGCTCGACCACGTTCTGCTCTACGGTCCTCCGGGCCTCGGCAAGACGACCCTTGCCGGCGTAATCGCCAATGAGATGGGCGTCAATATCCGCATCACCTCCGGCCCCGCCATCGAAAAGCCCGGCGATCTGGCCGCACTTCTGACGAACCTCAATCCCGGCGACATTCTGTTTATCGACGAGATCCACCGCCTCAACCGCATCGTGGAGGAGATCCTCTATCCGGCAATGGAGGACTTCGCCATCGACATCATCGTGGGCAAGGGCCCGAGCGCGAACTCGATCCGTCTGGATCTGCCGAGATTCACGCTGATCGGCGCCACGACCCGGGCCGGCCAGCTTTCTTCTCCGCTGCGCGACCGTTTCGGCGTCTCGCTCCGTCTGGAGCTCTACAAGCCGGAGGAACTAATGCGCATCGTCACCCGGTCTGCGACCCTCTTCGGCATCCGCATCGACCCTGACGGCGCGCGGGAGATCGCCACCCGCAGCCGCGGAACGCCTCGAATCGCAAACCGCATTTTACGTCGTGTCCGCGATTTTGCCCAGGTCTACTACGACGGGGTGATTACGAAGCAGGCGGCGGACCATGCGCTCAAGCGTCTGCAGATCGACGAGCTCGGCCTCGACCGCATCGACCACCGGATGCTGCGCGCCGTCATCGAGAACTACGGCGGCGGTCCGGTCGGCCTTGAAACGCTTGCCGCGACGATCGGCGAGGAGGCGGTCACGCTGGAGGACGTCTATGAGCCCTACCTGATGCAGATCGGTTTTTTGACGCGAACACCGCGCGGCCGTTGCGTGACGCAGCTTGCCTACGACCATCTCGGAATCCCGTTTAACGGCCAGCAACAGATGAAAATATAGATTTAAACGCAGTTATTTGGCTGCTTTAGTAAGGATTCTACTTTTTATGAATTTTTTCGGTTTTTATTAAATGTTTTATTGACAGATTGCAATTCCGTGCTATAATGTTTAACATGCCGATTAAAAACAGTTTTGATGAAACCGAAACGCTGCCGGATGAAACACTGGCAGTTCGTGCAAAGTCTTCCCTGGAAGCTGAAGAGATCCTGATCTCCCGGTATACCCGCTTGGTACGCGCCTGTGCCAGACCGCTGTTTCTGACAGGCGGCGACCATGAAGACCTCGTACAGGAGGGCATGATCGGCCTGCTGTACGCCATTCGCAGCTATTCCCCGACCGTGGGGACGCCGTTTCGGAATTTCGCCTTGGTTTGCATCCGCAACAAGCTTGTGTCTGCCGTTCGTGCGGCAGCTGCCAATAAACACGCACCGTTAAATGATTCCGTTTCCTTTCATACTTTTTCTTCGGATGATTCTGTTCCGGAGCGCATGAGAGCAGACCCGGAAGCCGAACTGATCGGGCGGGAAGACGCAAACGACTTTTTCGTTGCGCTTCGCTTGACGCTGACCGCAAGTGAGAGAGCAGTTCTGACTCTGTACCTGCGGGGCCTTTCCTATGCGGAGATTGCCGCTTCGCGCGGCAAGACGGTAAAATCCGTTGACAACACGGTACAGCGGATCCGCAGAAAGGCAGCGAAAATTCTCGGCATAAACGGCACAGCCGTTTAGCATATATTTTTGCCCAAGTCCCTGGACAGGCATCCAAAAGAGAGGTATTTTTCCATGTTCGAAGACAAGACCTTAGTTTGCAAAGAGTGCGGCAAAGAGTTCGTATTCACTGCCGGTGAGCAGGAATTCTACGCAGAGCGCGGCTTCCAGAACGAGCCCCAGCGCTGCAAGGCCTGCCGTGACGCCCGCAAGAACGCCGCCCGTGGCCCCCGTGAATACTTCACTGCTGTCTGCGCCAACTGCGGCCGCGAAGCTCGCGTTCCGTTCGAGCCCAAGACCGACCGTCCTGTGTACTGCAGCGAGTGCTTTGCAAAGATGAGAGAGAACAACGGCTGATTTTTCAGCTCAGCGGCTCCGGAAACGGGGCCGCTTCTCTCTTTTTTGCGCGAAAACGCCGCTTGCACGCAGGAAAGTCCGCCCCGTCTGTCAGGATGGGACGGACCTTCTCGTTTTCAGCCGCTTTTCCGGAGAATCGGGATAGCATTTTCCGAAGGCCTGTGCTATAATGATCAAGAGAAGAAAAAGGCAATCGTTTCCGGCTGTTTTCACAGCCAAACAGAAGGCCGGTCGGCAAATCCGCCCGAAGGGTTCGCCGGATATCATGATCCTTGCATCAGACAGAAAAGCGGAGGGGAGGACGCCGCCATGGCAGCAGATCTGGGCGCCGTTCGAAAAGAACCGATCATAATGCTCCACCCGGAGGATGCGGAACTGCGCGAGCAGCGATCCAGACTCCGCGCGGAGCTGACAGTATTGCTCCTGCAGAAGGACAACCTGCAGCTCGTCCAGGGACGCAGGATCGAAGCGGCCTATCTTCGGCGCTTCGGTGCGCTCGAGCTTGAGGTCTACGAGAGTTATTGCGCCTATAAGCGCGCGAAGCGGAAGGCGGACGAGACCCGGGCGCGCCTGAACCGCCGCGAGGCCGTGGACGAGGCGGAGCTCAATGCCGCGCTGGACGCGGAATTTGCCGTCTATCGGGAAAAGCTCGACGCGCGGATGGAGAAGATGAACCGTATCCTCTCTCCCGGCGAATCCTCCGGCCTGACGGCCGCCGGCAGGGAAGCGCTCAAGACCCTCTACCGCAAGGCGGTCAAAGCCCTCCATCCCGACCTGCACCCGGAGGCCGGGGAGGCGGAAAAGACGCTGCTTCAGCGAGCCATGGATGCCTACCGGCATCGGGATCTTGCAGAGCTGCGTGCAGTCTGCGAGGCGTTGCCCGAAGCGGATTCGGAAGCCCCGGACACTTTGGAAGCCATGCGGAGCGAGATCCGGCAGCTTCGGAAGCGCATCCGCGCCTTTTCCGAGGAGCTTGAGGCGCTCAAGCAGACCAATCCCTACCGCCTGCGCGTCTTCCTCGAGGACGAGGCGCGCGCCGCGGCGCACCGGGAGGAGCTGATTCAAATGCTGCAGAGTTACCGCGAAGGCAAAAAGGCCTGTGAGGAGCGGATCCGGGCCATGCTCCATCCGGAAGCGGAGGACGAGGCATGAAGGAACTTGCAAATACGGAGCGGGCGGGCCTTCTGCGGCTGCTGCGGGAAGAGCCCGGCCTTCAGCCGCCGGATGTGCCGTATTCGCGGGACATCTTCCTGCTCGAGACCCTGGTCGCCGGCACCACCCACGTGGTCGGCATCGAGGAGCTGGAGCCCTATCTCAAACCGGGTGAGCGCCTGAAGCTGCTCCGGATCCCGGAGAATCCTTCCGATCCGTACGCCATCAAGGTGCTCAACCGCGACGGGCTGAAGCTGGGCTACGTCCCGCGCGAGCAGAATCTGATCCTTGCCCGCCTGATGGACGGCGGCAAGGAGCTCTTTGCCCTGCTGACCGAGAAGAACCGGAGAGGGGATTGGCTCCGACTCCGCATTCAGATCTTTCTGCATGAAGAATAAGGAGAATCCGATGAAGGAACTGACAAATTCAACCGTCACCCTCGTCATGGAGGGCGGCGCGCAGCGCGGCCTTTTTACCGCCGGCGTGCTGGACGTCCTGATGGAAAACGGGATCACGTTTCCCGCTGCGGTCGGCGTCTCCGCCGGGGCGGCCTTCGGCTGCAACCTGAAATCCCACCAGATCGGACGCGTGCTCCGCTATAATATGAGATTCTGCCGCGACTGGCGCTACTGCTCCTTCCGCTCCCTTGTGCGCACGGGCAACCTCTTCGGCGCGGAGTACTGCTACGATCGGATCCCCAGAGAGTTCGATCCCTTTGACGAGGCGGCCTTCGACCGGGACCCGACCGCCTTCTATGTGGTCTGCACCGACGTCGAGACCGGCGAGCCGGTCTATCACCGCTGCGACCGGGTCGCCGACCACACCTACGAATGGATCCAGGCTTCTGCCTCAATGCCTTTTGTCTCCCGCCCGGTCGAGATCGAAGGACGGCTGTATCTCGACGGCGGGATCAGCGATGCGATCCCGCTGCAGTTCATGCTGGATATCGGCTGGCTCAAAAATCTCGTGATCCTGACCCGACCGCGCGATTACCACAAGCCGGCCTCCCGCATGCCGCTGTCTGCCAGCCCGCTCATGCGGAAGTATCCCCGCCTGGCAGAGACGATGGCCGATCGCCACGTACGTTATCAGCAGAGCAGAGACCTTGTGTTCCGGCAGGAGGCGGCGGGAAGCGCCGTCGTGATCTGTCCGGAGCAGCCGCTCCCGATCGACCGGATCACGCACGACCCTGCAAAGCTGCATGAGGCCTGGATGCTTGGCCGCCGTGCCGCCAAGGCCGCGCTGCCGAAGCTGGAAGCGCTGATCAGAGGGGAGCGGGAGCCTTGAGCCGCTATGTAGCCTTCGATGTTGAGACCCCGAACTACGCCAACGACCGTATGAGCGCCATCGGCGTGGTCGTGCTGGAGGATGGGGAGATCATCCGCCGCTTCGGCACCCTGATCAATCCGGAGACTCATTTCGACTGGTTCAACGTCCAGCTCACCGGCATCACCCAGGAGGCCGCGGCTAAAAGCCCGACCTTCCCGGAGATCTGGACTCTCATCGAGCCCTGGTTCTCCTCCGGCGTTCTTGCTGCGCACAATGCGCCATTTGACCTCGGCGTCCTCGGGAAATGCCTGCGCCATTATCAGATCGACTGGAAGCCGACGGCGGAATACGTCTGTACCTGCCGGATCGGCAAGGCGCTCTGCCCGGGCCTGCCGAATCACCGCCTGGACACGATGGCGGCGCATTTCCGGATCCCGCTCGACCACCACCGTGCTCTGAGCGACACGGAAGCCTGCGCTGGTCTTCTGCAGCGCTACCTTAAGCAGGACCCGGAGCTGCGCCTCTTCCGCAGGACTTACGATTTTTCAACCCTGCGCACAGTCAGAATCTTTTAAATCCGGAGCGCTTGCCGCTTCAGTTGAACAAGGAGTCAGAATATGATTACAGTATCCGACCTCGGTATGCAGTTTGCCGGTTCCGTCCTCTTTCAGCATGCGGACCTGCAGTTCACGGCGGGCAACTGCTACGGCGTCATCGGCGCCAACGGCGCGGGCAAGTCCACCTTCCTGCGCATCCTCTCCGGAGAGCTCGAGCCCACCCGCGGCTATGTGGCGGTGAAGCCAGGCGTCCGGATGTCCGTCCTGAAGCAGGATCAGTTCCAGTACGACGCCTATCCTGTCATGGACACCGTCATCATGGGCAACCAGCACCTCTACGACGTCATGAAGCAGAAGGACGCCATCTATGAAAAAGAGGACTTCTCTGACGAAGACGGGATCCTGGCCTCCGAGCTCGAGGCGGAGTTTGCCGAGATGAACGGATGGGAAGCGGAGTCTGACGCCAGCCGGATCCTCCAGGGCCTCGGGATCGACGTCAGCAAGCACTACGACCGGATGGCCGACACCGACCCGCGCGATAAGGTCAAGGTCCTTCTGGCCCAGGCGCTCTTCGGAAACCCCGACATCGTCATGCTCGACGAGCCGACCAACAACCTGGACATCGAATCCATCAACTGGCTCGAGGACTTTCTGCTCGACTACGAGGGCACCGTCATCGTCGTCTCCCACGACCGCCACTTCCTGAATACGGTCTGCACCAACATCGTGGACATCGACTACGGCAAGATCAAGATGTATGTCGGCAACTACGACTTCTGGTACGAGTCTTCTCAGCTCGTCCAGGCTCTGATGCGCAACAAGAACAAGCGCAACGAGGAAAAGATCGCCGAGCTGCAGGCCTTTATCTCCCGCTTCTCCGCGAACAAATCCAAGAGCAAGCAGGCGACGGCCCGCCGCAAGCTGCTCGACAAGATCAGCCTGGAGGAGATCCCCGCCTCCACCCGCCGCTATCCGTTTGTGGGCTTTACCCGCGACCGCGAGGTCGGCAAGGACGTCCTCTTTGTCACAGACGTCAGCAAGACGGTGGACGGCGTCAAGCTCCTCGACCACGTCAGCTTCATCGCCGGCCGCAACCAGAAGATCGCCTTTGTCGGCGAGAACGAGCTGGCCCAAACGGTCATGTTCAAGCTTCTGATGGGCGAGCTGGAGCCCGATGAGGGAACGATCAAATGGGGCGTCTCCACCTCCCAGAGCTACTTCCCCAAGGACAACACGTCCTATTTTGAAGGCCACTCCGAATCGCTCGTCGACTGGATGCGTCCTTGGTCGGAGAAAAAGGACGACGTCTATCTCCGCGGCTTCCTCGGACGGATGCTCTTCTCCGGAGACGAGGTCTTCAAGCCGGTCTCCGTCCTCTCCGGCGGCGAAAAGGTTCGTATGATGCTCTCCCGCATGATGCTCTCCGGCGCCAACTGCATCCTTCTGGATCAGCCGACGAACCACCTTGACATGGAGTCCATCCAGGCCGTCAACAAGGGCGTCGAGGCCTTCCCGGGCAACGTCTTCCTGGCCTCTCACGACCACGAGCTGCTCTCCACGACGGCGGACCGCATCATTGAGTTCCTGCCCGGCGGCAAGATCATCGACCGGCTCTGCGGCTACGACGAATACCTCGAGTGGAAGCGCGGAGACGGCGCACAGCAGTAACGTCATCACAGAAAAAGAGAAACCGCGCAGGGTTTTATTCCTGTATAGAGATCGCCGCGATCGGACCAGCTTGTCCGACCGCGGCGTCTGGTTTTCTGCCGGCAAGCCGGGGGCCGCTGCGTTCTGCAGCGGCCTCTGCTGCTGGTTCGCCCGGAAAGCCTGATCGCAAATACATAATGAATATACGTATTTTTTCAACAAATTATCATTTTTCCATTAAAAATATTCATTATTTCACACAAAACACTGCATATTTACATAAAATAGGACTTGATTATCTGAAAAAAAGTGGTACGATGAATACGATAAACCCTGTTGCTGCGCCAGGCCGGATGTATGATTATGGATTCGCCGGCCGGCGCTTGTTCGTGAAGAATCCATAGACGCATGGAAGATTTGAAAGGAGAATTGTATGCAACGATCCATCAAGAGACTCCTGGCGCTTGTGCTGACGATGATTCTGATCATCAGCCTGTTCCCGACAGTCGTCTCAGCGCAATCCAAAGTCAGCGCGAAAACCAGCGAGGATCCCATCAAGGTCACAGGTACGTCAAACGGCTATATCCCCATGACCTACCACGGCAGCAGAACCCTGACAAACGCCTATCTGCGCGCAGAAGCAGAGGGCGCCCAGGAACTCAACGCCGTCAGAGCGTCGCTTCCCAGCAGCTATGACAGCCGCGACTACGGCTACATCACCGCTGTGAAGAACCAGAACCCCTATGGCACCTGCTGGACCTTCGGCACCATGGCGCCGATCGAAGCTTACATGATCAAGCACGGCATCATCAACAACGATACCGGCGCGGCCGCAACGACGAGCATGGACCTTTCCGAGTCCCACCTGGCATGGTTCAACTACACCAGCGCCTACGACAAGCTGGGCATGCTGACCGGCGACTCCTCCAAGCCCCTGAGCGACACCTTCCTGGATCAGGGCGGCAACGGCGCCATGGCCACCTTCACCACCATGCGCTGGGCGGGTCCCGCTTCCGAATCGACCTCTGCCTTGAAATACAGCAACATCTCCACCTCCGGCCTGGATTCCAAATACGCCTATAACTACAACGTGGCTCACGTCACCGACGTGACCTGGATCCCCGTTTCCAACCGTGACGCCGTGAAGCAGGCCATCATGGAGTATGGCGCCGCTACCATCAGCTACTACCACGCCGACACCTACTACAACTCCTCCACCGGCGCCTACTGCTTCAAGCAGTCCGCCTCCTATGGCTCCAACAACTACCAGTACGGCAACCACGCCGTCACCGTTGTCGGCTGGGACGACAACTACTCCAAGTCCAACTTCAAGTCCTCCTACGGCCCCAGCTCCAACGGTGCCTGGATCATCAAGAACTCCTGGGGCACCTCCT
>JAFPFL010000119.1 GCA_017425545.1 Oscillospiraceae bacterium | reverse complement strand
CGCCCGTTGATCTGCGCAAGGCCGGTCAAGCCGGGCCGCACGTCGTTCGCGCCGTATTTATCCCGCTCCGCAATCAGGTCGTCCTGATTCCAGAGAGCAGGCCTGGGGCCGACGGCGCTCATATGTCCGACCAGAATATCCCAGATCTGCGGCAGCTCGTCCAGGCTGCTGCGGCGGAGGAACCTGCCGACACGCGTAATATACTGATTCGGATCCTTGAGCAGATGGGTCGGAACCTCGTGCGGGGCGTTTTTCTTCATGGTGCGGAATTTATGCAGCCTGAAAAACTTTTTGTTTTTTCCAAACCGCTTCTGGCAGAAGAAAACTGGACCGGGATCGTCGAGAAAAACTGCAATAGAAACAATCAGGTACACCCAGCTGAGCAGAATGAGCCCAAGCATCGCAAGCACAATATCCATGAGGCGTTTTATGACTTTAAGATACATATTCCTATTCACCCGGCTGCTGTCTCTCTGCTTCGGAGACAATTATTCGCATATAGGCGTATATTAAATTATATCTCAATCTGAAAATGATGTCAACAAATCGAAGCGCAACAATTTCGGATTCTTTGTGTTGATTTCCACACAGAGCAGCCGCTGCCGGGACTTTTTATGCGCTCAAGTCAACCTTGTGCCGGATGATGGAATACGGCGTGACCCGCTTTGGGAGCTGCATGCGGAACACAGACTGCGGCGTCCGCATCTCCTGCGTCTCCTCGCCTTCCGCTGTGTAAAACACCGGCGCGGCAATCCGGAAAGGTTTCAGATCCGGCCCGACGATCTCGATCTCTTCCCCGGTAGAGAACTTGTTGCGCAGGCTCAGCGTCGCCATTCCGCTCTCGTCGCAGTCGGTGACGATCGCCGCCACCTGATACTCCCGGATGTAGCGGGAATCCTCGTAATACTGGCCGGGCTGGCCGTAGAAAAAGCCGGTGGAATAGTGCCGATGGGAGACCTTCTCGACCTCGTTCCGCCAATCCGGGTCGACCGGCGCGCCGGAGGCGACAGCGTCGAGCACATGACGGTAGGCGCCCGTGACGATCGCCGCGTAGTAGGCCGATTTCGCTCTGCCTTCGATTTTCAGGCAGTCGACGCCGGCCGCCATCAGATCGTCGAGGTGATCGATCATGCACATATCCCGGGAGTTCATGATATATGTCCCCTTTTCGTCCTCAAAGACCGGGAAATACTGCCCGGGACGCTTTTCCTCGACCAGGGCGTACTGATAGCGGCATGGCTGGGCGCACTGACCGCGCTGGGAGTCTCTGCCCGTCATATAGTTGGATAGCAGGCAGCGTCCGGACCAGGAAACGCACATGGCGCCGTGCGCAAACACCTCGATCTCCAGCTCCGGAGACACGCGGCGGCGAATTTCTGAGATCTCGTCCAGCGAGAGCTCTCTGGCCAGCACAATCCGCTTTGCGCCGAGGTCGAACCAGGCCTGCGCCGTCTCGTAATTGGTAACGGAGACCTGCGTGGAGATATGCCGCTGGCAGTTCGGCGCGTATTTCTCCGCAAGGCGGAACGCGCCGAGGTCCGCGATGATCAGCGCGTCGACCCCGCAGTCGTTGAGCCGCTCCAGGTGTTCCGGCAGGGCGGGAATCTCATTGTTTCTGGCAAGTGTATTGACCGTTACGTGCACCTTCACGCCGAAGGAATGCGCAAGTGCAACTGCCTTCGGGAGCGCTTCGTCGGTAAAATTGCCCGCAAAGGAGCGCATGCCGAAGCTGGTGCCGGCCAGATAGACCGCGTCGGCGCCGTAGCGGACCGCCATGTTCAGTTTTTCAGCATCGCCGGCAGGGGCGAGGATCTCCGGTTTTTTCATGATCTGTCCGTTTCTTTCTGCTTATTCCGGCAGAATCGGCTTGTATTGGTCGCTGTTCAGGAACGCGTTGAAGTCGTCTTCCGTTTCGAAGAAGTGGTTCAAGCCGTCGACGCCGGTCGCGAAATAATAGTCTCGCGTGTTCTCAGGATGGAGCACCGCACGGATGGAGGTGAGGCCGGGGTTGCAGATCGGTCCGGCCGGAATCCCGGGATATTTGTAGGTGTTGTACGGGCTGTCAAGCTCGACCGTGAATTTCTTGTTGAGCAGCATCGCGCCGTAATATACGGTGGAGTCCATGCCGAGCAGCGGGTTTTCCCAGTTGTTCAGACGGTTGTACATGACGGCCGCGATCTTCGGGCGTTCATCGTCGCGACCGGCTTCCGCCTCGACGATGGACGCCATCGTGATGATCTCGTGCATGCTGTAACCGCTGTCCTCGATCAGCTTTAGGTCGCTCTCGGTCAGTCTTGCGTTGTAGTTCCGCAGCAGACGTTCCAGAACGTTTTCCGGCTCGTCCATCAGGTAGAACTCATAGGTATCCGGGAACAGATACCCCTCCAGGCGGTTGGTAGCGCCGTAGGGAATTCCCTTCAGGAATTCAAAATCAAACTCGTAATTGGCGGCCGCGTCCTCGAGCTTGTCCCTGGCGCAGACGCCGTTCTTTTCAAGCAGATCGAATATCTCGTAGCAGTTCTCGCCTTCTGCGATCATCAGCGTGACCGTCTCGCGCGTTCCGGCGCTGGCGATCAGGTTGTTCACAAGCGCGTGATAGTCGCAGGAACGCTTGACGTGGTACACGCCGGAGTCAAAGAAGTCCTCATTATTGCGGATCTTGCAGTATAGCTTGAAGAGCCATTCGTACTTGATCAAGCCGGCGTCCTTGAGCTTTGCCGTCACGGAGTCCAGATCGTCGTTGTCGGAGATCGTGATCTCCGCATACTCATCCGGTCTCGTCAGGGCAAGTGCGTCGTCCGCGAGCTTCCATCCGACCTTTGCGATCAGAACGCCGAGTCCGGCGACCAGGGCAAAGTAGATCAGGAGAATCAGGATCCGCGGAAAGCGGATCTTCTTGATGGCGCTCGGCTTGCGGATCTTGCGGACGATCGGCTGTCCGTTCTGATCGGAAAAATCCCCGTAATCGTCGAACGTATTGCCAAAATCTGGCTGAAAACCTTCTCCGGCCGTCTCAGCCGGGAGATCTTGATATTCAGTTTTTGCCGAAGCAATGAGTTCATCCACAGACGGGTTCTGACTTCTGTTTTCGTCGTTCGTCATGGGTTGTCCCCCCTTCTGTCCTTGCAGAACGTATTAGCAGGAATAAACGACTCCCTGCGCAATTCTATTCGCGGTCTGCTCGCCGCAGAGCGTGGCGACCAGCGCAAGTCCGAATGCCATGGAGCTTCCGGCGGCACGTCCGGTAATCAGCCTGCCGTCGATCACAACCGCTTCCGGCGTCATCTTCGCGTCCGCCATCCGGTCTTCCATGCCGGGATAGCAGGTCGCGCATCGGCCGGACGAGATCCCGAGCGCTGCGAGCACGGTCGGAGCGGCGCAGATCGCGGCCACGTATTTTCCCGCTTCCCAGGTTTGACGAACGAGAGCCAGAGTCTGTTCCGAGGCAAGCAGATTTTCAACGCCTCTGCGCCCACCCGGCAGAACGACCATCTCGGGAAGCTGCGCGGCAGCCTCGTCCAGAAGCATATCCGCCTCTACGGCAATGCCGTGAGAGCTGACGATCCGCTTTCCGCTGACGCCGACGAGCTTCGTCTCGACTTCAGCTCTTCGAAGCAGGTCGCAAGGGACGACGGATTCGGTTTCTTCAAATCCATCGGCAAGCAAAATATAAACCATGTTTAATTCCTCCGTTTATCGGGACAGACACGCCTTGACATGGCGGTAGATCTCCTCATGAATCTCATCGATGCCGCGGATCTCTCCGTTGCTGGCGCAGTTGACAACCGTCCAGCCGTAATACGCAGCCGCCTGCAGACCTGTTTCGCGGCAGAGGCGGAGATAATCGGAATTCTGCTCGTGAATATCCGCGTGCGTATGCGTCTTTTCTTCACGCGAACGAAGCAGGTGCTCGCTGAGTTCGGTCGGGATGTCCAGGTAGATCACAAGATCCGGCTCCGGGAGCTCCATATGTCGGAATTCCAGGTCGGAAAGCCATTTGAAGAACGCCTCTCTGCGCTCAACGGGCTCCTTGGACGCCTGATGGACAGCGTTGGACGTCGTATAGCGGTCGGAGATCACAAGGCCGCCGCCGCGGTAGTAGTCCCCCCAGACCTTCTGAAAAGACGCGTAGCGGTCGACCGCGTAAAAGGTCGAGGCGGCATAGGCGTTGATGTCAGATGGCCGCTTCCCAAACTCGCCGCTCAGATACATCCGGATCAGCGCGGAAGACGGCTCGGAATACTGGGGAAACACGATCGTCCGGAAGTCAACCGCTTCCCTTGCCAGGCGCTGCGTCAGAAGAGAAAACTGTGTGGACTTGCCGGAGCCGTCCGTGCCTTCGAATACGATCAGCTTTCCCATTTTGATCCTCCCTTGATCCGCGCCTTCCAGGCAAGGATGACGTATTTCGGGAGCCGCATCATGCGGCCGATGCGCCTCGGTTCCTTGATCAGGCGGTAGAGCCATTCAAGCTGCAGCCTGATCATCCACTTCGGCGCGCGCTTGACCGTACCGGCAAAGCCGTCAAGGCTGCCGCCGAGGCCGGCCATCAGGCGGACGGTTTTCAGCTCGCCCGCATGCGCGGCCATGAATTTTTCCTGCTTCGGCGCGCCGAGGCAGACAAACAGGGCTTCGGCGCCGGAGGCATTGATCGCCTCGATCACCGGTGCTTCGTCTTTGAAATAGCCGTCGGCCGTCCCGCAGATCTGCAGGCCGGGCGCCTTCTGCTTCATCTTCTCCGCCGCCGCCTCTGCAATTCCAGGCTTGCTGCCGAGCAGATAGAGTTTGGTTCCGCGCCTTGCAAAAACCGAGAGCATATTGGTTGCAAAGTCGATCCCAGCGACCTTCGACTTCAGCGGCTTTTTCAGGATCTTCGCCGCAAGGACGACGCCGGAGCCGTCCGGGAGCATCAGATCCGCGCTGTTCAGAAGCTCGCGGAAGGCGCTGTCGCGGCAGGCCTCATACGCGATCTCCGCGTTGGGCGTTACGACGACGCCGGGATGATCTCCGTCGAGCAGCTGTTCTCCGGCCGCGACGGCTTCTTCCATATTGAGATTGTCAAAACGCAGACCGAGTATATTCCATTTCACGATTGCTATACCTCACCGCATTTATTTCTATTTAATTTATCATATTTTTTTGATTTTGTCTACAAAAAGGATAAAGTGAGAAAAAAATTCAGAGGAAATTTCCAAATACTGCGGTTTTTGCCATTTACAAAATGAAGAATTGATGTTATTATGAATTCGTCAAATTACGGGACGAAAACCGTCCCTTTGATTAGGAGGTAATTCCCTTGCAAAGAAAATTCAAGACGATGGACGGCAACACTGCTGCCGCGCACGTCAGCTACGCCTTCACGGAAGTTGCGGGTATCTACCCCATCACGCCGTCCAGCCCGATGGCTGACTACGTCGACCAGTGGTCCGCTCAGGGCCGCAAGAACATCTTCGGCAACACGGTAAAGGTCGTCGAGATGCAGTCCGAGGCCGGTGCCTCCGGCACTGTCCACGGCTCTCTGGCCGCCGGCGCGCTGACCACCACCTACACCGCTTCCCAGGGTCTTCTGCTTATGATCCCCAACATGTACAAGATCGCTGGTGAGCTGCTTCCCGGTGTGTTCCACGTGTCCGCCCGTACCGTCGCCACGCATGCGCTGAACATTTTCGGCGATCACTCCGACGTCTACGCCTGCCGTCAGACCGGTTTTGCCATGCTCTGCGAGACAAACCCGCAGGAAGTCATGGACCTCGGCGCTGTCGCGCACCTCGCTGCCATCAAGGGCCGCGTCCCGTTCATCAACTTCTTTGACGGCTTCCGGACCTCCCACGAGATCCAGAAGATCGCGATCTGGGACTACAAGGACCTCGCCGACATGGTCGACATGAAGGCAGTTGAAGAGTTCCGCCAGCACAGCCTGAACCCGGAGCGCCCCGCAATGCGCGGCTCTCACGAGAACGGCGACATCTTCTTCCAGCACCGCGAAGCCTGCAACAAGTACTACAACGCGCTGCCGGCCATCGTCGAGAGCTACATGAAGAAGGTCAACAAGAAGCTCGGCACCAACTACCAGCTGTTCAACTACTACGGCGCGCCTGACGCCGACCGCGTCATCATCGCCATGGGCTCCATCAACGACGTGGCCGAGGAAGTCATCGACTACCTCAACGCCCACGGCCAGAAGGTCGGCCTGATCAAGGTCCGCCTGTTCCGTCCGTTCTGCCCGGACAAGCTGCTCGCCGCGATCCCCGCGACCTGCAAGAAGATCGCCGTCCTCGACCGCACCAAGGAGCCCGGCTCCCAGGGCGAGCCTCTGTACATGGACGTCGTCACCGCTCTGGCCAACGCTGGACGCAATGATATCACCGTGATCGGCGGCCGTTACGGCCTCGGCTCCAAGGATACGCCTCCCGCTTCTGTCTTCGCCGTTTACGACGAACTGAAGAAGGATCATCCCAAGCACGAGTTCACCATCGGCAT
>JAFPFL010000118.1 GCA_017425545.1 Oscillospiraceae bacterium | reverse complement strand
TTCGGCACGGTCCAGTCGAGGGTCACGTTGCTGAACGGGGCCTGCGTGCCCCAGCGGGACGGGGTGTTTACGCCGTAGATGAAGGACTCGACGCATTTCTTGACCTGGTCGTAGTCGAGATTGTCGGCCTTGACGAAGGGGGCCAGATAGGTGTCGAAGGAGGAGAAGGCCTGTGCGCCTGCCCATTCGTTCTGCATGATGCCGAGGAAGTTGACCATCTGGTTGCAGAGGGTGGCCAGGTGCTTGGCGGGGGCGGAGGTGATCTTGCCGGGCACGCCGCCGAGACCTTCCTGGATCAGCTGCTTGAGACTCCAGCCGGCGCAGTAGCCGGTCAGCATCGACATGTCGTGGATGTGGAAGTCGCAGTTGCGGTGGGCGTTGGCGATCTCGTCGTCATAGATCTCGCTGAGCCAGTAGTTGGCGGTGATGGCGCCGGAGTTGGAGAGGATCAGGCCGCCGACCGAGTAGGTGACCGTGGAGTTCTCCTTGACGCGCCAGTCCTGGACCTTGAGGTAGCTGTCTACGAGCTGCTTGTAGTCGAGCATCGTGGTGCTGAGATTGCGCATCTTTTCACGCTGACGGCGGTAGAGGATGTAGGCCTTGGCGACGTCGTCGTAGCCGGCGCGGCTCAGAACGGATTCGACGCTGTCCTGAATGTCCTCGACCGCGATCTGGTTGTCCTCAATCTTCCGCTCGAAGTCTGCGGTGACCTTGAGCGCGAGGAAGTCGATCGTGTCGTCGTTGTATTGCTTTTCCAAGGCGTTGAACGCCTTCTTGATCGCGGTCGAGATCTTCGTGATATCAAAATCCACGACCTTGCCGTTTCGCTTGATGATCCGGTACATGATGGTTCTCCTTCTCTGTATGTCGATGTTTTTTTATTTCTGCTCGATTGCTGATTGCAGCGGATGTGTTGATTCTATCACAATGGCTGGTACAAAAACGGGACTGTTATTTGTAACCCCGCAGCTGTGCCTTAGGCAGAAAAGCCTTTGCAGCCTCCAGGCATGCCGCGGCTTTCTCGGCGTCGGCTGCGTGGAAGCGCCCGCCGCCGGCGAGGATATCGCCCGAGTCCACAAAGCCCTGAATGAAGTATGGTTCGTCGCCGCCGATCCAGGCGCCGATGGCCGTAAAGTCCTCCGGCTCATGGAGCTCGTCGACCAGGGTCGTGCGGAATTCAAAGGGCGTGCCGCCCTCCATCAGCAGGCGAACGCTCTGCTCTACCTGCGGAAGGATCCCGGCCAGACCCGCGGTCTGCTCATATTTCTCGCGGGAGTTCTTGATATCCATCGCCACGTAGTCCGCCAGACCCTCCTCCAGGATCGCCGCCAGGCGCTCCGGGAAGGATCCGTTCGTATCCAGCTTCACGGCAAAGCCGAGCTCGCGGATGCGGCGCATCAGCTCCGGCAGGTCGGGGTGCATCACTGGCTCGCCGCCCGTGATCGCCACGCCGTCGAGCAGTCCCTGCCGCTTTTTCAGGAAGGCAAAAAAAGCATCCTGGCTGAGCTCCGCGGCCTGCGGGGAGACGACCAGGCTGCTGTTGTGGCAGAACGGACACCGGAAGTTGCAGCCCACCGTAAAGACCGTGCACGCAACCCGCCCCGGAAAATCCAGCAGCGTCATTTTTTGCAGTCCGCCCAGCTTCATAGGCCGCCCTCCTGTGGAAATCTATGTGGACAACATGGGGATAGATGTGGGAAACAAAACACAATATCTTGTGGCCGCTTAATAGAATACCCCCAATACTTGCCTTTGTCAACCACATTTTGTTATTTCCAGCCGAAAGAATTGTGGAGATTCTGAAAACAAGACGCCCAAACTTCGGAATTGAAATTTTAGTAAAATTGTGCTATCCTGAGTTTGAGAAATCAAATTGGCTGTAAAAAGGAGGTTCTATACCATGAACGAGATCCTGGAATTTCTGGACAAGGCCGGCACCTACTACCTGGCCACCGTCGAGGGCGACCAGCCCCGCGTCCGCCCCTTCGGCACCGTGATGGTCTACGAGGGGAAGCTCTGCATCCAGACCGGCAAGGTCAAGCCCGTGTCGAAGCAGATTGCCGCGAACCCGAAGGTGGAGCTCTGCGCCTTCTGCGAGGGCAGATGGATCCGCGTCTCCGGCGAGCTTGCGCGCGACGACCGCGTGGAGGTCAAAAAAGCCATGCTCGACCGCTATCCGAGCCTGCGCCGGATGTACGACGAGCACGACGAAAACACCGAGGTGCTGTATTTCACCCACGGCACCGCGACCTTCTCCTCCTTCACCGAGGCGCCGAGGACCGTGATGTTCTGAGAAAAAACCGCCCTGCTCTCCACACCGGAGGGCAGGGCGGTTTTTTATGCGTCGAGGAAGATGTCTCCGCGCAGGTCGTAGATCCGGTCGATCGGGATCAGGCGCATGTCCGCAAGCTCGATCAGGCCGTAGGCGTCGTCCACGCGGCGGACCGTGACGGTCTGCGTCACGTAAGCCCCGCCGACCTTGAGCTCGTCCGGCTGGAACCATGTGATCTCCACCGTCGGGCGCTCGGGCGCCTTTTCCGCGAGCAGGGTCAGCCTGCGGCTGAGCTCCTCCTTCGCGTCCTCGCCGAGGATCCGCGGCGAGGCGGTCAGGCGGGCCGCCTCTTCGATGACGTCCTCGTAGCCGGTCAGGGCTGCGAAGGGGGAGAACTGCGCCGCGCGCTCCTCCATCGGAAGGGGAGACCGCCGGGAGACCGGGCGGGACAGGTGGATGATGTCGTCATATCTGCCGGCCATGGCTTCCTCCTTTCACGGCGTCGGCGCGCAGATTCCCTGCGCCGGAGAGAAAAAGGGCCGGCATTCCGCCGGCCCTTGAGATCTGCATCGCTTACAGCAGGTTGGAGAAGTACTTGATGGTGCGGACCATCTGGCTGGTGTAGGAATTCTCGTTGTCGTACCAGGACACGACCTGAACCTGATAGGTCTCGTCGTCGATCTTGGAGACCATGGTCTGAGTGGCGTCGAAGATGGAGCCGAAGCGGCTGCCGATGATGTCGGAGGAGACGATCTGGTCCTCGTTGTAGCCGAAGCTCTCGTTGGCGGCGGCCTTCATGGCGGCGTTGATGCCCTCAACGGTGACGTCCTTGCCCTTGACCACAGCGATCAGGATGGTGGTGGAGCCGGTGGGGGTGGGAACACGCTGGGCGGAGCCGATCAGCTTGCCGGCCAGCTCGGGGATGACCAGGCCGATGGCCTTGGCAGCGCCGGTGGAGTTGGGGACGATGTTGATGGCAGCGGCGCGGGAGCGGCGCAGGTCGCCCTTTCTCTGCGGGCCGTCGAGCGGCATCTGGTCGCCGGTGTAGGCGTGAACGGTGGTCATGATGCCGGAGAGGATGGGCGCGTACTCATTCAGAGTCTTGGCCATCGGGGCCAGGCAGTTGGTGGTGCAGGAAGCGGCGGAGATGATGTTGTCTTCCTTGGTCAGCTTCTGATGGTTGACGTTGTAGACGATGGTGGGCAGGTCGTTGCCGGCGGGCGCGGAGATGACGACCTTCTTGGCGCCGGCGTCAATGTGGGCCTGAGCCTTGTCCTTCTTCGTGTAGAAGCCGGTGCATTCGAGCACGACGTCCACGCCGATCTTGCCCCAGGGCAGATCCGCTGCGTTGGGCATCTTGTAGATAACGATCTTCTTGCCGTCAACAACGATATAGTTGTCTTCGCCTTCGCCCTCGTTGAACTCGACCTTGTGCGTCAGAGCGTAGTTGCCCTGCGTGGAGTCATACTTGAGCAGGTGCGCCAGCATCTTGGAAGAGGTCAGGTCGTTGATCGCGACGATTTCATAGTCGGGATCGCCGAACATCTGACGGAACGCAAGACGGCCAATGCGGCCAAAACCGTTGATCGCAACTTTGACAGACATGATACTTTCCTCCGTTTTTCCGCGCTTTCGCGCAGTAGTTAATAAATTGACGTGGGTTTCCTGTCTCCCGTATTATATATGAAGTTTCCCCGCTTGTCCAGCATTATTTCCTTGGTTTTCCGGAATTTATCGGGATCCCGAAAAATCCTTTCTGTTTTTGCGGATTTCAGTTGAAATTGCATGTCTTTTATGCTAAGCTATATTGGAATTAAAATGGGGTTGTATGGGAATGTTTTGAGATGTTGTGAGGGCCCGATCCGATGATTGATTTGCACTGTCATATTCTGCCCGGCGTGGACGACGGCTCGGACAGCCTCGATACCTCCTGCCGCATGGCCGCGATCGCCGCGGACAGCGGCGTCCGGCAGATTGTTGCCACGCCGCACCGCGGCGTTGATCCCGCGCGGGAGTCGGGCGGCGCAGCCGCAATCCGCACCGCCGTTTCAGCCCTGCAGAGAGAGCTTGACCGCTGGAACATTCCGGTCAGGATCCTGCCCGGCTCGGAGCTCCTGCTCGCCGGCGACTGGCCTCTGCCTGCGCCGGATTCGCTCCTGAGCCTCAACGGCAGCCGGTATCTTCTGGTCGAGTTCTATTTTGATGAGTCGCCGCGCGCCATGGAGCGGCGGCTTCGCGCCGTCGAGGAGGCCGGCTTCGTGCCGGTCGTCGCCCACCCCGAGCGCTATTTTTGCGTCCAGGAGCAGCCTTCGATCGCAGACGTCTGGGTCGACCGCGGCCGTGTCCTGCAGCTCAACAAAGGCAGCCTGCTCGGCTCGCTCGGCGAGGAGGCCTGTCTGTGCGCCTCGCTTCTGCTGCGCAGGGGGCTTGCCTCCGTCATTGCCAGCGACGCCCACCACAGCCGTGTCCGCACGCCGGACATGCGCAATCTTCTGGAGCTGCTCTCCGACCGCTTCCCGGCGGTCGAGGCCGAGCTTCTGCTGCTTGAAAATCCGCGGAGGATCCTGCGGGATCTGCCGCTTTCCTGAATTTCATTCGATCACATTCCGCAGGAAAGGAGAATCCCATGCTGCGAGTTATCCGGATCGGCCTGATCGCGCTGACCGTCATGCTGCTGATCGGCGCCGGCATCCTGTTTTACTACAACTACACCCACGAAGATATCTCCAAGCCGACCTTCCAGGCGTCCTCCGCTACCATCGAGGTCTCGGTCAAGGCGGAGCGGAAGGATCTGTGCGCCGGCCTGCACGCCTACGACAATATGGACGGCGACATCACGGACCGGATCATGGTGCAGAGCATCTCCAATTTCTCCGCCGACGACAGCTTCCGTGTGCGCTATATCGTCTTTGACCGCGCCTCCAACTACTCAGTCTGCGAGCGCGTCGCCCGGTATACGGACTACACGCCCCCGACCTTCACCCTGAACAAGCCGATGGTCTTCAACGTCGGCGACACGATCACCTATCTCGACCGCATCTCCGCCAACGACTGCATCGAGGGGGACATCAGCGACCGGATCACGCTGCTGGAATCCAACGTCTCCAGCTCCACGCAGGGCACCTATCGGATCAAGGTCTCCGTCACAAACAAGATGGGAGATACCGCCGAGCTTCCGCTGACGGTCCTGGTCCGGAACGCTTCTCCCTCCGCGCCCACGATCACGCTGAGCAAGTATCTCCTCTATCAGAAGGCCGGCGAGCTCAAGAATTTCCGCACGCTGATCGCCTCCGTTTCGGATCCGCTTCTGGAGGAGGCAGCCCCCAAGAAAAACGTCAAGATCAACAGCAGCGGCTACGACTATCAGACCCCCGGCACCTATGACGTCTATTACTATTACACCGGCGCCTCCGGCGAGACCGCGACCGCCGTGCTGACCGTCGTCGTAGAATGAGGGAGGCGCGTATGGAAAACAAAAAGCATTCGACCTCCGTCTGGAGCGAAATCGAACCCTACTGCGTCATCAAGACCGTCCTGAAAAACCTCTGGATGGTCGTGCTTGCCGCCGTCGCCTTCTCCATGCTCGCATATATCGCGGTCACGCTGATGATGAAGCCGACCTACACGAGCTCCGTCATCTTCGTCGCGACGCCGAAAAACGCGCTTTCCAGCGGCAACGCGACCATTTCCACGAGCACGGCCGACCAGTTCTCCTCTCTGCTCTCCGGCACGATGCTCCGAAAGCAGATCCAGCAGGAATACGGCTCCGCGGTGGACAACGTCACCGTCAGCGCGAAGGCGGTCTCCGGCACGAGCGTCATCAAGGTGAACGCAACCGGCCAGACCCCGAGCGCGGCATATTATATGACCTCCGGCATTGTGGAGCACTACGCGGAGTGGACGCCCTACCTGATGAACACGGTCGTCCTGGAGGTCGTCAACGCCCCGAACATCCCAAGCAACGACGAATTTCTGGCCCGTCAGCGCAGGATCGTCCTGATCGCCGCGCCGATCGGCGCCCTGCTCATGACCGCCCTGCTCTGCTTTTTGTGCTTCATCTCCCGCACGGTGCAGACGACGGTCGGCGCGAGGAATCAGGTTGACGCGCCGCTGCTGGTCACGATCCGGCACGAGCGCCGGCACCGCACGCTGAAGAGCCTTCTCAGCCGGAAAAAAGCCTCTCTGCTGATTTCCAATCCGACGACGGCCTTCTCCTACGTGGAAACCGTCCACCAGCTCCGCGCAAGGGTGGAGCACGCCAAAAAGCATCACGGCTGCAAGGCCTTCCTGATCACGAGCGTCTCCGAAAACGAAGGCAAATCCACGCTGGCTGCGAACCTGGCGCTGTGCCTTGCAAAGCGCTATAAGAAGGTCCTGCTTGTGGACTGCGACATGCGCAAGGCCACCCAGTCTCAGATCTTCGGCATGAAGGCCGAGCAGAGCAAGAGCCTCAACGCCCTGCTCAAGGGCGAGCTGGATCCGTCCGCGCTGGTCCACGCGCTGCAGTACCGGAAATCGGACAACCTGTTCTGCCTGTTTTCCTCCGTCATGCGGCACAACACCTCGGCCCTCCTCGGCTCTGTGCAGATGCGGCAGATCCTGAAGGTGCTGCGTGAAAACTTCGACTACGTCATCGTGGACACGCCGCCCATGGGCTATTTCACCGACAGCGCCCTGCTTGCCGACCAGACCGACGCCTCGATCCTGGTCCTTCGCCAGGACAAGGTCACGGACCTTGCCGCCAACGACACCATCGACGCGCTCCGCCGCTGCAACGCCCGGTTCCTCGGCTTCGTCTTTAACGACGTCCACACGCTGAATCTGGCGACCAGACTGCTCGGCGGCCGGCACGGCTACGGCTACGGATACGGCTATTCGAGCGGCTACGAGTACGGCTACGGCAAGCGCGGCTACAGCAAGAACGGCTACGGCTACGGCTACGGCTACGGCTCCAAGGGCTATTACGGCTCCGGCAAGGAACGGATCGACGACGAACCGGCGCAGAAGGGGGAGGACAGCGATGGAACGACGTAACAGATCCAATACCTTCCGCTTTTCGGTTTTCGCACATAATTTCTGGCAGATCTTCAAGCGCCTGTTCTGGATCCCGATCCTGCTTGCCCTGCTGCTCGGCCTCTGGCGCTGGAAGAACCTGACCGCCGGCTTCGTGCCCGTCTACAAGGCCGCCAGCACCTACCGCGTCGTAGCCGGCCGCTCCGCCGGCACGGACGTCAGCAGCTACGGCTATTATCTGGATTCGTCCACCGCGACGAGCGTGGCGGCTTCTTTCCCCTATGCGATGCACTCCGATAAGGCGGCCGCCCTTCTGCGCGAGCGGAGCGGGCGCGGCAGCCTGTCCGCCGACGTCAAATGCCGGGCGGAGACGACGCTTCTGATCTTCGAGTCCACCGGCTCCGATCCGGAGTCAGTCTATAACGCCCTGCTGAACGCGACCGCGGTCTTCCCGGAGGCCGCCAAGGGCATCGCCCCGCCCTTCACGCTCGAGACCTTCGAGGAGCCGGTGCTTCCGCGCCGACCGGTCAACGAGCCGAACGCAAGCTCCTCCTCCACGAAGTACGCGATTCTCGGTCTGGGTCTCGGCATCGCCCTGATCTTCGTCCTCGCATACTTCCGCAAGACCGTCCACAACACCGAGGACCTGCACGATCTGCTCTCCACACCCTGCCTCGGCCTGATCCCGAAGGTCCGCTTCAAGGCGAGGACCAAGCAGAACAACGCCGTCCTGATCACGAACCCGCAGCTGGACGAGACCTACACGGAGGCGATGCGCGGCGTCTGCTTCCAGCTCAGGAAGGAGCTTGAGAGCCAGCCGGCGAAGATCATCATGGTTTCAAGTACCAGCCCCGGCGAAGGCAAATCCACGATCTCCTCCAACCTGGCCCTGACGCTCGCGAATCAGAAAAATCGCGTCGTCCTCGTGGACTGCGACCTGAGAAAGCAGAACATCAAGGATCTGTTCGGGATCAAGGAGCACTCAAACGGCCTGCTGGAGCTGATCAAAAACGGCGGCGACGTGGAAAAGGAGCTGCTCGCGGTGGAGGGCTCCTCCGTCAAGATCCTCAGCGGCGACCGGATCGCCGACCATCCGCAGGACTATCTCTCCGCGCCGGAGCTGCAGACGATCATCCGCCGCCTGCGCGCCGACTGGGATTACGTCATCGTCGATACGCCGCCGAGCGGCCTGCTGTCCGACGCCGCGACGCTCTCGGAGTGGGTGGACGGCGTCATCTACGTCGTGCGCCAGGACTTCCTCGGGACCTCTGCGATCCTCGACAGCGTCCAGCGCCTGAGCGGGACCGACGTCCGCTTCATCGGCAGCGTCATCAACTATGCCGAGCGCGGCACCAGCCGGACCGGTTACGGTTATGGCAGCAAATACGGTTATGGTTATGGCTATGGTTACGGCTATGGCTATGGCAATAAATACTACGGATCTCGGAAGGATGAGGGAACCCCTTCCGAAAGCAAGAATAATTAGGAGGATATGTATGAAACTCTCTGAAAAAGCCCAAAGCTGCACCCTCTCTCCCATGCGGAAATTTACGCCTTACGCGATGGCCTGCGAAAAGGCCGGCAAGAAGATCTACAAGCTGAATATCGGCCAGCCCGACATCGAAACACCCCCCGAGTTCTTCGAGGCTGTTCGGAACTTCTCCCAGAAGGTTCTCGCCTACGCCAACTCCCAGGGCATCGAGTCCCTGCAGGAAGCAGTCGTGGACTACTACCACCGCATCGGCGTGGAGTACACCAAGCAGGACATTCTGATCACGACCGGCGGCAGTGAGGCCCTGCAGATCCTCTTCCTCAGCATCCTGGATCCCGGCTCCGAAGTGATCGTGCCCGAGCCCTTCTATGCCAACTACAACACCTTCATCAAGGCTGCCGGCGGCGTGGTCCGTCCGATGTCCACCATCCCCGAGGAGGACTACAACTACGCGAACAAGGAAAAGCTGGAAGCCCTGATCAACGAGAATACCCGCGCGATCGCAATCATCAACCCGCAGAACCCGACCGGCAACGTGCTGACCGAGCAGGAGCTGGAGATGATCGCCCAGGTCGCCAAGGAACACGACCTGTACCTGATCTGCGACGAGGTCTACCGCGAGTTCGTCTATGACACCGACGACGTCCTCTGCGCCGGCCGTCTCAAGGGCGTGGACGACAATGTGGTCATCATCGACTCCGTCTCCAAGCGATTCTCCGCCTGCGGCGCCCGTATCGGCATGCTGATCTCCCGCAACAAGGACCTGATGGCCCAGGCCCTCAAATTCTGCCAGGGCAGACTCTGCTCCGCCACTCTCGACCAGGTCGGCGCCGCCGCCCTCTACAAGGTCGGCCCCGAGTACTTTGCCAAGGTGCGCGATGAATACCGCCGCCGCCGCGACCTGTGCTACGCCAAGCTGACCGCGATCCCCGGCGTCGTCTGCGCCAAGCCGATGGGCGCCTTCTATGTCATGGCGAAGCTGCCGATCGACGACGCGGAATCCTTCCAGAAGTACCTGCTTACCGAGTTCGAGGACAACGGCGAAACCGTCATGGTCTCCCCGGCGACCGGCTTCTATGCCACCCCGGGCAAGGGCCTCAACGAAGTCCGCATTGCCTACGTCCTGAAGGAAAAGGACCTTGGCCGCGCCCTCGACCTGCTGGCCATGGCCATCGACCGCTATAACCACCGCTAAATCTCCCTGTACATCAAAAAGGCGTCCCGGCTTTCTGCCGGGACGCCTTTTGCGTCTTCTGTTCAGATCAGATCGCAGCTCTCAGATCTCGTCGGGGTAGAGCCGCTCAGCGGCCTCACGCGCGGCGGCCTGTTCGGCGCGCTTCTTGCTCGTGCCGACGCCGACGCCGACCTCGGCGCCGCTGCGCAGGACGCGGACCGTGAACTGCTTGTTGTGGTCCGGTCCGGATTCGGAGACGAGCTCGTAGACGAGGCTCTGGTTCTTTTCGCGCTGGACCAGCTCCTGCAGCTTCGTCTTCCAGTCCGCGTTCATGCGGATGCGCTGCTTCGTGTCCACCAGGACGAAGCCGTAGATGAACTTCTGCGCGGCCGCAAGACCGCCGTCGAGATAGATCGCGGCGATGATGGACTCCACGACGTCCGCGATGATGGACGGCTTCTCCCGTCCGCCGCAGGCCTCCTCGCCCTTTCCGAGCCGCAGATACCGGCCGAGACCGAGCGTCTCGGCGGTCTTTGCGAGGCTGGTCTCGCAGACGAGCTCCGCGCGGAGCTTGCTCAGATCGCCCTCGTGGAGCTCTGGGAAGGTGGCGAGCAGATAATCCGCCGCGGTAAAGCCGAGGATGGAATCGCCGAGAAACTCCAGCCGCTCATAGCTCCTGAGCCCGTCCTGCCAGACCTCGTTGGCATAGGAGGTGTGCGTCAGCGCCTGTTCCAGCAGGGCCGGATTCTGAAAGTAATATCCGATTGCGGTTTGCAGCTCATGCATGGTCGCCGATCTCCCTCGGAAGCGTCATTTCGTCGATGTGATCGCGGATCGAATCGCAGATCCCGGAGTTGACGGTCAGCACCGCCTGACGGATCGCGCTGACCACGGTCTCGGCGTCCGCCGAACCGTGCGCCTTGATCACGGGCTTGCTGATGCCGATCAGGGCCGTGCCGCCGACCTGCTTGTAGTCGAGCGTTGCGGCCAGCTCCTTGACGCTGTTTTTGCAGAGCAGATAGCCGAGCTTCGTGCGAAGGTTGGTCTTGAACATCTTCTTCAGCAGGGAGCCCATGAACAGGGCCGTGCCCTCAACGCCCTTGAGGAAGACGTTGCCGCTGAAGCCGTCGCAGACCAGCACGTCGCAGACGCCGAGCATCGCGTCGCGCGCCTCAACGTTGCCGATGAAATGGATCGTGCCCTTTTCGCCGGCCGCCTGGAGCAGGGCGTAGGACTCCTTTCGGAGGGGATCGCCCTTGGAATCCTCCGTGCCGTTGTTCAAAAGGCCGACGCGCGGCTCCTCGATCCTGAGGGTCCGCTTTGCGTAGAACGCGCCCATAATGCCGAACTGCAGCAGGAACTCCGGCGTGCATTCGACGTTCGCGCCGGAATCGATCAGGATCATCCTGCCGGTCTTGGTCGGGATCGTCGGGCCGAAGGCTGCGCGGCGGATCCCGCGCACCCGCTTGACCACGAGGGTCGCGGCGGAGAGCAGGGCGCCGGTGGAACCGGCGGAGACGAAGGCGTCGCCGCCGCCCTCGGCCAGCAGACGCAGGCCGACGAGCATCGAAGAATTCCGGCGCGTCTTGACCACGTTCGCAGGATCGTCGTGCATGTCCACGACGTCCTCGGCGTCCATGAGCTCGACGCCCTTCGGGAGCGTCTCGATGCCCTTCTTCTTCATGAGCTCCAGAAGCTGTTCCACTCTGCCGACGAGCACAATGTCCACGCTGCACTCCTTCGCAGCCTGAAAGGCGCCGTCGAGGAATGCCAGGGGCGCGTTGTCCCCGCCCATCGCGTCAACGATGATTTTCATATAGGTTGACCTCCCTTTATTTTTTTCGGGGGTATCGGATTTCCCGCATCGGCGGGAAGGGTGAAACGTTGTTTCAGGGTACAGGGAACAGGGGATGGAGTTTTCCATGTCGGAGATATGGAAAACATATTTTGAATCGTCCCGAAGGGACACCGATCCGGTACCCTGTCAGCTGCACACGATCCTTTTGCCGTGCTATAGGCGCGGCATTGCTGCGTCCAGCGCTGCCAGCGCCCGTTCTGCGATCGCGAGGTTCTTGTTTGCCTTGCCCTTCACGCGGTAGGCGAGCGGCGGCAGAATGCCGAAGTTCACGTTCATCGGCTGGAACTGGACCACGGAGGGGTCGCTGATGTAGTGGGCCAGCGCGCCGATCGCGGTCTCAGCCGGGAACTGCGGGATCGGCTCGCCTTTGACCCGCGCCGCCATGCAGACGGCGGCAAGAAACCCGGAGGCTGTGGACTCCACGTAGCCCTCCACGCCGGTCATCTGTCCGGCGAAGGCGACGAAGGGGTCGCGGCGGTCGGCATAGGTGCTGTCCAGCAGGCGGGGGGAGTCCAGGAAGGTGTTCCGGTGCATGACGCCGTAGCGGACGAATTCCGCATGCTCGAGCCCGGGGATCATCGAAAAGACGCGCCGCTGCTCCGGGAAGCGCAGGTGGGTCTGGAAGCCGACCAGGTTGTAGATCGTCCCGGCGGCGTTGTCCTTGCGGAGCTGGATGACGGCGTAGGGCTCCTTCCCGGTCCTCGGATCGTTCAATCCGACCGGCTTGAGCGGGCCGTAGCGAAGCGTGTCCTCGCCGCGGCGGGCCATGACCTCCACCGGCATACAGCCCTCGAAAACCTTGCTGTCCTCGAAGCCGTGCACCGGGGCTTCCTCCGCCGCGGCCAGCTCCCGGACGAAGGCCTTGTACTGGGCCTCATCCATTGCACAGTTTACATAATCCGGAGTCCCGCGGTTGTAGCGGGACGCGAACCAGGCCTTGTCCATGTCGATCGAGTCGAAGCGGACGAGGGGAGCCGCCGCGTCGTAGAAATTGAGCTGCGTCGCGCCGCCGAAATATCTGCCGATCGCCTCGGAGAGGGCGTCGGAGGTCAGCGGGCCGGTGGCGATGATGACCGGACCTTCGGGGACCTCGGTCACCTCGCCGTCGATGACGGTGATGTTCGCCTCGGAGCGGATCTTTTCCGTGACCATGCGGGAGAAGCCCCCGCGGTCCACGGCCAGGCAGCCGCCCGCCTCGACGCGGGTCGCGTCGGCGCAGCCGAGGATCAGGCTGTCCAGACGCCGCAGCTCCTCCTTGAGCAGGCCGACGGCGTTTTCGAGTCGGTCGCCGCGCAGGGAGTTGGAGCAGACCAGCTCGGCAAAATCCGGGCTGTGATGCGCCGGCGTCATCTTCGCGGGCTTCATCTCATAGAGCTCCACCGCGAGACCTCTTCTGGCAAGCTGCCAGGCGGCCTCAGAGCCGGCAAGCCCGGCCCCGATCACCTTGACGGGCTTCATTCCTTGTTCTCCTTCTTTGCACTTCTGCGCGCGGCCGGCTTCTTCGCAGCCGGTTTTTTCGCCGCGCCGGACTTTGCGGAAGCGGAGCGCGCGGTCTTTCCGGCTGCCTGTTTCTTCGCAGCCGTCTTCTTTGCCGTGAGCTGTTCGGTTTCCGGCTCCGCCTCGGCGCCGTTTTCGCCGGGCGCGGTCTTTTTCCTGTAATAGCCGCGCTTGTCCTCGGGCAGGAAGTTCTCGCAGGCCTCGTTGATGCAGAAGGGCTTCATGCGGCCCTTGCCGGAGCGCTTGAACATCGTCTGGCCGCAGGCCGGGCAGTCCTGATCCGTGGGCACGTCCCAGGTCATGAAGCCGCAGGCGCTGCCGCTCTCGCAGGCGTAATAGGCGTAGCCCTTCTTGGACTTGCGCTTGAGCATGCCTGCGCCGCACTTCGGGCAGCGGCCCGGCATATGCTCCACGAGGGGCTTCGCGTTCTTGCATTCGGGGTAGCCCGGGCAGGCGAGGAACTTTCCGAAGCGGCCGATCTTGACGACCATGTGCCTGCCGCAGAGCTCGCAGATCTCGTCGGTCTCCTCCTCGGGAACTTTGATACGGGTGTTTTTCAGCGCCTCCTCCGCGGACACCATCTCCTGATGGAAGCCCTGGTAGAAGTCGCGCAGCACCTGCTTGTAGCTCAGCTTGCCGGCCTCGACGTCGTCGAGGCGGTTTTCCATGCCGGCGGTGAACTCAACGTCGATCACGTCGTTGAAGCGGTCCAGCATGAGCTGGGTGACCACCTCGCCGAGGGCGGTCGGCTCGAGATGCTTGTCCTTCTTGACGACGTACTCGCGGTCCTGGATCGTGGAGACGATGGACGCGTAGGTCGAGGGACGGCCCACGCCCTTTTCCTCCATGGCCTTGACCAGGGTCGCCTCGGTGTAGCGGGCGGGCGGCTGGGTGAAGTGCTGCTCGGGCATGCTCTTCTCGTGGCGGACCTGCTCGCCCTCGCGGAGCTCGGGCAGGGCGTCGAGCTTCTCCTCGCTCTCGTCGTCGCGGCCCTCTTCATAGACCGCAAGGAAGCCGGCAAAGCGCAGGTTCTGGTGCGTGGAGCGGAAGACGTGGCCGTGGCACTCGGTGTCGATGGTCGCGGTGTCGTAGCGGGCGCTCTCCATCTGGCAGGCGACGAAACGGCTCCAGATCAGCTTGTAGAGGCGGAACTGCTCCCGGGTCAGATCTTTCTGGATGGCCTCGGGCGTCAGGGCCACGTCGCTGGGCCGGATGGCCTCGTGCGCGTCCTGCGCCGTGCTCTTTGTGTGGTAGCGGCGGGCGTTGGCCGGCCGGTATTCGGCGCCGTAGCGGGACGCGATCAGGCTTCTGGCGGCCGAGATCGCCTCCTCGGACAGGCGGATGGAGTCGGTACGCATGTAGGTGATCAGACCGACGGTGCCGCGGCCGCTCACGTCCACGCCCTCATAGAGCTGCTGGGCGACGGCCATCGTGCGCTTCGGCGTCATGTTGAGCTTGCGGGAGGCCTCCTGCTGCAGGGTGGAGGTGATGAAGGGCGGCGCCGGCGTGCGCGTCTTTTCGGCCTTCTTGATCGTCCTGACCGTAAAGATCCGGCCTTCGATGTCGTCCATGACCGCCTGGACCTGATCCTTCTGCTTCAGCGTGCGCTTCTTCGCGTCCCCGTAGTAGTGCGCCTCGAAGCTGCCGGCCTTGTCGATGCAGGCGAGGCTCACGTCGAGGGACCAGTACTCCTCCGGGACGAAATTGCGGATCTCCTGCTCGCGTTCGACGACCATGCGCGTGGCGACGGACTGGACGCGCCCGGCGGACAGACCCCGGCGAACCTTCCGCCAGAGCAGGGGAGAGAGCTGGTAGCCAACGATCCGGTCGAGGATGCGGCGCCCCTGCTGGGCGTCGACGAGGTCGCGGTCGATCCTGCGCGGGTGGGCGATCGCGTTGGCGACGACGTTCTTTGTGATCTCGTTGAAGGTCACGCGGCGGATCTTTTCCTCCGGGAGATTCAGGAGTTCCTGGATATGCCAGGAGATCGCCTCGCCCTCGCGGTCAGGGTCGGTTGCGAGATAGACGACGTCCGCTTTGTCTGCGGCCTTCTTGAGCTCCTTGATCAGATCGGACTTCTCCTTCATCGGGATGTATTCCGGTTTGAAATCGTTTTCGATATCCACGCCCATCGTGCTCTTGGGCAGATCGCGCAGATGACCCATGCAGGCCTTGACCAGATAGTCCGGGCCGAGATATTTTCCAATGGTTTTTGCCTTGGAAGGCGATTCCACAATCACCAGATCCGGGTTTTGCTTTGACATGGAAGCTGTTCCTCCGTAATTTCAGTCAAATAGAATTGAATGATTGCAATGAATAGATCTTTCCGGGCGCGCGCGTCACGATCCCGCGGACCTCGAGCAGCGTTATCTGCGAGAGCACCTGCCCGGCGGGCAGATCCACCGCGGCGATCAGCGCGTCAAGCTGGAGCGCGCCGCCGGAGAGGGCCTCCACAATGCGCTCCTGCTCGGGGCTGAGGCCGGAAAGCTTCGCCTTCCGCGCGGGCTCCGCCGGGATGCTGTCTGTGTTGCTGCCTGCCGGCTCCTTCGGAATCGGGGCCATCTCCGCCTTTCCGGCGGGATGCCTTTCCGCTGTTCCGCCGGTGGACGGAGCCGCTCTGTCCGCAGCCGCCGCCCGGGGCCGCCCGTGGTATTCGCGCACCGCGTTCGGATAGCGGTACTCATACTCGCGCATCACGTCCCAGCCGCATTCGGAGAGGATCGCGCCGTCACGCAGGAGCTGATTGCTGCCGCGGCTGAGCGCGTCTCCGGCGGGACCCGGGACGGCAAAGACGTCCCTGCCCTGATCCGCCGCCCAGCGCGCGGTGATCAGCGCGCCGCTGCGCTCCGCCGCCTGGACCACGACCACGCCGTCGGAGAGGGCGCTGATGATCCGGTTCCGCGCCGGGAACTGTCTCGCGATCGGGGCCGAGCCGGGCGGATATTCGCTGAGCAGGCAGCCATGCGTCACGATCCGTTCAAAAAGGTCCCGGTTCTCCTTCGGGTAGACGACGTCCACGCCGCCGCCCAGAACGCCGATCACCGGCCCGCCGCGGTCGAGCGCGCCGCGCGCGGCGGCTCCGTCGATCCCGAGCGCCATGCCGGTGACGACTGCGCCGCCGCAGCCGGCGATCTGCCAGCCAAGCCGCAGCGCGGTCTCCAGCCCCCAGTGGTTCGCCGCGCGGGAGCCGACGAGCCCGATGCTCGGCCTGCCGCTCAGATCGGGCAGCCTGCCGAGGCAGTAGAGGATCAGCGGGGCGTCTGATAGCTGGCGCAGCCGCTCCGGGTAGTCTTCGTCTGCCGGGCAGAGCATGCGGATGCCGCGTGCGCGGCACTCGTTCCGGGTCTCCTCCGCCCTGCGGAGGTCTTTATCCGAGAGGACGGAAAGAGCCTTGCCCGTAATTCCGGCCCGGCTGAGGGCCGCCTCATCCATCGCCCAGATCGCCTCGGCGGAGCCGAAGGCGCGGAGCAGCTTTCCTGCCCGCACCGGACCGAGGCCGGGACGCTCGGCCAGCCAGATCCAATGCTCCGTCATGAGAGGCCTCCGTTTCGGATCTGCCACATCACCAGGGCAGCGGCGACGGCCGCGTTCAGAGATTCGCAGCGTTCGTTCATCGGGATGATCGCCTCCCGGTCTGCCGCATCCAGCAGCTCGGCGCAGACGCCATTGCCCTCGCTGCCGATCACGACGGCGCAATTCCGCAGGTCCATCGTCCGAATATCCTTCGCGCGAGGGCTCAGGGCCGTCGCGCAGATCGGGACGCGCTGCTCTGCACAGCGCCGGATCAGCGTCTGCGTGTCGATCTGCCTCGGGGGACTGCGGAAGACCGCGCCCATCGAGGCGCGCACCGTCTTCTCCCCATAGGGGTCGGCGCAGCCGTCTGCGAGGACGACCGGGATCTCAAAGGCGTCCGCAGTGCGCAGGATCGTGCCGAGGTTGCCGGGATCCTGGATCCCGTCTAAGATCAGGCAGCCCGGCGTCGGGGTGAAGGGCTCCGGCTCGGGCATCCGGCACAGGGCAATCACACCCTGCGGCGTCTCCATCCGGGAGACGTCCTTCATCAAAGCCGGCGGCACGCGAATCTCCCGCACGCCTTCCGGGACCGGGAACTCGACGCCGTCGCACAAAACCAGGGCCTCGACCCGGATGCTCCAGTGCAGCGCCTCGTCAACGAGCTTGACGCCGTCTGCAACGAAGCTCCGGCATTCATAGCGGTACTTCCGGCTCGTCAGCAGCCTGCGGATGTGCTGCAATGTGGAATTGGTTTTCGATGTGATCCGCTCTGCCATCCGCCGCGCCTCCTCCGGTCTGCCCGGGCCCATGCCCGTACATACAATTATACCTTTTTATCATATCATTCTTTTTTGTTGATTGCAAGACGAATATTTCTGATTGTATTTTCCGCTCATGTGCGATACAATAGAAAGAAACATGCGATCCCATTCCCGAATGATTTCAGAAGGAGGATTCTGTTTAGATGAATCGTCAAAAAACAATCGTGCGGACCAGTATCATCGGGATCCTGGCCAATGTGTTCCTGGCGGTGTTCAAGGCTGTCGTGGGCACCTTGTCCCACTCCATCGCCATCGTTCTCGACGCGGTGAACAACCTCTCCGACGCCCTGTCCTCGGTCATCACGATCGTCGGCACAAAGCTGGCCGGCAAGAAGCCGGATAAGAAGCATCCCTACGGACACGGCCGGATCGAATACATCACGGCGATGATCATTGCGGTCATCGTCCTCTATGCCGGCGTGACCTCGCTGGTGGAGTCGATCAAGAAGATCCTCCACCCCGAGACCCCGGACTACGGCACGGCGGCTCTGGTCATCATCGGCGTGGCCGTTCTGGTCAAGGTGATCCTCGGCCGCTTCGTCGGCAAGACCGGCGAGAAGGTCCACTCCGAATCGCTGATCGCCTCCGGCAAGGACGCGCTCAACGACGCGATCATCTCCGCTGCGACCCTGGTCGCCGCCGCCGTCTACCTGATCTGGAACGTCTCGCTGGAAGCCTGGCTCGGCGCCGTGATCTCCCTGGTGATCGTGAAGTCCGGCGTGGAGCTGCTGCGTGACACCCTCTCGCTGATCCTGGGCGAGCGTGTGGACGGCGATCTGGCGCTGGCCATCAAAAAGACCGCCGCCTCCTTTCCGGGCGTGAGCGGGGCGTACGACCTGATCCTGCACAGCTACGGGCCGGAGATGACGATGGGTTCAATCCATGTTGAGATTCCGGACGCCATGAACGCCGCCGAGATCGACACGCTGGAGCGGCAGATCGTAGACGCGGTGTTCCATGAGCACGGCGTCATTCTGACCGGAGTGAGCATCTACTCCCGCAACACGACCGACGACCATGCCGCCGAGATCCAGGAAACCGTCCGCCGTATCGTCATGGCGCACGACCATGTGCTGCAGATGCACGGCTTCTACCTGCACGAGGACAAGATCCAGTTTGACGTCGTGATCGGCTTTGAGGAAAAGGACCGCCGCGGGCTCTGCGATCAGATCATTGCCGAGGTCCAGGCCGCCTATCCCGATTACCAGCTCGGCGTCACGATGGACAACGACATGAGCAGCTGAGATGCGCCTGAAAAAGCTGCTTCGCCTGGCCATGCTGGCCGCCGTCTCGCTGATTTTGTACCTGGTGGAGGCGCAGATCCCCGCCCCGATCCCGGTGCCCGGCGTCAAGCTCGGCCTCGGCAACGTCATCGTGCTCTGCGTCCTCTTCCGCTATGGGCGGCTTGATGCCCTCGGGGTGCTGCTGGTCAAGGTGCTTCTCGGCGCGATCCTGACCGGGACCTTCGGCGCGATCCCGTACGCGCTGACCGGCGGCCTGCTCAGCCTCGGCGTCATGTGCCTGCTCAAGGGCCTGTTTACAGACCGTCAGCTCTGGATCGCAAGCGTGATCGGCGCCATGTTTCACAATCTCGGCCAGCTCGCCGCCGCTGCTGTTATCAGTTCGACCCCGGGGATCTTCGCCTATCTGCCCGTCCTGCTGCTCAGCGGCATGGCGACCGGCCTCTTCACCGGCGTCGCGGCGCAGGCCATCGTCTCCCGCCTCAGAAAAGAGGACTGACCGGCAGACAGCCCCCGGGAGAATCGTTTTTCCCCGCATCACGTCCGTATTCAAATAATTTAGATAAAGGAGACCGCAACATGAACAAGGAATGGGATCTCAGCCCTCTGTACCGGGGCATCGACAGCCCGGAGTACCGCGCAGATTTCGCGGCGCTCGAAAACCTGGCGGCGCAGTTCAACGCCTTCGCTGCCCACCTGCCCGAGGAGGATCGCGGCGCGGTCCTGCACGAGGCCCTCGCGCTGCAGGAGCAGCTCGAGCAGAAGATCGGCCCGCTGTTTGAGTACGCAGGCCTGCGCAGCTCGGTCAACACCTCCGACGAGGCGGCGATCAACGCCATGGCAAAGCTGCAGAAGCTGCTCTCGGATTCGAGCGCGGCCAGCGCCGCCCTGGAAGCCTACGTGGGCAGGACCGAAAACCTCGAGGAGCTGATCGCGGCCGACCCCCTGCTCGGCGATTACGCCTATCTGCTTCAGACGATGCAGGATGACGCGAAGTACACCCTCGACGAGAAGGTTGAGGAAGCCCTCGCGAAGATGAACCTCTCCGGCGGCTCCGCCTGGGAGAACCTGCAGTCCTACCTGACCTCCACGGTCACCGCCGACTACCGCGGCAAGCAGATCCCGCTCAGCGCGGTGCGCAACCTCGCCTATGACCCCGACCCCGCCGTCCGCAAGGACGCCTATGACGCCGAGGTCGCCTGCTACGCCAAGGTCCGCGACGGCGTCTGCTTCGCGCTGAACTCCCTCAAGCAGCAGGTCACGACCGAGTGCGAGATGCGCAAGGGCGGATCCCCGCTCGAGATGACCCTGCGCAAGAGCCGGATGCAGAAGTCCACGCTCGACGCCATGATCCGGGCCATCGAGGAATACCTTCCCGTGTTTTGGAAATACCTCCGCGCCAAGGCGAAGATGCTCGGCTACGAAGGCGGCCTCAAGTGGTGGGACCTCTTTGCCCCGATGGGAAAAAATACCGCGTCCTACACAGTTGAGGACGCGAAAACCTATCTGATCGACCACTTCCGTCCCTTTGCGCCGGACATGGCCGATATGATGGAACGGGCCTTTGACGAGGCGTGGATCGACTTCTATCCCCACGCCGGCAAGGTCGGCGGCGCCTTCTGCTCGAACCTGGCTTCGATCAAGCAGAGCCGCGTGCTGACGAACTTCGACGGCGCTTTCGGCGACATCGTCACCCTGGCCCATGAACTCGGCCATGCCTACCACGGCATGATGATCGAGAACCACCGCCCGCTGAACCTGAACTACTCGATGCCGGTGGCCGAGACGGCCTCCACCTTCAACGAGACCGTCGTCATGAACGCGGCTCTCGCCGAGGCGACCGATCCCCAGGTCAAGCTCGGCCTGCTCGAGAGCCAGCTTCAGGATACGACCCAGATCATGTGCGACATTATGAGCCGCTACTGGTTCGAGACCGCGGTCTTCGAAAAGGCCAAGGAGGGCTTTGCCTTCCCGGACGAACTCTGCCGCATGATGACCGACGCGCAGAAGCGCGCCTACGGCGACGGTCTCGATCCCGAGAGCCTGAACCCCTACATGTGGGTCTGCAAGAGCCACTACTATTCCGCCGGACTGAGCTTCTATAACTTCCCCTATGCCTTCGGCGGACTCTTCGCCGCCGGCCTCTACGCCCAGTACCGCAAGGAGGGCGAGGCCTTCCTGCCCAAGTACCGCGCCCTGCTCAAGGCGACCACGGTCAGCTCCGTTGAGGACGTGGCAAAGATGGCGGACATCGACCTCGGCGACGTGAACTTCTGGCGCTCCAGCCTGGAGATCTTCAAGGATCGCGTGGACCTCTTCCTGGAGCTGGCAGCCAAAGCGTAAGCGCAGGAAGATCCATCCCGCCCCGCGTCGTCTGCTTTGCCGCCTCCTCACAGCGCATCAGCAGCGCGGCGGACTCGGCGCGGGTGGCCGTCATCCGCGGGCGGAGCCACCGTGCGCCGGAGACGTTCTCCCCGCATAGGATCCCGCGCGACACCGCCCAGGACAGGGCCTCGCAGGCATACTGCGAGGCCCTGTCCGCGTCTGCAAAGACTGCAAGGACGTCCGCCGCGCCTTCTTCCGGCGTCCCGGCTGTCCCGGCCCACTGCGCATAGCGGTACAGGAAGGTCACAAACTGCTCCCGGGTGACGGCCCGCGCCGGGGCAAAGGCGGTCTGGGAACAGCCTTGAACGATGCCGGCCTCCGCCGCCCAGGCGACTGCGCCTGCATACCATTTTCCCGCGGGAACGTCCGCGAAGGCCGGCGCCTGGGCCGGCTCCGGCTCGCCGGCCATCCGCCAGAGAACCGTGACGACCATCGCGCGGGTCATCGTCCCCGCCGGGTCAAAGCGCGTGGGCGAGACGCCGCACAGCAGGCCGCGTTCCACGGTATAGTCGATCGCCGTCCGGTCCCAGCTTCCGACGGGCGGCAGATCGAGAAAGCGGTCCTGCCCTGTCATGCTCCAGCCCAGAGCCTGCACGCAGGCGTACGCGCGCTCGCGGGTGGCGAGATACCGCTGCCCGTATCGGGTGGCGCGGACCGCCGCGTGCAGCTCCTCGAGGCTTATGAAGCTGTATGTATCCCCGACGCCGAGGGTCTGGCGGATTTTTCCCAGGTAGGTTCTGGCACCGCCGAGGCCGAACTGGTTCAGGATCGAGGCATAGTAGAAAGCCGTGGCGTCGCTGCACATGCCCGCCCGCCGTCCGGTCTCAATATAGGAGAGCAGATCCTCCCGCGCGAGCTCGTCCTGCGTCTGCCGCCCGGCCTCGGACGCGAGCAGGGCCGAGAGCGCCGCCTGCTCCGAGGAGCTCAGCGTCCGGTTGTCCCAGCGCTCATCCGGATCCCGGATCTCCGCGCGCATACCGGCCGGAAGCGTCCAGATCAGATCCGGCGCGGCATCAACCACGCGGCGTACCAGCCCCAGCGCCCGGACGCCGTGCCATTGCAGGATCCCGACCGAGAGCGCCCCGCTGTCGTTCGGGTTGACGGAGCCGTAATCGCCCTCCGAACCCATGAAGAACGTCTTCAGCGCGGAGACGACACGCTCGACGTGGATTTCGTTGGAATCCTCCGCGGCGCGGACAGGGCAGAGCAGGGGAGCGGCCAGCAGCAGCGCCAGAAGGCAGGCGGTCAGACGAAGCTTTATTTTCATGAATGATCCCTCCGGTTTCCTTCGTTTTCCCCAGTATAACACGGCAGCCCCCGGGATTCGGTCGAATCCCGGGGGCTGTCTGTCAAATTGCGGTTTTCCGCTGCGGAGAAACCGACGTCATTCAGAGTCCTCGATCAGATGTGCCAAAAGCGAGTAGCTGTGCAGATTCTTTTCAGCCGCCTCCAGCATGGCGGTCTCCTGCTCGATCTGTTCCATGGGCAGGTAGAAGATATGCGCGGCAGAGGCGGTCTCGGTGGCCTCCGCCTCAGCTTCGGGCTCCGGAGCTTCCGGATACCGCAGGATGTAGACGTATTCGTGCCGCCGGCAGAAGCTGCACCAGCTCTCGCCGCGGACGGCGATCTCCTTGCCGGTGCTGTCGCCGGAGCGCCAGTCGTAGTCTCTGTGGGCAGCCAGGCACATGCCGTCGCCCAGATAGAATTCCACGTGCGCGGCCGGGTCAAGAAGGATGTCGCCGCGTTCGAGCTCCACCTCGCCCTTGCGGTAGCATTCAAAGCCCAGCTCCGTCAGCGCTGCCTTGAGCGTGTAGGTCGAACGCACACCGTCGAGCTCGAAGCCGCCCTCCATCAGCGCGGTGCTGACGAAGGAGGAGCAGTCGTAGTCCGGGCCGAATCGGTTGGTCTGGCTGTAGCCGTGCCGGTCGTTTTCGGCAACTTCAATGCCCCATTCCAGGGCTTTTTCAATTTTTTCGTCTGCGGCCGCGGCTGTCGTCGGCAGCGCCGCCATCAGTCCCACGGCGGCCAGAAGCCCCGCGAGCGCGGTTTTCCATCTTTTCATGCAAGATCCAGGCGGAGCATGGCTCCGCGTCCCCGGCTGTTGTTTTTTCGACGTCTGCCGACCCCGGGCGACATGGTTATGATACCATAATGACGAAAGAATTACAAGTTGTAATTATTTGATTTCCCCAAATCTCCATATTTCTCCAAACGGCAGCTCCGCGGCTCCGCCGCGGGCGAAAAAAACGCCGCGGATTCTTGCAATCATCCGCCGCCTATGCTATACTGATTTTAAGCATCCTGCGAAAAACGCGGGAATACAACGAAACGGCCGGCTGCCGGCGGATCCCGCCGTCCCGGCAATGGGGACAGATTATGAAAAGAAGACTTACCGCAGAAGAGCTGGACAACGGTCATCATCCGTATAAGGACCAGCTGGAAAATTCCGGGAAGGTAGAGGATAAGAGCCCGCTCTCAAGAACCGCGAAGAGACGGCGCATGAACGGCTGGTCGATCCTGCTCGCGGCGGTCCTCGTCGGGCTGATCGTCTTTGCCATCTTCTATATCCGCAACAAGAGCGACATGGACCCCGGCCTCTACGAGATCGCGGCCGAAGAGGACAAGACCGTCCCCGGCTTCCAGCTGAACACGCACCTGCGCTATCAGCTCACCGGCTCGCGGAACAAGGTCCGCAACACCTACGACCAGCTCGTCGACGACTATTCCGACGCCCTCAAGCACGTCTATGCCGAGCTCAGCCCGAGCATGACCTACGCCTTCTGCACGAACATCGCCTCGATCAACCAGAACCTCGGCCAGGAGCTCAAAATCAGCCGCGATCTGTATGACACCCTCAAGGACGCCGATCGGCTGACACGCGAGAACCGGGGCTTCAATCTCTACGCCGGCGCCCTCTATACCGAGTGGTATTCGATCCTCTATTCCAGCGACCCCTATGAATACGATCCGGTGATCAATTCCGCCGAGGCCGAGCGCATCTCCCGGCTGGCTGAGGCTGCGGCGAACCCGGACAATTTCCAGCTGACCTTCTCCGATGAGGACGCCTGCACGGTCTGCCTGACCGTCAGCGACGAGTACTTGAGCCTGGTGCAGGAGATGGAGCTGGCGGATGCGCCGATTCTGGACCTGAACATTCTCCAGGAGGCCTATAAGCTGCAGCTGGTCGCCGGCCGCCTGCAGGCCAAGGGCTACCGAAACGGCTTCCTCTACGGCGACAACGGCGTCTCGATCACGTTCTCGGATTACACCGGCGAGAACCCCTGCCTGCTTGACGGCCTGCTCGAGAGCGGCATTCAGGCCGCCGCGCAGATCCCCGTCAACGCCGGCAGCTGCGGCTGCAGACTGCTCTGCTTCCCGCTCAGCTCGGACAGCGACGGTTACTACGGCTTCAAGGCCGCGGACAAGGTCTATTACCGCTATCCCACCGTTCCTTCGGACGGCGCCTTCCGTGACGTCCTGCTCTCCGCCTTCGTCCGCTCGGACAGCCTGACGGCGCCGGAGCTCTTCCTGGAGGCCCTGCAGCTGTCCATGAAGGAGTCGGACGAGGAGATCAAGACCGCCGCGCGCAGCTTTACCGACTGCTCTGCGGCTCTGCTGCTCCGCGACGATCTGACGACGATCTGGGTCACGGATCCGGAGCTTCTGATCAACCGCGAATCCAACTACACGGTCGAGGTCCTTCCCTGAGACAAGAATCGAATATTATGTGGAGATTCGCAGAACTGCCACGTACCACATTATTTTCATAGTCTCATAATTTCATAGTTTTATGCAGGAAGGGCGTGCTGCAAAAGCAGCACGCCCTTCTGCCGCCCCGCGCGGGGGCTGCCCGGATTCCCGGGGTAGTTTTTACGAAACGCGGCTCAGCTCGACCGGCAGGAGCTTGCCGATCAGGCTGTTGATGTCGGCGCCGGAGCTCTCGCCGGCGTCGGCCTGTCCGTGTGCGGAGACGATCACGAGCTTGTCGCCCTGCAGCTCCGCGACCATGTACTGGTCCTTGTCGGGGCTGCCGTCTTCGAGCTCCTTCAGATAGAGATAGAGCTTTCCGTCCCTGATCTCATAGGCGTGGGTCCGATTTGCGTCCGCGTTCTTCATCGATTCCTGCAGCGACGTCTTCATGCTCGGCAGAAGCTGCTCGCGCATCAGAGCGATCGTGTCTTCCAAAAACGCGTCCATGTCCTTCTTGCCCTGCGCCTTCAGATAATCCTCCACGGTGATGCCGCTCTTCTTGCAGACCTTTTCGATCTCTCCGGGGAGCACTGCCCGCAGCATGGCCTCCGTCAGGTCGCCCGACCAGCTGCTGACGCTGTCGACGAAATCGTCGTCCGGGGTGAGATGAAAAGTGTTGTCGGTTTCAATGCGGAAGTTCATCTGAATGCTCAACGGCGCAAGGCTCCGGACGGCTTCCGCAATCTTCTGCTTCTGGTCGTCGCTCATCGTCTGGAACGAGTCGGAGCCGAAGACGCTCTCCGCCATCAGATCCGACATCAGCTCGCCGGAAACGAGCATGGCGCCCTTCCAGGCGCCGGAAATGGATTCCACCGTCAAGGGACTGGATGTGCCGCCGGAGGGCAATCCGGTCTGCGTGTCCTTTTTGCAGGCTGCCAGAGAGAGCAGCATCAGAACTGCCAGCAGCATCGCAAGCGTTTTTTTCATGGGGCTGACCTCCATTGTTGATAAGATACTGCTATTATATCAGCCCGCCGGGTCGATGTCAATCACAGCCTGCGGCTGCCTGGCGGGGAAAGCAGCGCAGAAAAACGGGACGGCGTTCTTCGCCGTCCCGTTTCTGCTGTCCAATCAGGCTCCGTGGCAGTCGTGGCTGCCGCAGCCGCCCCCGTGATGGCCGCAGCCCCCTTCGTGATGCTCGTGGTGGTGCGAGCAGACCACGTTCGGATCATATGCAAGCGTGCCCGCAAGGAACCGCTGCACGGCCTCGTCGGTATTGCCCGAAACGCCGCCGTAGATGGCGATCCCGGCCGCGTTCATGGCCGCCTGTGCGCCGCCGCCGATGCCGCCGCAGATCAACACGTCGACGTTCATCGATTTCAGAAAACCCGCCAGCGCGCCGTGTCCGGCGCCATTGGTTCCGACCGTCTGCGCGGCTGTCACCTTGCCGTCCTCCGCGTCATAGATGCGGAACTGCTCGGTCCTGCCGAAGTGCTGGAAGATCTCCCCGTTTTCATAGGTCACTGCGATTCTCATGGTGTGTTCTCCTTTGACGTTTGATTCGCCGCAGTCGGAAATGGAGTGGAAGCGCACGTTCCCGCCCTCGATCAGAAGGCGTTTTCCGTTGACCAGCGCGTCGGCAAGCTTCGCCCTTGCCCGGTCGTAGATCGCCGCCACCGTGGAGCGGGCGACCTCCATTCTGCGGGCGGTCTCGTCCTGGCTCAGACGGTCCAGATCGATCAGGCGGATCGTCTCGAACTCATCCACGGCCAGACGGATCTCCTCGCTGTTCGAAATGCCCTCCGGCTGAAAGCCGACGTATTCCGGGATCGTCCCGACGCATCTCGGCTTTTCCTTTCTGCCTGCCATGGAAGTCCCTCCATTTCTGACATATGCTATCAATATAATAGCGCACAGAGAGCTGCTTGTCAACGGAATCTTGACATATGTCAGAAATTACCGCCTTGCCGGGTTTTCGCTTTTGTCCTGCGAGGCGGGCAGGCACTTCGGCAGACCGGCGCAGTACCGCCCGATCGCCTCCCCGACGAAGGCCGTGGCGTCCATGCCGATCCGTGCGCCGGCAGGCCGCGCACGGACGCACTTCGCCCTTTTCTACCCTGAAGATGCACGAAGGGCTGAAAAGATTTGCCGCTTTCCGAAAAAATCTCTGTTTTTTGCACTGCCGAAACGCGAAGATCGGGGACCGGCGATTTGCCGGTCCCCGATCCGATGGGTTGTATGCAGTTATTTTTAATTCTCGCCGATCAGACCAGGTGTGCGCGGAAGAAATCCGTCTCGTCGCGGTTGGCCTCCCTGCCGGGCGCGGAGCGCTGGTCGACGTGGAAGACGTGGCCGGTCGTCTCGCCGCCGTAGATTTTACAGGCCGTCTCCACGCCTCTGCTTCTCAGCAGCTCCTCCATCGGGCGGCAGCAGGAGAGCAGGAAATCGCCCTTCGCGCTGAGCAGGTAGGTCGGCGGAAAGTCTCCGGTCACGAATTTGAGCACGTCCAGCTGCTCGCCGAAGACGTCCGGGTCCTTCCCGAGATATTCCCGCGCAATCGAGTTGTGCGGATCGCGTACCAGCTCCGTTACGTCGTAGACGCCGCAGTTGAGGCCGACCGCGCCCAGGCGGAACCTCGGCGGGTGGACGTCCATCAGCTTCTCGTAGGCCGGATTCGAGCAGATCACCGCGTATTGGCAGGCGATCTGGGCGCCGGCGGAATCGCCCACGAGGAAGACGTTCTCCGGGTCGAGCCCCTGCTCGTCGGCGTGGGCGCAGACCCATGCGAGAACTCGGTTCGTATCCTCCAGCGGCGCGGGGAACTTGTATTTCGGCGCCAGCCGGTAGTTGAAGTTCACAACCGCGAATCCAAGCTGTGCCAGGTGCATGCAGTAAAACTGATACTGCACCGTGCTGCCGTAGATATAGCCGCCGCCGTGGACGCTGACAATCACGGGCAGTCGGCCCTCCGCCTGCTTCGGCCGGTAGAGATCGAGGGTGTGGTGCTTCCGATCCGGCCCGTAGACGATCCCGTCCTGCCGGGTCACGTCGTCGGGCGTTGTGAGTCCGCGGTCGCGTTTTCTGTCGCTCCACGCACAGCCGAGCCGGAACAACAGGGTATTCAGACGCATGGAGCGCCTCCTTTCTGGCGTTCGATGGGCGGGGGGAGAAGCGGGTCCCGCGCTTTTCCGAGCCGGATTCACGGCGTAAAAAACCTTACAGCAGCGACTGGTCGTAGACGGCGCGGACGCCGCCGACGAACTTGAGCCGCGTGCGGGCGGCGATCAGAACGGCGCTGCCGATGTGGTTCATGGACAGGCGGACCGGCACCGCGACGCGCTTGAGGTGCATGCCGATCAGGGTCGCACCGATGTCGAGCCCGGCGTCCGCCCGAACCTCCTCGACCGCGACCGGGTCGCGGAAGCGCGCGTAGGCGGTGGTGGCGAAGCTGCCGCCCGCTTTCTTCTGCGGCACGACGTTGACCTGCTCATAGCCGGCTGCGGCTTCCCGCTCCACGATCAGCGCGCGGTTGAGGTGCTCGCAGCACTGGGCTGCCAGGTAGACGCCCTTTTCCTGCAGGACGCCGTAAATGCCGTCAAACACGGCCTCGGCCACGTCGAGGTTGGAATCGCTTCCGATCCTGCTGCCGACGATCTCGCTCGACGAGCAGCCCACGACGACCAGACTGCCGGCCTTCAGCCTGGCAGCCTCGACCAGCTCCTCTGCGGCGCGTTTTGCCTGCAGCCGCAGCTCTTCCAGATTCAGCTCTGTTTCCGGTGATGCATGCATAAAGACTCCTCCAATCTCACGGAAACTCCTCCGGAACCGATCCGGAGGCTCGGATGGCGAAAACGACCGGCTTCGGTCGTTTTCGCCGCATCCTATTATAGCGCGTCCGGCGCCGGAATGCAAGTGCCCGGGCCGGTCTGCGGTTCAGTCCTTCGGCGCGGCGAGGATCCGCCGCAGGATCGCCGCCTGCAGATGCTGCGGCAGGGCGCTCAGCAGGCGCAGGGCGGGATTCCGGTTCAGACTGTAGACGTAGCGCGGCCTGCGCGCGCGTAAGATCCGCGCGTCCGTCTCCGCGATCTTCTCCGGGCTGACGTTCTTTGCCTCCACGGAGTTGACGATCTTCCGAAACCGCGCCGCGTTGACCGGGTAGTGCGTCGTCGTCTCGCAGAAGCGGTCGAGCTTCGCAGTCGAGACGTCCAGCAATTGCGTCTTGACCGCGCCGGGCCGCAGGATCACAACGTCGCAGCCCAGAAGCTGCAGCTCCATGCGCAGGGACTGGGCGTAGCGCTCCACCGCCGTCTTCGTGATTGCGTAGATGCCCGTGAAGGGGAGGGGGTCGAGCGGGGCCAGCTCGCTGGAGGTCAGAATGATCCGCGCGCGGGGACGCAGCAGGGGCAGGATCAGCCGGTTGAGCCGCATCGCGGCAAAGAGGTTGACGGCGAAGATTTTCTGAACCTCGTCCGCCGGCAGCTCGACCAGGGAATGCAGGTCGTAGATCCCGGCGTGGTGGATGACCGCGTCAAAGCGAAAGCCCTCGCGCGCAAGCTGCGCGACGGCTGCCGCCGTCTCCGCCTCGCTCGTCAGATCGACCGGAAGAAAGCGCGCTGCCGCCGCCTGCGGCTCCGCCGCGTTCGGCGCAGCTGCCCGCTGGCCTTCCTCCTGCGGCGCGGCTATGTCCAGCCCGACCACCTGCCAGCCCGAATCCCTCAGCAGCCTGCAGGCCGCGCGGCCCATCCCGCCCGCCGCCCCGGTGATCAGCACGGTTTTCTGTTGTTCGGCGTTTGTCCGCTTCATCGCCGGCTCCTCCCGCTCTGCGCAGCGAACGGACTGCCCATCCGGCTGCAGCGTTGTTCTGTCTGTATTATACCGCCGATCCTCCGGCTTTGCAATCTGTTTTCACAGGACTTGACCGGGGCGGCGTCCGCGCGGATCCGCCAGAACCTGCTGCGCTGCCGGGGTGGAAACAGCTCCCGGACGGCTGCCCGGGAGCTGTTTGGAAATATGGGATTCTTTTTGCGCCGGGCCGATTGCGCGCTGAGCCGTCGTGTGCCGGGGCGTTTTCGCATCCTGTGGCGCTCAGACGACGGAGGGCTCCGTGAAGAGGTTGCCCTCGGCGAAGCGGGTGAGCTTGAGCCGGGAGGCGTCGATCGTGGGCTCGAGACCCAGAATCATCTCGGACATGACGGTGCCGGTGACCGGGCCGAACATGAAGCCGTGGCCGGAGAAACCGCAGGCCACATAGAAGCCCTCCACGCCCTCCACCTTGTCATAGATTGGCTGGCGGTCGGGAGACATGTTGTACAGGCCGGCCCACTGGCGGATCACGCGGAGCTTTCCGATCAGGGGCAGGACGTTGTCGATCGTCTTTGCCATCTCCTCCAGGAAGTGCCAGGAGGAGGTCCTGCGCAGGTCCTTGGGCTCGGAGGAGTCGCTTCGGCCCATGATGAAGGAGCCGTGCGGGCTCTGCTGGACGTAGAGGTTCAGATTGAAGGCCATGACCATTGGATCCTGCATGTGCTCGACGGGCTCGGTGACCAGGATCTGGTGGCGCTCGGAGTAGAGCGGCAGGTCCACGCCGACCATCTTTGCGATGCCCTGGGACCAGGCGTTGGCTGCGTTGACGACGATGGGCGTCTCAATATAGCCCTTGTTCGTCTCGACGCCGACGATCCTGCCGTGCTCGGTCCTGATGCCGGTGACCTCGGTGAAGGTGTTGAACTCCACGCCCAGCCGCTTGGCGGCCTTGTAGAAGGCGTCGGTCGTCTTGTGGGGGTTCAGGAAGCCGTCCTCCTGGCAGTAGGCCGCGCCGGAGAGGACGTCGGTGTTCAGATGGGGAACCAGCTCCTTGGCCTCCTCCAGGCTGACCATGCGGGAGGGGATGCCGCAGGCGTGCTGAACCTCGATGTTCTTGCGGAACTGGGTCAGTTCCTTCTCGGTGTCGGCGATCATCAGGTAACCGCTCTGACGAAGCTCGATGTCGCCGTCGTATTCGAGAATGTCGTTGGCATGCTTGAAGAACTCCGTGGAGAACTTGGACATGCGGCAGTTCATCTCGGTGCCCCACTGCATGCGGAAGCCAGCGCCGCAGGCGCCGGTGGAGCCGGAGCAGATGAAGCTCTTTTCCAGAACCACGATGTTCTTCGCCCCGCGGACGGCCAGGTTGTAGGCGATGGAGCAGCCGGACATACCCGCGCCGATGATGACGATATCCGCTCTATTCTTCATTCTTTTTGGCCTCCTCCGCGATCAGATGAAGGGGTACGCCCACCACCGGCGGGCGGATGTTGTGGAATTTCAGGTCGGCCATGCTCTGGCCGGTCGCGTTGGCAATCTCCCGCAGCACGAGCTGGCCGCAGGTCTTGCCCTGGCAGGGACCCATGCCGATGCGGGTGATGCGCTTAATCTCATCGTAGGTCACGTAGCCCTGCGCGATCAGGTCCCGGATCTCCTTCAGCGTGACGTCGGAACAACGGCAAATAATGGTGTTCTCATCCATTTGCTTCTGCCTCCCTCCTGAAATTTCGGAAGTCGTAGAGATATTTCCGCTCGACCTCGAGGGTGACGACCGGGGTGCGGTCGAAGGCGGGGGGATTCATCACCCGGAGGACCTTCGCCTTGCAGATGGGCTGTCCGGCGCGGTCCAGGCCGACGACGGTCTCGCCCGCCTCGGGCAGCGGCAGGAACTCATAGGGGATGCGGAACTGGACGGTCTCGTCGGATTTGGAGCCGTCCACGATCATAATTGCCAGACCCGGGCATTTTGCCACGCACTGGCCGCAGCCGGTGCAGAGGTTCTCGTCCCGGCAGGGGATGTTGTTGATATCCTCGCCGACCGTGATCGCGCCGAAGGGGCAGGCCGTCGAGCAGGGGTTGCAGGGGATCTTCTGGTAGCACTCCACCACCGCGACTGGGCCGTTGTTGATCCTCTCGATGGGAGGAAATTTTGTCATGACCATTTCTCGGGTGGCCACACCTGTTTTCTCAAACATGTTCCTTCCTCCTTACAGCTGGGTGAGCTTCATGCCGGCGCGGATCCGGTCGCCGACCGGTCCGGAGCGCAGGTCTTCAAGCTGCTTGAGATAGTCCTGCTTGCGCGCTTCGAAGTCCTCCGGCACGTGGCCGAGCTTTGCCGCCGCGCACAGGCCTGCCAGATAGCCCTCCACCATCGCGGAGCTCGCCTCCTCGATGCCGGAGGCGTCGCCGGCGACGAAGACGCCGGGGATGCAGGTCTCGCAGGTTTCCGTCCGCATGGGGACGCTTCCGCTGAGCTGGGGAACGTATTTCATCTCGACGCCGCGCATGGCCAGCAGCTCGTTGAGCGGGCTCAGGCCGACGGAGATGCACAGCACGTCCACGTCATACCGCGTTTCGGTGCCGGGGATGGGCTGGAATTTCTCGTCCACCTCGCAGACCACGGCGGCCTCGATGCAGTCGGTGCCGATGGCCTCCTTGACGGTGTGGGAGGTCAGGATAGGCACGCCCATCCGGGCGAGCTTAGAGGCGTGGACCAGGTACGCGCCGATGCGCGGCGCCGCGTCCAGAACTGCCACGACCTGAATGCCCGCCTGCATGAGCTGGTAGCTCACGATGACGCCGATGTTGCCCGCGCCGACCATCAGAACCCGGTCGCCGGGCTTGACGCCGTAGACGTTCATCAGGGTCTGCACGGCGCCTGCGCCGTAGATGCCGGGCAGGTCGTTGTTGGGGAAGGCCAGGGATTTCTCGAAAGCGCCGGTGGCGCAGACAATGGACTTGGCCTTGATCTTGAAGTATTCCTTCTCGTCCTTCAGGGCCGTGACCACGTTGTCCTCATAGAAGGCGACGGCGGTCGTGTTGAGCATAATCTCGATCCGATCGCCGAGCGCGCGGACCTTGTCGAGCAGGATGTCGGCGATGTCGACGCCTCTGTGGGAAGCATACTGGGCCTCCGAGCCGAAGAACATATGGGTCTGCTTGATGAGCTGTCCGCCGGGCCGGAAGCTGCGCTCCAAAATGAGCACCCTGGCGCCGGAGGACGCCGCGGAGATCGCGGCACACAGGCCGGCGGGGCCAGATCCGATGATCAGCAGTTCAACTTCTTTCATTTGATCTTCCCCTTTCCTTCCTGCGTTTCAACCGTCATCCCTTCCCGAAGGAGGGTAATGCAGGTTCGGACGTTGGGCTCTCCGTCTACGACCATCTGGCAGGATGCGCAGTTGCCGATGGCACAGTAGAATCCGCGAGGACGGTGCTTTTCCAGGCTCTTGGCAAGCACTTTTACACCGGCAGCGTGGAGTGCGGCCGCAATCGTTTCGCCTTCATACCCCGTCATGGGCTGACCGTTAAAGGTGAAATGAATTTCCTTACCCCGGTTAAAGGTAAGGATCGGGTGTTGGGTAATCCTCATATCCGCATGTCCTTTCGTATAAAATGAGAAAACCTTGCAGCGCACGGGAACAAGGCTACCTTCACTATAGCACGGTTTTTCGGCAGATGCAAGAAGCGGCGTAAATAATTATTTATATTCCTTGCATAAAAAACGTAAATAACTGCATAGAAAAAGCAGGCTGTCGCGATTGCAGGGCGGCCTGATCTCAGGCCGCCGCGATGTTATCCAAAAAATGAACCCGCGCGCGGCCGCCTAGCCCCTTGACGCAAGAAAAAAATCCGTGTAGAATAAGCCTGTTGAACAACAAAAAGAGGAGGCCAAACGAATATGGAATTAGCCAAACGCAAGGATGTCCCCGAGGAGCTCAAGTGGGACCTGTCCCTGATCTATCCCACCGAGGCCGAAATGGAGGCTGACTATCAGGCCGCCCAGGCCATCGCCGACCATCTGGAGGCGGAGTACAAGGGCAGACTGAATGACCCGGACCGCATCGTCGCCTGTCTCGACGAATACGAGCAGTACAAGCGCAAGTTCTACCTGGTCGGCTCCTATGTAGAGCTGGCCGTCGAGGTCGACTACACCGACACCGCCAACATGGAGCGCAGCGACCGGATCTCCGCCGTCGAGGCGCAGCTCAACAGCCGTCTCAGCTTCATCGAAAGCGAGATCCTCGAGCAGAGCGAGGAGACCCTTTCCGCCGCCATCGAAAAGGCGGTCGGCTGCAAGCACTATCTGATGGACCTGCTGCGCAGCAAGCCCCACCAGCTCTCCGCCGAGACCGAGAAGGTCCTGGCCGCCCTGCGCAAGGCCTTCTCCACGCCCTACGAGGTCTACAACATGGCGAAGCTCGCGGACATGAAGTTCCCGTCCTTCACCGTCAACGGCAAGGAATACCCCCTCGGCTACTCCCTCTTTGAGGACGACTACGAGTACGAGCGCGACACCGAGGTCCGCCGCGCCGCCTTCCGCGCCTTTTCCGACAAGATCCGCCAGTACGAAAACGTGACCGGCGCAGCCTACAACGCCGAGGTCTGCCAGGAGAAGGTGCTGGCGACCCTCCGCGGCCACAAATCCGTCTTCGACTATCTGCTCTTCGATCAGAAGGTCACCCGTGAGATGTACGACCGCCAGATCGACGGCATCACCGAGCGCCTCGCCCCGCACATGCGCCGCTACGCGAAGCTGCTGCAGAAGAAGTACGGCCTCGAGGAGATGACCTTCGCCGACCTCAAGCTCTCGCTGGACCCGGACTACGATCCGCGCGTCACGATCCCCGAGGCGCGGGAATACGTCAAAAACGGCCTCGCAATCCTCGGCGAGGACTACGTCTCGATGGTCGAGGAAGCCTTCGACAAGCGCTGGATCGACTTCGCCAAGAACCAGGGCAAGTGCACCGGCGGCTTCTGCTCCAGCCCCTACGGCCGGAACTCCTTCATCCTGCTGAGCTGGAACGACAGAATGTCCGACGTCTTCACCGTTGCCCATGAGCTCGGCCACGCCGGCCACTTCCGCCACTGCAACGCAAAGCAGTCGCTCTACGACACCGACGTCTCGTCCTACCTGATCGAAGCCCCGTCCACGATGAACGAGCTGCTCTTCGCGCAGTACCTGCTCAAGACCAACTCCGACCCGCGTTTCCGCCGCTGGGTCCTCTCGAGCATGATCTCCAATACCTACTACCACAACTTTGTCACCCATCTGCGCGAGGCCTGGTACCAGCGCGAGGTCTACAAGATCATCGACGAGGGCGGCTCGGTCAACGCCGAGACCCTGTCCGGGATCTTCCGTAAGAACCTCGAGACCTTCTGGGGCGACGCGGTCGTCCTCAACGAGGGCGCCGAGCTGACCTGGATGCGCCAGCCCCACTACTACATGGGCCTGTACTCCTACACCTATTCCGCCGGCCTCACCGTCGCCACTGAGGTCGCCCGCCGCATCGAGCGCGAGGGCCAGACCGCTGTGGACGACTGGAAGAAGGTCCTCGACGCCGGCTCCACCCTCGACCCGATCGGCCTGGCAAAGCTTGCCGGCGTGGACATCACCACCGACGCGCCGCTCAACGACACGATCGACTACATCGGCTCGATCATCGACGAGATCTGCAAGCTCACCGAGCAGATCGACGGCATCAAGGCCTGATCCCACCAGAATACAGAAGCGCTGCCGGATCCAATGGATCCGGCAGCGCCGTTTCTTTTATCAAAGTGTTTTCAAACGGGCTCATTCGGTCAGATGCCGGGCATAGCGCACTGCCATGACGTGCCAGGCGTCGCGCGCCTCGGGCATCGGCGTGCCGCAGGCCTCGCGGTACAGGGACCAGACGAACCAGTAGTAGGCGATGATCGCCACGTAGGCCATGAAGTGGAAGCGCCGCGTCTCGTCGGCCTGATCGCCGAGATAGGCGTCAATGAAGCGGGCGGCCGCGTCAAAGTCGTACATCGCGTCCACAATGTAGTAGCCTACGTCGATGCCGGGGTCAGAGAAGCCGGCGTACTCCCAGTCGATCAGGATCGTCCCGCCGTCCGGCAGCAGCATCCAGTTGTGGCAGTAGGTGTCGCCGTGGCAGAAGCAGGGCTCCACGCCGTCGCCGGCGGTTTTCCGGCAAAGCGCCTCCACCTGCGCCTTGAGCGGGAGATAGGGGGCAAAGCAGCCGGGCTTCTTCGCCTCGAGGGCGGCCTCGATCTGCTCCGCGTCGTGCCAGGGGTCCAGACCGTAGTCCACGCGGATGGGCAGGCTGTGCAGCTTCCGCAGCACGCCCAGGATCTGCGCGGAGTCCGCCTCGTTTCCGTAAACCGGCTCCCGGAAAGCCGGCACGAAGCGGGAGATCTTCCAGCCCTCCCGCTCGTCCATGTACACGAAGGTCGGGTCGAAGCCCCAAGCGCGGGCGAGCTCCAGAGACTGCTTCTCATGGGTGCGGCTGACCAGCAGCTCGGTTCCTGCGCCGGGGTGGCGGTAGATATAGTCGTGGTCGCGGAAGCGGAAGATGAAGGAGGTGTTCGTCAGCCCCTCGCTGATCTTGCGAAAGGAGTGGATCTCGGCCTCGTCGCAGTGGAACACCGAGATGATGTTGCTGACGATCCGGCTGTGGGTGTGCTTGACATAGGCGCTGTCGAAGCGGCGCAGGTCGTCAAAGTAGTCGAACTCCACGATCGCGTTCCCGGCGTAGCGCCGATAGTACATCGGCGGCAGGCAATCCAGATTCTCCTGGACCACCCACTCCCAGAAGACGTCTTTCCGCTCTAAGGCCGGCATTCTGTCGACCAAATTGAGGAAGGCCTCGGCAAAGTCGCAGGTCCAGAAGCTGTGCCCCAGCAGGACCTGGCCGCCGGAGCGTCCCTTTTCCATGCGCACGATGCGGCCGTCTCCGTCGGTATCGACGAACATCTCCGGGCTCGTGCCGTCCACGCGGACGCCCGCGTAGAAGCTCCGGTATTCGAAGCTGTGGAAGGGGTTCTCGGCAAAGTAGTCGTCGCAGGCGCAGATATAGCTGTTCGCCAGCCGGCTGCGCGCGCAGCGGAGGCTGTGGATGTTGTTGCAGACCAGATAGTCGGGGTTTTCCACCAGGCGGACGCCGGGGATCTTCGTCAGATAGGCGAACTGCTCGTGCATATAGCCGATCACCACGGTGATGTCCCGGATCCCGGCCTCCTGCAGCTGGGCGATCTGCCGGTCGATCAGGCATTCGCCCTTGACCTTGAACAGCGCCTTGGGCAACTCCAGCGAGAGCGGGATGCAGCGCGTCGAGGGCCCGGCGGCCAGAATGACCGCCCGCTCCACGCGGTAGGGCGCGAGGGCGGCCACGCCTGCCGGCGTGATCCACCCGAAGGTCGGGTCGGCATAACCGGCCTCCACCAGCCGGCGGCGGATCTCCGGCTGCTCCAGCACGCGGTTGAGTCCGACGTCCGAGAACACCGGCGTGCGGCCGCGGGATTCGTCGTAGAGACTGTTCAGCAGCGTGAACATCTCTTCGGTCAATGGCTGATTCATTCCGGCGACCTCATGCCTTGGCCCGGGAGAACATGCCCTTCAGCATGGCGCCGGCCACACCGCGGCGGCAGCTCTCATAGGGCTTGCCGCCCAGAAGGAGCTGCTCCACGCGCAGCTCGTGCAGGCGTGCGGGCTCCATCTTGCAGGGATTTTCCGAGAGCATGACCATATCCGCGATCTTTCCGACCTCCAGACTGCCGCGCTCGGCCTCGTCGAAGGTCGCGCGGTAGCCGTTGATCGTGCACATCCGCAGCGCCTCCGGCACGGTCAGTGCCTGTGCGGGGTTGGCGTGGTTGACGGCCTTGTCGATCCAGTCCACCGGGTTTGGCGCGGTGCAGGGGGCGTCGGAGCCCGCGCAGATGCGGATGCCCATGTCCCAGAAGGTGCGCAGGGGGTTGAGCGCAGCGGTGCGCTCTGCGCCGAGGATCCGCTCCAGATAGGCGTCCGGCTCCTGCTTCCAGTTGATGAAGGCGCTCTGCACCGGCAGCTGGATGTGGTAGTCGCGGCAGATCTGCAGACCGGTCTCGGTGGGCAGGCAGGCGTGAATGATGCCGTGGCGGTGATCCTCGCGGGGGAAGTCGTCCAGGGCGGCGCGCAGGGCGCGGGCAGCCTGGTCGAAGGCCCGGTCGCCGATCGCGTGCATCTCGATCTGCAGTCCGGCGCGGTTGGCCTTCTTGCAGAACTCGGTCACCTTCTCGTCGGAGTAGTAGAGCACGCCGCCGGCGCCGTCGTCGGTATAGGGCTCGTTCATCGCCGCGTCATGGGAGCCGAAGCAGCCGTCGAGGGCGCAGGCGAAGCAGCCGCCGATCCGGGGCAGCTTGCGGCGCGTGGCGGCGCGGATATCCAGCGACTGCGGGAAGACGCGCACCTGGAAGCCGTTCGTAAGCGAGCGGGCAAAGAACTGCTCCAGCGTGATGTCCAGATTGACCACGAAGCCGATGCCGCTGACCGTGTGGACCATGCCGATGCCCCGGGAGGCCTCGAAGTCCACCGCGTTCTGCAGATTTTTCACCAGCTCCATCGGCGAAAGGGAATTCGTGATGTAGTCGGAGACCTTGAAGAAGGCCTCCTGGTTCATCTCGCCCGTGTCGGGGTGGTAGCCGCGCAGAGGGGCGAGCTTCTTTTCCAGCTTTTTCAGCAGGGGCGTGTTGATGATGCAGGCGTGGCCGTCGTACTTGACCACCATCATCGGTCGGTCCGGGCAGACCGCGTCCAGCTCGGCGCGGGAGAGCAGCCGGCCTTCCTCCACCGAATAGGGGGAGGCGCCGAAGGCGATCAGGGTCTTGGCGGAGGAGCGTCGCACGAAATCGCGGATCATCTCCGAGATCTCGCGGTTGGAGGCCGCGTCCATCACGTTCAGCCCGGCGTGGAAGGCGGAGAAGGAAGCCAGATGCTGATGGGTATCCGCAAAGCTCGGGCAGAGGGCCTTTCCGCCCAGCTCCACAAGCTCCGCGCCGCGATAGCGCTCCGGCAGCTCATTGCCGACGAAGACGATTTTTCCGCCGTCTTCAACCAGCCAGCTGCACACCTCGTCCTTTCCGTTGACTGTCAGGATATCGCCATGGTAGCACTTCATTTGGATCCCTCCGTTTTCGAATGATAATCCCGATAGCTCGGGTCAATTTCCACAAGCTCATAAAAGTTGTCGATCTCCATGATGTCCGACTTGGCGCAGGGACGGATCTCCACCCGGTAGCTGTCGTGGTACAGAACCAGCGGAATGAATTCCCAGAACAGGTCCTTTCCGTTTTCCTCCGTCTCATAGGCGCGGCGGAAGTCGGCGCGGAGCCTGGCGCTGTCCTCGCGGTTCCAGTAGGCGATCTCGTACTGATTGAAGCAGTAGACGCCGCCCTTCCGATAGCTTCCGGTGAAGCCGTTTTCAAAGGTGAAGCACCAGTCGTCGGTCTCCTCGGCATAGGAGGCCAGATAGTCGGAGCGGTAGTGGTATTTGCGGATAACCTTGGGGTTGGTCACCAGCAGGTCGCCGGCGCAGATATAGCAGTTGTCGATCTTTTCCCCCGCGGCAAGGGCGGAGGAGATGTTGTTCTCGGTCTCGTAGGCGTCGTTGTCGCAAAAGTGCAGGAAGGGGTATTTTTCCAGCAGCACGTCAAAATCCGCCTTGCGATAGCCGCGCACGATCGTGATATCGGTGATGTCGCGGGCGATCAGGGCGTCCAGCAGACGGTCGATGATGCGCACGCCGTTGACGCGCACCAGGGGCTTCGGCGTGTCCAGCGTAACGGGGGCCATCCGCGAGCCGAAGCCGGCCGCGAAGATCACGGCGCGCTCGACCCGATAGGGCTCCAGCGCCTTCATACCGGCGCCGGTGACCTGAAGACGGTCGCCGGAGGCCTCCAGCAGACCGCGCCCGGTCAGCGCGGCGCGGACCGCATTCACCGTCGCGCCCGAGAGGGCCAGCGCGTCGGTCAGCGTGCGCCAGGGATAGACGCCCGGGCCGTTTTCGGCCACATGGGCAAGCAGATCGAATTCATAGCGGGAGAGATTCATAACAGCCTCCAGATTCAGCGGCCGCGGCGTCGAAGGACGAGGGCGGCGAAGGTCAGACCCAGCAAAACCAGCGTCCCGGCCGGCAGCAGGGAACGGGGAAGGGCGCCGGGCCGCAGCAGGGCAAAGCAGTTGGCGCCGATGTGGGCGAAAATCGGCGGCAGCAGAGAGCCGCCGTACAGATAGATTGCGCCGAGGGCCGCGCCGAAGAGCAGGGCGGCCGAGGCGGCGCCGGGCGTGAGATGGGCGCCGGCAAAGAGCAGGACGCTCAGCGCAAAGGCGAGGGGCGTTCCCAGCAGAGCCCTGCCCCGGCCGAGCAGAATGCCGCGGCAAAGGACCTCCTCGGCGGCAGGGGCCGCGAAACAGAGGCCGAGGATCGCAAGGGGTCTTGCGGGCACGGGGGGCGCCGCGCTGAATAGCCTGCCGAAAAAGCCGCCCGAGAGCGCCGCGCAGACGGCGCAGAGCCCGGCAAGCAGCCAGCTTGTCCACCGCCCGGGCAGGATCCGTCCGGCATCTGCGCCGGCACGGTACCAGACCAGCAGGGGCGGGAGCAGCAGCAGGGCCGAGAGCCCGGCGGCGTCCGCCGCGCCCAGGCCGAGCCGGATCAGAAGCCGCCGCAGAAGGAAATTCGCAAGCAGCCAGACCGGCGCGGGCAGAAACAGGCGCAGCAGGCCGGCGGCCTTTGCGCGCTTCATTTCGCGCTCTGTGCCGCTTCCGGATGCAGCTCCGCGAGCTTCTTCTCCAGATAGTCGGCGGTGCGCACGGCGCCCTCGCCCGGATACATCCAGACCTCGGAGCGTGCCCGGTCGCGGGCTTCGCGGTAGGCGGGGTCGTCGCGGAGGCTGTCGATGGCCTGTTTGAGATCGTTCAGATTCTCCTCGGACAGGCTCTTGCCGATCCGCGGCAGAGTTTCCAGCGTCCAGAGCTCATCCTTCAGCCAGTAGGAGTCGTAAGGCGCCTTGTCAAATTTGGCGTTGTGGTAGATGACCGGCTTGTCAAAGACCAGAGCATATTCAAAAATCACGCCCGAGAAATCGGAGATCATGACGTCCGAGCCGCGCAGGACGTCGAAGTTGTCGGTGTCGCGGTTCCAGGAGAAGCGGTCGCTGTCGGGGAACTGCTTCATCAGCCGCTCGAGCATCTCCTTCTCGGACTGGAAGGACTGCGGGTGCGGGCGGACGACGATCCGATACCCGGTGTCCTTCAGAATCTGCAGGATCCGCTCGCCGTAGAGACTCAGAAGCGCGCTCTTGCCCCAGGATGGCGCGAGCAGGACCGTAAACTCGTGTTCGGGCAGGGCAGGCGCCTCCGCCAGCCGCTGCCGCATCACGTCCAGATAGGGGATGCCGACGTAGACGACTTCCTTGGCCGGGAGGTTCCGCTGCGATTCGAGGGCGCGGAGCTGATCCTCCTGGAACTGCCCGGACAGGAGCATCGCGTCGTAGTAGTCGATGCCGAACATCCGGTAGCCCGCCACGTTTCCGGCGGCGTGGAGGATGTGGACGTACCAGCGCACGTTTTTGGACCGCTTCCACTGATAGACGTCCAGACCGGGCGTCGTCGAGAGCAGAATGTCCGTGCGCAGGACGTTGAGGGCTGCGAAGGCCTTGTCGCCCTTGCCGATGAACTCGGCGTGGACGTGATCCAGGCCCGACTGCATGGCCGGGTCGTCGGGCGAGGCGGTCAGATAGGAGACGTCCCGGCCGCGCGCGTCAAGCTCTCTGCAGATCGGGGCAAAGATGTTCCAATAGCGCTTGTCGTCGGAGAAGATCGTGATGGGCGTCGTCTGCTCAGATTTGACCTTTCCGCCGGCGGCTTTGAAGCGAAGCTTCACAAACAGGCTGCGAGCGGCGTAGATGCCGGCGCCGAAGACGCCGAGCAGCACGGTGAAGAGCATGCTGCCTGTTCCCGGGTCAATATAATACAGCATTCCGCTTGCCTCCTTTAATACAGTCCCAGGTAGGTCCAGCTGTCTCTGTCGCGGACGTCGCCATCCACGGCAAACCAGCGGCCGGCCGCAAAGGTGTTGCCGTTGTTTTCCCGCACGTCCCACTTCGAGGAGAAAATGACGTGCTGCGCGCCGTCGTATTTTGCCTCGTTGGTCAGCGCCTTTCCGGTAAAGGGATTGACCGGGTTCTCGATCAGCCCCTCCATCGCCAGCAGCGGCGTGTCGGCGTTGGTCATGAACTGTTCGTCGGTGGTCAGACCCTCGCTGTCAAAGTCCTTGACCAGGAGCAGGGGCTGGTGGATCATCAGGTCGATCCTGTTGCCGCCCACCTCCACTTCCATCGAGGGATCCAGGTGCGTGTTCCGGCCGTGGTCGGAGACGATGATAATGCGCGTGTTGTCGTACAGGCCGTTTGCCCGCAGGTAGTTGAACCAGGCGCCGAGCTTCAGAAGCGCAGCCATGTTGGACTGGTAGTGGATCATCTGATCCTCGGTGGTCAGCGCCACGGTGTTGCCGTTGCCGTCGGCGCGCAGGGCGTGTGCGCTGTCGTAGGCCGTGTTGTCCACCCGGGCGGCGGGGACGAAGTCGGGCTCCTGCAGGAGCATCGGGTTGTGGGTGGTCTCGTTGGCGAGGATCAGGAACGTGCCCTTTGCGGAGCCGTCGATTCTCGTGATGTCCGGCAGGTGCTCCAGCACGGTGTAGGAGTCCATAAACGCCTTGCTGGTTCCGGTGGCCCGTGAGATCCCGTCCAGCGTCTGCACTGAGACGTCGGCGGTTTTGGCCGCGTCGGCGCGGTTGTAGCTGCCGTTGTCGTAGAGCGTTTTCTGCAGCAGCAGCGGGGCGGATTTGAACAGACTGTAGCAGAAGAAGTTGCGGCTGCGCAGCTTGTCCGCGTTTTCTGCGGCGCCGTTTTCGTTGTTGAAGGTACCGTGGATAGTCGAGTAGGCGCGCACGCCGGGGAGATCCCGATAGATGCTCAGGTCGGTTGGCATCCGGTAGTTGGCATAGGGCGGATCGCAGACCGTCACGCGGTAGCCGGCGTCGGAGAAGAGCTCGGGCATCAGAAGCAGAGCTTCGTTGTGCTTTTTCACCAGCGGCTCGTCGGAGCGGCGGTTCATCTCCTCGGGCGTGTATTCATAGCCGCCGTAGATGCCGGGGACGCCGAAGTTGGTAAAAGCGCCGTAGGAGAGGGTGTTGGGGTAGTAGGTGAAGCCGGAGAACATCTGCTCCAGCTCGGGCTTTTCCGCCACGAGGTACGGGAAGGCCCAGTCCATGGCGCGGTCAAGCATGATGACGACCACGTTCTTACCGTCCCTGCTCAGCGGGATTTTGGGAATCTCGCTGCTCCCGTTGGCCAGACGGACCGTCTCGCGGTAGTCCTTCTGAATGCCGACCAGATTGACCGCGGACATTCCCACGGTGACGAAGCACAGGGCGGCGATCAGGATCCGCAGCAGAGCCTGCTTCTTCTTCCAGACCAGATACAGCAGCGCGCACAGCCCCAGCAGGACGGCCGCGTTGATCGCCATATCCCGGAGCCGGAAGACCGGATCGAGGTCGTAGCGGAGCATCGACGAGATCATGCCGAATTCCGTGCCGAAGAACAGATAGTTTACCGCGGCGCAGCAGGCCATAGCCGTCACGGCGAAGCCGAGGACCCGTCTGCCGCGGGCGTCTGCCAGATGGTAGAAGATCTCAAACCAGATCAGGAAGGTGCCGGCGGCCATCAGAGCCGAGGAGAGCACGTAGTTCAGGGGGGAGCGGGGCGTGATGAGGTTGACGAACTCCGAGGTCGAGTCGTGGATGACGGCGGAGGGGATCAGCACGCCGGTCAGAACAGCCAAAAACAGGCAGGCGAGCAGGAAGCCGCGGCTCTGCTGCTTGACCTCGGCTTTGGTCAGCTTGAGCGGGGCCTTTGCCGGCGCCTTGCGCAGGGCGAGAATCAGCGGCAGCTGCAGGGCAAGCAGGATGACGGCCACAAAGAGCTTCATCCGCAGCGTCGGCAGGGGACGGAGCACCAGCGTATAGAGCAGGCCGAACACGCTGACCGCGGAGAAGATGCCGCCCAGAACCAGACCTGGCCGCTTCATCTTGTAGAAGACGTTCTTGAGCAGGGAGAAGAGGTTGTTCAGCGTCCAGTAGAAGACCAGACCGGCCGGGGAATTGTAGAGCAGGACCAGGAAGACCAGGGCCAGCAGATAGGTCTGGAGCTTGCTCTTGAAGGGGAAGCCCTTCATATAGATGGCGGCAGAGACGTAGTTGATCGCCGTCATCAGGATCGGCAGGACGTTGATCGTCAGGCCGAAGAGCGTCAGCATGCCGTCGGGCGCGCCCATGTCGGCGATCGGGCCGAAGGACATGCCCTTCAGAAGCTGCAGGCCGGAGAGGAAGCGGTAGGCCGCCGTGAAGAACGGGATCTGCAGCAGCAGCGAGATCGAGCCCTTGAAGACGTCGGTCTGCTTGTAGTCATGCTGGCGGTAGAAGGTCTGGAGGATCAGAAACCGCTCGTTGCCGGAGAAGGTTTTCTTGATGTGGTCCACACCGTCCTTCATCTGCGCGGCCTTGTCGCGCTGCTCGCGCTGGAGCGCGTCGGCGCGGCGATACAGGGGCAGGACCAGAAAATTGATCGCGAGACTCAGAAAAATGATCGCAATGCCGTGATTGCCGACCAGACGGTCCGCGATTGCGAAGATCACTTCAAACATCAGCTCCAGCGGCCCGATGAGCAGCTGATAGAGCGCAGAACCAAAGCTCAATGAACATCATCCTTTGCAAGGCCCGATTGCGGGGCATTATTCAGTGTTTTGACTAATTATTTATAATATAATGAGAACCCCGGACTGTCAAGTCCAAAAAAGCGGAAGCGCCGGCTTCCGCGCGGCGCGGCGGCGAGCCCGGCGAAATGCATCCGTATTTCGGCCAAAAGCGCGGAAAGCGGATTTTCCTCTTGCATTCCGGATACCGATATTGTATACTGCAATATAGGGCACTGTGCATACCCGGCGCAGCTCCGGAACCCGTAAGCCGTTCTGCAGCATGCAGATGAAAGAATGATAAAGGAGATTGCAACAACATGATCAAGCTCTATGACAACGGAATTTATCTGGTAGACGGAAAGACAATTGTCAACACCCCGGATGACGTCAAGGCCCTCACCGGCAAGGATGTCACCCGGGAAGAAGCCCTCAAGGGTACGATGGCCTATGGCATTCTGAAGGCCCACAACACGGTCGACAGCATGGACGATCTGCGCCTGAAGTACGACTCGATGGCGTCTCACGACATCACCTATGTCGGCATCATTCAGACCGGCCGCGCTTCCGGCATGACGAAGTTCCCGCTTCCGTATCTGCTCACCAACTGCCACAACTCCCTGTGCGCGGTCGGCGGCACGATCAACGAAGACGACCACAAGTTCGCCCTCTCCGCCGCGCATAAGTTCGGCGGCATCTATATCCCCACCAACCTCGGCAACATCCACTCCCTCAACCGGGAGCTGATGGCCGGCTGCGGCAAGATGATCCTCGGCTCCGACTCCCACACCCGCTACGGCGCCATCGGCACCCTGGGCGTCGGCGAAGGCGGCGGCGAGCTGGCCAAGCAGCTCGTTGGAAGAACCTACGATTTCAAGCGCCCGAGCGTCATCGCGATCTATCTGACCGGCGCGCCCAAGCCCGGCGTCGGCCCCCACGACGTTGCTCTGAGCATCGTCGGCGCGGTCTACAAGAACGGCTACGTCAAGAACAAGGTCATGGAGTTCGTCGGCCCCGGCATCGCCGGCCTGCCCATGGAATACCGCAACGCGATCGACGTCATGACCACCGAGACCACCTGCTGGTCCTCCATCTGGGTCACCGACGACAAGACCAGGGAATACCTGACCATCCACGGCCGTCCGCAGGACTACAAGGAACTCAAGCCCGCCGACGTCACCTGGTACGACGGCTGCGTCTACATCGACCTGTCCACCATCGAGTGCACGATCGCGATGCCGATGCATCCCTCCAACACCTACACGATCCACGAGCTGCAGGAGAACGCGGCTGACATCCTCCACATTGTGGAAGAGAATGCCAACAAGCAGCTCAAGGGCGTCAAGATGAACCTCTCCAAGAAGTTCCACGACGGCGCGATCTGGGTCGACCAGGGCGAGATCGCCGGCTGCTCCGGCGGCACCTACGACTCCATCTGCGCGGCTGCCGACATCCTGAAGGGCCAGTCCATCGGCAACGGCGTCTTCTCCCTGAGCGTCTACCCCGGCTCCATGCCCGTCCTGTCCTCTCTGATCAAGACCGGCCGTGCCTTCGACCTGGTCTCCGCGGGCGTTCTGCTCCGCGAGTGCTTCTGCGGCCCGTGCTTCGGCGCCGGCGACACGCCCGCCAACGGCGAGTTCTCCATCCGCCATACGACCCGCAACTTCCCGAACCGCGAAGGCTCCAAGCCCGGCGAGGGCCAGATCTCCGCTGTCGCCCTGATGGACGCCCGTTCCATTGCCGCCACCGCCGCCAACCACGGCAAGCTGACCGCCGCCTCCGATCTGGACGTCACCTACACCGAGCCCAACTACCAGTTCGACAAGGGCATCTACGAAAAGCGCGTCTACAACGGCTGGGGCCATGCCGAGCCGGAGACCGAGCTTGTCTTCGGACCGAACATCAAGGACTGGCCCGAGATGCCCGCTCTGACCGACGACCTGCTGGTCAAGGTCTGCTCCTACATCACCGACCCGGTCACCACCACCGACGAGCTGATCCCGTCCGGCGAGACCTCCTCCTACCGCTCCAACCCCGAGCGTCTGTCCGAGTTTGCGCTCTCCCGCCGCGATCCGCAGTACGTCGGCCGCAGCAAGGTCCTGCGTCAGTTCGACCGCGACCGCCGCGCCGGCAAGGGCATCCCCGAGGAAGTCAAGGCTGTGTATGACGCTCTGGAAAAGGCCGGCCTGAAGGTCGACCGCGAGGGCACCGACATCGGCTCCACGATCTTCGCCAACAAGCCCGGCGACGGCTCCGCCCGTGAGCAGGCCGCTTCCTGCCAGCGTGTCATGGGCGCCTCCGCGAACCTGGCCAGGGAATACGCCACCAAGCGCTATCGCTCCAACTGCATCAACTGGGGCATGGTTCCGTTCCTGGTCGAGAACCCCGAAGTCTTCGACCTCGGCGATTACGTCTTCATCCCCGGCGTGCGTCAGGCTGTTCTCGAGGACCGCGACAACTTCTCCGCCTACGCGGTCAAGCCCGACGGCACCGTGACCGAGTTCAAGGTCTCCCTCGGCGCCCTGACCGAGGCCGAGCGCCGCATCATCGTCGACGGCTGCCTGATCAACTACTACCGCAACAACTAATATCTGACAAAAGCACCCCCTGCGGCTTTGCCGCAGGGGGTGTTTTTTCAGTGTGTCAGATCAGATCATGAGAACGCGGTGGTCTGCCACTACTATGATGATTCAGCCGCATCATTGCGGTTCGGTGGGCTGTGGCCAACGGGATCACCAAGGGGACTACGGCAAGCACTTTCAATCCCAACAGCCCATGCACCCGGGCTGCGGCTGTAACCTTCCTGTATCG